>JANXZU010000131.1 GCA_025355345.1 Syntrophaceae bacterium
GACGATGTCAAGCTATATTATTAATAATATCAATATATTAGCTTTGAATAACTAGGAAATTTACCGGCACATCAAAAGATAAAACAAGAAAAGAACAGGTAATGGAAAGAAATAAACAAACGAGTTGTGCAAAGCTCTCAATACCTACAGTAGTGGTGCCAATTGTTCCGTAACCGCCAGAATAGCTATTAACAATGATGTCAGCAACAATTTAGGTTTGATTCTGCGGGCAACCGGCACTGGTTCCCAACACTACGCTTTTATTTTTTTGGATACTTTAGTGCCAACTGTAGAAATTCAAAAAATAGATAACCTTGGATCAACAATTACCATTCTTGCCACTGCCCCTGTAGCCAATTCCGCAGTCACGACGTTTGACCCAACAGTTTTGCATACGTACAGATTTTCGGTCAGTGGCACAACTACATTAACCTTCACTGCGTCTATTGATGGAGTTCAGCAGCTTCCCGCTGTTACCAATCCAGACGGAACACCAGTTGTACCCGCCAGTGCTCCGATTACAGATGACGGTACCGTCTTACATGGTGATGGTAATCCCGTTTATGCTTCCGGTAAGACGGGATTTTTCCTTGGCAATGCTAAAACCGGTGGTATAGTTTCTCGATTTTTTATCTGGGAGCCTTAGTCGATTATTAGTTTGTAAGTAGTGAAAGTAAATACTAACAGCGTCCAATTGTAAAAGTTGGACGCTGTTTTATTAAATTATTGTTCTGCGCCCGTTATACCTTTCTGTATCGTAATACTTTTCTACATCTACCAATTTTAATTTATTTATAATCTCTTTCATTGGCGCACCGCTAATTTCTCCGCGCGAAAGAGATACCATACGTCCGAAATCTTCATTTATAATCATGTCGACTGCGGCGATACCAAACCATCTGGCCATCAGGCGATCACGGGCGGAAGGCGTCCCGCCGCGCTGGAGATGACTCAGGATTATATGGCGAGATTCAAACCCGGTTTTATTTTGAATTTCAGTGGCGACGTAACTGGCAATTCCGCCTATTGATTCATGCCCAAAATCGTCTAGGTGAGCATCTTTCACAAATTCAAGACCTCCAGCAGGTTTGGCAGCTTCGGCGACTACAATGATGGAATAGTTTATTTCACGGCCATGACGCTGCCGCAATAGTTCACATACTCGTTCCATATTGAAAGGATGTTCGGGTATTAGAATGATATACGCCCCGCTGCACTCTCCACCTTGGAGGGCAAGCCAGCCGGCATGGCGTCCCATTGTTTCCACAACAAAAATGCGGCCATGCGATCCGGCGGTTGTTCTTAACCGGTCGATTTCTTCCATGATGACGTTAATCGCTGTATCAAAGCCGAGTGAATATTCGGTTCCCATGAGATCGTTGTCGATTGTCTTGGGAATCCCCACGGTTTTTATACCCAGCTTATGTAATTTATAGGCGACACCAAGAGTATCTTCGCCGCCGATGGCAACAATCACATCGATCCCCAGTTTTTTAATGTTATCAATTACTTTTGCTGAACGGTCATTTTTGGGATTAAACGGATTTGTCCGCGATGTTCCCAGGTTTGTTCCGCCGTATCGATCCCATGTCCGGACGGTTTCTTCATCTAAATGCTTAATGTATTTCTCGCAGCTTTTCGGATCGTCCGGATCAACTTCGATTATGCCTTTCCAACCCTGTGTAATTCCCACGACTTCAAATGAAATAGCTCGGTTTTCTGAATTTTTTGGATCAAGAGCGCTTTTTGTTACCCACTTGATTGCGCCATTGAGCCCCGGGCAGTCTCCGCCACCTGTTAATATGGCTATTTTCATAATTTTCTTTCCCCCTGAGTCTCGAAAATTTTAAAAGACGTTGAACTGCAAGAAATTGTTTTGTTATTATTTAACAGAGAAGTTGCTGATTATCAATAGATCTTAGCATGGCACCAAAATAATTCTTGACAAAAGATTTCCCTTGCTTTAATTACTACTAAAAAGATAGTATATCCAGAAGCGAAAGAGTAAAACGTGAAATTATCGACAAGATCAAGATACGGATTGCGCATGATGGCCGATTTGGCTGACAATTTCGGGACAAGCCCCGTTTTCCTAAAAGATATTGCCAAAAGAGAGGATATTTCAGAAAAGTATTTAAGCTTGATTGTCATACCATTGCGCCAAGCCGGGTTAATTCAATCCACCCGTGGGGCGCATGGCGGCTACAGTCTCACTCGACTTCCCGAGAGGATTACCGCGCAGGAAATATTCGACGCTCTGGAAGGGGAAAATTGCCTGGTTGATTGCGTGCAGAATCCCGGCGAATGTTCGCGGTCAAGTATTTGTCCGACTCGAGATGTCTGGTCGATGCTGGGGAATAAAATTAGGGAAACACTAGCTACCGTTACTTTAGCTGAGCTAGTCAACGTTAGAAGAGAAAAAGCTCAGAACAATTTAATGAGCGATATATAATTTGGCATAAGATAAAATGTTTCGTTAATGGTTGTCACTCTGGATACTCTATGAAGAAAAAAGTTATGGTGGCGGTAAGCGGTGGTGTTGATTCGTCCGTGGCGGCGTTGCTTCTCAAAGAGGACGGTTATGACGTGACGGGAGTTACCATGTGCCTCGGAATCAAGGAGGACGGTGAGTTTGAGGGCACACGTTGCTGCGGTCTCGATGCCATTGACGATGCCAAGCATGTCTGCGATCAATTGCAGATTCCACATTTTGTTTTTGATTACGCTGGCGAAATGGAAGAGCGGATAATCAATAAGTTTGTTGCAGAATATCAAAGAGGGCGGACACCGAATCCCTGTATTGATTGCAACCGCTACTTGAAGTTTGGATCAATTTTGGCGAAGGCAAAAATTATGGGGTTTGATTATCTGGCTACCGGCCACTACGCACGAATTAAAAGGCAGAAGGAAACCTGGCATTTACTGAGTCCGAAAGACAAGATTAAGGATCAGACCTATTTCCTATATACTATAAAAGCTGAAGATTTATCTTTTCTGCTTTTTCCGTTAGGTTCTTTGAGTAAAGACGAAGTTCGAACTCTGGCTAAAAAAGCCGGCCTGCATGTGGCGCAGAAAGCGGAAAGTCAGGATATTTGTTTTGTCACGCAAGGTGACTACCGTATATTCTTTCAGGAGAAAAATGTAGTTGCAACGGTTGGTGATATTGTTGACATGGCCGGTAACGTTTTAGGAAAACATAAAGGAATTATTTATTATACAATCGGCCAGCGCGGCGGTTTGGGAATCAGCGCTAAAACACCGCTTTATGTGGTGGAAATTAATGCGGAAAAACACAGAGTTGTAGTTGGCGAGAAAAATGATTTGTACTCCATTGGGCTTATTGCCGGTGAAATAAATCTTCTGACACATGATTTACCGGCGGAAATGGAAGCCAAAATTCGTTACCGGAAGAAACCGGCACGCTGCTCGGTTCAAAAAGAAGGGAATAAATTAAAGGTCGTGTTTAAAGAAGCGCAGGAGTCAATAACGCCCGGGCAGGCAGTAGTTTTTTACGCCGGAGATGAAGTGTTGGGAGGCGGAGTGATTGAGGATGTTATCAAGAATTTAGAGAGGAATAAAAAATGAGCAAAATAGATAATAAGTTAAAAATTGATACTTTAGTGTTACATGGCGGGCAGGAAGCTGATCCGACAACAGGATCAAGAGCTGTCCCTATTTATCAGACAACGTCTTATCAGTTCAAGGATACCGATCATGCGGCCAGTCTTTTCGGTCTCAAGGAATTCGGCAATATTTATACGCGGTTGATGAACCCGACAACCGATGTGCTGGAAAAAAGAATCGCTCTTCTGGATGGGGGAGTAGGGGCGCTTGCAGTGGCGAGCGGCCAATCGGCAATAACTCTGGCCCTGCTCAATATTGCCCAGGCAGGTGACGAAATAGTTTCCGCGGATAATCTTTATGGCGGAACGTATAACCTGTTCCATTATACATTTCCGCGTCTGGGCATAAAGGTAAACTTTGTAAAGTCTAACGATTTACAGGCTTTGGAAAAAGCGATCACGAAGAAGACTAAAGCGGTATATGCTGAATCCATCGGCAATCCGAAACTGGATGTAGCTGATCTGGAAGGCATTGCGGCAGTGGCGCATAAACAGGGCATACCGTTTGTGCTGGATAATACAGTTTCACCCTATCTCCTAAGGCCGATTGATTTCGGCGTGGATATAGTAGTTTATTCTGCGACAAAGTTTATTGGTGGGCACGGTACGTCACTGGGAGGCCTGATTGTCGATTCCGGAAAATTTGATTGGACTGGGGGCAAACATCCGCTGATTGCTGATCCTGAACCGGCTTATCATGGTCTGAATTTTGTGGAAGCCTTAAAACCCAATGGCAATATAGCTTACATAATTAAGGCGAGAGTTGTGCTTTTGCGCGATCTGGGGCCGGCATTATCTCCATTTAATTCATTCTTGTTTTTGCAGGGTCTGGAAACATTGCATTTGCGTATGCCGCGACATTCGGAGAATGCGCTGGCGGTAGCGCAGTATCTGGAAGAAAATCCGAAGGTAAGTTGGGTAAATTATCCGGGATTGGCCAAGAGCCCTGAAAAACAAAGAACTGCAAAGTATTTAACCAAAGGCGCAGGTGCGATAATTGGATTCGGTATCAAAGGCGGTTCCGATGCCGGGAAGAAATTCATTAATTCGCTGCAATTGATTTCGCACCTGGCCAATGTTGGTGATGCCAAAACGCTGGCCATTCATCCGGCAACAACAACGCATCAGCAGTTATCAGCTGCGGAGCAGTTGGCCACCGGTGTAACCCCGGATTTCATCCGGCTTTCCATCGGATTAGAACATATCGATGATATTATCGCAGATATCGGGCGGGCATTGGATAAAACATAATTAGAGTAGGGGTGCGATACGTCGCACCCCCGCATTAGGAGGCTTTATGAAAAAGATTTACGAAGATAATTCCCGGTCCATCGGCAATACGCCTCTGGTAAAACTCAATCACGTAGTTGATAGCTCAAAAGCACATGTGTTCGCTAAGATTGAAGGACGCAATCCTGCTTATTCAGTTAAGTGCCGTATTGGTGCGGCAATGATCTGGGATGCCGAAGAAAAAGGATTGCTAAAAAAAGGAGTAGAAATTGTTGAGCCGACCAGCGGCAATACCGGAATCGGTCTGGCTTATGTAGCTGCGGCGCGGGGATATAAGCTTACGCTGACAATGCCGGAAACTATGAGCATTGAGCGAAGACTTGTGTTGGCTGCATTTGGTGCGAATCTGGTTTTGACGCCAGCGGTTGAAGGAATGAAAGGGGCGATTGCCAAAGCCGAGGCGATCGCGGCATCAGATCCGAAAAGATATTTTCTACCGCAGCAATTTAAGAATCCGGCCAATCCGGCAATACATGAAAAAACAACCGGGCCGGAAATCTGGAATGACACGGAAGGGGCAGTTGATGTTCTGGTATCAGGAGTGGGCACCGGCGGAACGATTACCGGCATTTCCCGTTTCATTAAAAACAAAATGGGGAAGAAAATTATTTCCGTTGCGGTTGAACCAAAAGAAAGCCCTGTGATCAGCCAGAAACTTGCCGGGCAGGAACTTAAACCGGGGCCGCATAAAATTCAGGGTATAGGCGCAGGCTTTATTCCGGATACGCTGGATTTATCTATAGTTGATCGCGTTGAATTAGTGGATAGTGCCGAGGCTGTGGATTTTGCCCGAAGATTGGCCAGAGAAGAAGGAATACTGGTTGGCATTTCCAGTGGTGCGGCCTGTGCAGTGGCAGTAAGGTTGGCCGGGCAAAGCGAGTTTAAGGATAAAATTATCGTTGTAATTTTTCCCGATGCCGGAGAGCGTTATCTTTCAACAGTTCTGTTTGAAGGAATTGGCGTATAAAGGCAAAGATGCAGCCTTATGAATGGTGTCACTAAGAAAGTGTAAAATAGAATGTAGCCCCTTTTCCCGGCTTGGCCTCCGCCCAGATTTCTCCGCCGTGGCGATCTACAATCAATTGTACAGTGGCGAGGCCGATTCCGGTAACCGGTTCGATACCTGGAAGATATGCACTTTTTTCATTGCGCTGGAAGGGGCTGAAGAGCTTGTTCACATGTGCCATGTCAAAACCCACACCGTTATCCCGAATAAAGAGAGCCATCTTTTCATCCTTCATGGACGAACCGAACTTTATTACGGCTCGCTCCCTTGAAGCTGTGAATTTCCAAGCATTGTCAATCACATTCTCCAACGCAATTTTTAGCATGACCTCATCACCATTAATGCTAATATCCTTATCGATGGTTACAGAAACCGATCTATTTGGATACTTCTGTCTGCATGATTCCATAATCGCCGTAACCATCTTGCTCACATCAACTAATTGACGGCTGATTGCTGCCCGGTTAAAGCGCGATAACTTCAGCATGTCGCTAATCAAATTATTCATGAGTCTTACTTCTTTATGCAGCTGTTCCATATGATGTTTTTCTGCGTCATCCGGTTTTTCCGAATAACTTTTTTTCAGGATATCGCATAATTTTTCAATAGTGTGCAGAGGAGTCAATAGAGCTTGGGAAATAGAATAACTAAATGCTTCCAACTGCCTATTGGCTGCTTCCAGATTAGCTGTACGCTCTAAAACCCGCTTTTCCAGATTTCCATGGAGTTTACTGATTTCCGTCACATCTTGTTTACGATCTTTTATATAGTGTCCATGGGCGATGGCTGTCTTGCCATTAGAATGAAGAATGGGAACCTGTAAAACTTCCATTTTTTCACTTTTAGCCGTTGAGCTGATACGACTAAGAGAATCTTTTTTTGAATTTTCCGGAAAGAGTATATCAATTTTCTTTCCCAAGACTTCTTCTTTTGACCATCCGGTCATTTCTTCAAACGTGTGGTCGAAGCGGACGATTATTAAATCGTGATCCCACACAATTAATGGAATATTTGGTTGATTGTCATGGTTTTCAGGTAATTTTTGTGTTTCCGCCTCTATTTGTTTACCTACAAAAAGTTTTGTCTCTAAAGGCAGCTGTTTTTTATTGTTCTTAAGCAGAACATATTTTCTGAAATATATAAGGCCTAGGCTAAGAGTGATAAATAACAAAACGAAAATTAATATTGCTGGTGTCGGGATACTTGCTTGCTGCGGATGAAGTTTGCCTTGTAAATCCCGCTGCACAATGGCCAACCAACCTGTGCCTTCCACCTTGGCAATGGATAGATAACTTATCGTCTTGTTTTGCTGCTGATTTTGAACTTCGATCTGTTTTCTGTTTTCCGCTATTGCTTTCTGAACAACTGAAAATAGTTCATAAGCAGTCACTTTTTTCTGAATGTCGGATTTATTGTCAAAAACTATATTACCCGTCTGATCGATTACATGAAGATTAGTAAGTTGGTCTATAGATGCCAGTTTTGCAGCGTCGTTGAGAAAATCTAATTTTTTGTATATGGTTAATATGCCGAGAGGCTTTCTTTTTTCATCAAAAAAAGGCGTGGAATATGCCACCGCCATTGGTTTGTCACCGATAGTGACTTGAAAGATTCCGGAAATATTAGGTTCCCATTTGGCACTTGTTGCTTTATACCAGTCCCGGTATGCAAGGACAGCTCCAACAGGAGAGACCGGAAAATTAGATCGGACAATGCCGTTTTTATCTGTAATAATTGCCCGATTAAAATCAGAGTCTTTCTTCAGCAAAGCAAGCTGTCGGCGCGCCTCATTAACATCATTCTTTTTAGCCGCCTCGATGAATGCTGTTTTTTTGGTATAGGACACTAGAACTTTGAGGACTTCATCATTGTGCTTCTGAATAGAGTTGGCAATTGAAGTCGATCTCGCCTTATCAGCAGAAAGCAGAGATGCACCGGAATTTTTATATTGGAGATAGCTCCAAAAAACAACTATACATAATATAAGGGTAAATAATGCAAAGATACAGATTGCGATTGATTTTGGTTTTGCTAACCATTCCTGGAAACTGTAAGATTTTTTATTCAAAGGTTCAATGTTTTTGTCTGTCATTTTTTTTAACTATACGCTATTACAGAATTAATCAAGAAGATTTTTGTCTTGCAAAATCAATGATAATGAAAAAAAGTGATTAGCGGATATTCATTGATTGTTGTGGTGGAATTACATAAAATAAAAGTTAATGAGGGTAAAATATATGATAATAAACGCGGCGCAAATTTATAAGTCTATTGAAGCAATTCGAATGCAAGCACCGGTCGTTCACAATATTACCAATTATGTGGTGATGAACAGCACAGCCAACGCGCTACTTGCCATTGGTGCATCTCCGGTAATGGCTCATGCCGAGGAGGAAGTCGCGGAAATGGTTAATATTGCGCAGGCTCTGGTAATTAATATCGGAACTCTCAGCGAACTCTGGATATCCTCGATGTTTAAAGCTGTGCATTGTGCCCGCAAAAAAGGAATTCCCGTTATTCTGGATCCCGTGGGTGCCGGTGCTACCGCATACCGTACAAGGACTGCCCGGGAATTGATTGATAGAGGACAGCCGACTATCATTAGGGGGAATGCCTCTGAAATAATGGCTCTTTATGATGATAGATCCAAAACCAAAGGTGTGGACAGTGCCACTGATTCCGATGTGGCAATCGCCACGGCGCAAAAATTGGCCCAAACGCACAAATGCGTAGTTTGTATTAGTGGTGCGACAGATTATATCATCGACGAAGAAAAAATTCTGGGTATAAAAAACGGTCATCCGTTGATGACTAAAGTAACAGGCTTGGGTTGCACTGCATCGGCACTGTGCGGAGCTTTTGCCGCTGTGGAAAAATCACCTTTTGCGGCAACGGCCAAGGCTATGGCGGTAATGGGTATTGCAGGAGAAATGGCAGCTGCAACAAGTTCTGGACCCGGCAGCCTGCAGCTGAATTTTCTGGATATTCTCTATCGGTTGACTGAAGATGATATTAACAAGCACTTAAAAATTGAGGATTGAGTGTGCGCGGTATTTATCTGGTGACAGATCGCGGCTTATGCCGTAATAGAACGCTTACCGATGTTATCTTGCAGGCGCTGCAAGGCGGTGTTTCTTATGTGCAGTTGCGCGAAAAAGATATTTCCACACGTTTGTTTGTGGAAGAGGCAAAAGCAGTCAGGAAAATTCTCAAACCCCGCAATGTGCCATTGATTATAAACGACCGGATTGATGTGGCGCTGGCCTGCGAAGCCGAAGGGGTGCATATCGGCCAAGAGGATATGCCCTATGCAATTGCCCGCAAACTTATGGGGCCAAAAGCCATCATCGGATTATCTGTGGAGACTTGGGCAGATGTTGAGCATAGCCAGAAGCTTGATGTTGATTATATCGGTGTCAGTCCGATTTTTACCACACCGACTAAAACTGATACCAAAGGCGCCTGGGGACTTGATGGGTTTGCCAAAATTAAAGCTTTCAGCCGCCACCGGCTTGTGCCCATCGGGGGCATTAATGAATCTAATGCCGCAGATGTCATTGACGCGGGAGCCGATTGCATTGCAGTTGTGTCGGCCATTTGTTCAGCAACCGATCCTGCAGCAGCAACCCGCAAACTTAAAAAAATATTTGATGCTGCTTCAAGAAAATAAGCAGATTTTTCTGTCAAAATTTTCATCTTTAATTTACAATGAATTAATTATTAAACGCGATACCACTTGACAAAACAGCACATAATAATTACTATTTAACCAATAGGGATTATTTCTAATAATTAACATTGGAGGAAATAAATGAAACAAATAATTGCAATTTTAGCGGCTGTGCCGCTCTTAACCATGTGCTCTGGCCCTATGATGGGCGGTTGGGATGGCGCTGAAAATTATGGTTGTGCATTTGGATTTGGCCATGGAGGTATGTTTATGTGGATACTGTTTTTAATTTTATTCGGTGTGGCGATTTACTTTATTATTCAAAATACAAGATCAAAGAATTTCGAAGGGCAATCACGGGAGACGCCTATTGACATTCTAAAGAAGCGCTATGCCAAAGGCGAGATAGCAAAAGAAGATTTTGAGCGAATGAAAAACGAGATACAATAAAAAATAAATATTGGAGGTAGTAAATGAAAAGAATAATTGCGATTTTAGCGGCGGCGGCTTTTCTGATGGCTTCTGGTTTGGCCTTGGCCAAAGATTACGAATTGACCAAGAAAGCCGGGAATTACAATGTCCAGATTAATATTGATAAAAATCCTCCGGTGACAGGTATAAACAAAATGACTGTTGCGATCAAGGATGCCGCAGGTAAAGAGATTACTGATGCTGCGGTTGCTATTGATTATGGGATGCCTGCCATGCCCGGTATGGGTGCAATGAATTATAAGACAGGAGCATCCGTTAAAGGCGATAGCTATCAGGCCACAATTAATTTTTCCATGTCCGGCCCCTGGTTTGTTAATATAAAAATAACCCGTGGCGGAAAAACACAAACGGTAAAATTAAATGTCGATATCAAGTAGTTTGCTAAAAATCTGGCTACTACTTGCAAGCGTTTTTTTTCTGGCGGCATCGTACGGTAACGATGACCCGATGCTTAACTCTTTGATCGGCGAAGCCCTGAAGAACAGTCCGGAGATTCAGGCATCATCCGCCCGTATTGAGGCAGCACGCCAGAGGATTCCTCAGGCGGGAAGCCTGCCTGATCCACAGTTTTCATTCGGTTATCAAAACGAGAGCTTTGACCGTTATACCTACGGCGAGATGTCCGGTTCCCAGTGGATGTTTTCAGTTTCTCAGCAGTTTTATTTTCCGGGGAAACGGGCGCTGAAGGAAGAAATGATTCGGCTTGATGCCGAGAGTCTTGCAGCTATGCATGAGCTGCTCAAACTCAAAACTGTAGCGCGGATAAAAGAACTCTACTATGATCTTTTTCTTGCTTATAAAAATATCGATCTCATTTCCGGCAAACAGAAATTATTTGTCCGGATTGAAGAAATGACATTGGCGCGCTATAGTGCCGGTAAGGCGATGCAGCAGGATGTACTCATGGCACAGACTGAAAAGTACATGCTGCTGGAAAAAGAAGAAATGCTTAAACAAAAGATCCTGTCGCTTGAGGCTATGCTCAGAGCCGCTGTCGGTAGGGATAGGGGGCAATTAGAAAGACCCAATGAACCTCTTTATGAGCCATTTCCGCTAGAAATTGAAGCAGCGGTTGATTTGGCTCTGAAAAATTCTCCTGAAATCAGATCGCGCAGCAAGATGATTGAGGCTGCGGATACCCGATTGAAAATGGCTCAGAAAGAATATTTTCCGGACTTCACCATCGGTGGAGGTTACTACAACCGCTCTGGTGATTTTAAGGATATGTGGGCAGCTACGGTAACCTTTAATATACCTCTATACTTTTATTCCAAGCAGAGGCCGGCAACTCTGGAAGCAAGGGCCAATATCAGTCAGGCCAAACAGGACATTGAAGCTGTGAAGCTAATGATCGTGGCGGCGCTGCGGGATAATTATTCGATGCTTCGATCGTCTGAAAAATTAATGGTTATTTATAAAAATGGCCTGATCCCCAAAAACAGTCAGGATATTGAACAGGCGCTTACAGGATATTCCACAGGCAAGACGGAAGCGGTGACTATTATTTCCCGGGTGAAAATACTGATCGATTACGAGTCTTCATATTGGTCCCAATTTGTGGAAAGGCAAAAAGCTATTGCCCGATTGCATGCTATCACTGAAGGATTAACGGCAGGAGACGTGAAAAAATGAATAGACAAAACCAGTCGATGAAGTTGTTTTGCTCGCTTGTTGCCGGATGTTTACTGATCTTCTTTACTGCATCTGTTTTTGCACAGAATCATTCCGGTCATAAAGCAACATCAGCCACAACAGCCAAAGCCGCTCGACCACAGGGTAGTCCGCCAGAGGAAACAACACAGGAAGTTCCACAGGTGGAAATAACTGCCGAACAGCAAAAACTCATCGGTGTGAAGACGGTTAAAGTCGCATTGCGGCAATTGCAGAAAGTTATTCGAACGGTAGGAAGAATTGAAGCGGATGAAGGCAGGCAGGCAACTATAAATTCGAAAGTTGAAGGATGGATAGAAAAACTATATGTGGAAACAACAGGCAGCCATGTTCAAAAAGGGCAGCCACTGGCTGAAATTTACAGCCCGGAGTTAGTGGCAACTCAACAGGAATTTCTTGCTGCCTTGAAGTGGACCAAGGATTTAGCTGATCCAAAAGCGCATAATGCTCAAGGTGCCAGCACGGAGTTAAACCGGATGCTTGCCAAAGACGCGGAGGCAATGCTTGCGGCATCCCGGCAGCGACTGCTTTTGTGGGATATTTCCGCCCAGCAGATAAAAAATATTGAAGAATCGGGAAAGACCATCAGGACATTGACTTTGTATAGTCCGGCAAGTGGTTTCATTACGCAAAAAATGGCTGTTGCCGGAATGAAGGTTATGCCAGGTGAAAAACTATTTGATATAGCAGATTTATCCAATCTCTGGGTCATTGCCGATATATATGAGGCTGAATTGTCATTGATTAAAATCGGGGATAAGGCCTTAATTACTCTCACATATCTTCCCGGCAGTGAAATATCTTCACAAATTGATTATATTTACCCCAGCATATCGGCGGAAACACGCACAGTTAAAGTACGATTAAAGCTAAATAACCGCAATAACCAGTTAAAACCGCAGATGTTTACGAATGTTGAAATAAAAATTAATCTGGGCAAAAAGTTGATGATTCCGGAATCAGCCGTAATAGATACGGGCAAGTCAATGGTGGCATATGTGGATTTGGGTAATGGTGCTTTTGAACCGCGGGAAATAAAGGCAGGGCTCAGGACTGAGGGCTACCTTGAAGTATTGCGTGGGCTAAAAGCAGGGGAAAGAGTGGTCTCCGCCGCTAATTTTCTTGTCGATTCGGAGGCACAGATGAAAGGGATAAAACCGCTTCCAAAATAGAAAGATAAAGCATGATTGAAAAAATAATTGAATTCAGCGCCCGCAATAAATTTATCGTTTTCCTGATTTTATTTTTTGCCGTAGCATGGGGATTGTGGACACTCAAGAACACTCCCCTCGATGCCATCCCCGATTTGAGCGATACGCAGGTCATCATTTATACCGAATGGGCGGGACGCAGCCCCGATCTGGTTGAAGCCCAGATCACTTATCCGATCACCTCCACATTGCTTGCCGCACCGAAAGTTCAGGCGGTGCGCGGATTTTCATTCTTAGGCAGTTCCTTCATCTATGTTATTTTTGAAGAAGGCACAGATATCTACTGGGCCAGAAGCCGTATTCTGGAATATCTCCAGGCAGTCAAAAACAAAATACCCGCCGATGTTAATCCTGTTTTGGGCCCCGATGCCACAAGCCTGGGTTGGGGATTCTCTTATGCTGTTGTTGATGAATCAGGTGAACTCGATCTGTCTCAACTTCGCTCACTTCAGGACTATAACGTCAAGCTGGCGTTGGAAAGTGTGCAGGGTGTTTCGCAAGTAGCCAGCGTTGGCGGTTTTGTTAATCAGTATCAGATCACAGTCGACCCGAATCGCCTGTCTGCCTATAATCTGCCTATCACCAAAGTCATGGAGGCCGTTCGCAAGAGCAATCGCGATGTTGAGGGACGGGTGCTGGAATTTTCCGGTGCGGAATACATGGTGCGAGGCCGTGGCTATATCAAGAATGTAAACGACCTGGAAAATGTCGCCGTAGGTGTTAGCGCGGGAGGAACGCCGATTTATTTGAAGGACGTTTCCCGCGTGCAGTTAGGTCCGGAAATCCGCCGGGGAGTGGCCGATCTGGATGGTAAGGGAGAGGTAGCCGGCGGTATTGTGATTGTCCGGTTTGGCGAAAATGTTCTGAATGTAATTGCCAGGGTCAAGGATAAGATCAAAAACGATATAGCTCCAAGTCTGCCTAAAGGAGTAAAAATTGTTACGACATATGACCGCTCTGACCTGATCAATCGTTCTATTTCTACTCTCAAAGATGAAATTATCAAACTGATTATTGCCGTGAGCATTGTGTGTCTGATCTTCTTATTTCATTTGCCCAGCGCCCTGGTTGTGATTGTTACGTTGCCTATCGCTATTATCATATCATTTATTTGCATGTACTATCTTGGTGTCACATCGAACATCATGAGCTTGAGCGGAATTGCCATTGCTATCGGCGCGATGGTTGATGCCTCCATCATTATGGTGGAAAATGCCCATAAGAAACTGGAGGAGTGGGAGCAACAGGGTAGTCCCGGCAGCAGAACAGATGTGATTATTGCCGCTGCCCGGGAAGTAGGGCCTTCACTTTTCTTTTCACTTTTGGTTATTACCGTAGGCTTTCTGCCGGTATTTACGCTGCAGGCTCAGGCGGGACGATTGTTTAAGCCGCTGGCCTATACAAAAACATTTGCCATGCTCTTTTCCTCATTTCTGGCGATCACTCTGACACCGGTACTGATGACTTTATTTATCCGGGGAAAAATTCTACCGGAGGATAAGAATCCAATCATTGTTTTTCTGGGCAAGCTCTACAAACCGCGGGTTGCCTTTGCCCTGAAATATCCTAAAGCGGTTATTGCCGCAGCGCTAATATTAATGGCATTGACAGTTTATCCGATCGTGAAACTGGGATCGGAATTCATGCCGCCTCTTTACGAGGGATCTCTTTTCTATATGCCGGTAACTATGCCGGGATTGTCGATTTCAGAGGCCGGTCGGTTGCTGCAAATGCAAGACGAAATATTAATGAAAATTCCGGAAGTTGCCCAGGTGTTCGGCAAAGCGGGAAGGGCAGAAACCGCAACAGATCCCGCGCCGCTGGAGATGTTTGAAACAGTCATCAACCTGAAGCCGGAGTCTCAGTGGCGTGCCGGAATGACCAACGAGAAGCTCAAAGATGAAATGAACGACGCGCTCAATATTCCCGGTGTGGCCAATTCCTTTACCATGCCGATTAAGGCGCGCATTGATATGCTGGCTACTGGCATTCGCACACCGGTGGGAATAAAAATCCTCGGGGCTAATCTGGAAGAAATCGAAAAGATTGGTATGAATCTGGAACAGCATTTGCGGGACATCCCCGGTACGCGCAGCGTTTATGCCGAAAGAGTGGCCACAGGTTACTTTATGGATATCGTCATTAACCGCGAAAGCATTGCCCGCTATGGCCTGGCGATAGATGATGTCAACGAAGTTATTCAAACAGCTATTGGCGGAATGAATCTGACTACAACGGTTGAAGGCAGGGCGCGCTATCCCGTTAATATTCGTTATCCGCGCGAGTTACGCAACGATGTGAATAAATTAAAACGAATCCTTGTGCCTGTAATGACAGCGTCTCGCGGTACTGTTCCTGCTGTATCGGGAATGTCGCCTGCAAATAACATTCTACAAGTACCTCTTGGTGAGCTTGCTGAATTTAGCATTATCCGGGGAGCTACAGCCATTAAGAGCGAAGAAGGGCTGATGACATCCTATGTGTATATTGATATCAGTGGCCGTGATATCGGCGGCTATGTTGATGAAGCCAGGCAGAAAGCGGCAACAATTAAACTACCCGAAGGCTATCGTTTGGTCTGGAGCGGTGAATACGAATACATTCTCAAAACACATGAGCGGCTGAAGGTGATCATTCCTTTTACACTGATGATCATTTTTCTGCTTCTTTACCTGAACACGAGATCAACGGTTAAAACAATGATTGTGCTTCTGGCTGTTCCTTTTTCCCTTGTTGGGTCCTTCTGGTTTTTGTATCTGCTCAATTATAATATGAGCATTGCCGTCTGGGTGGGGATTATAGCGCTTGCCGGGCTTGATGCGGAGACGGGGGTCATCATGCTCCTTTATCTGGATATTGCCCACGACCAGTGGAAGAAGGAGGGGCGGATGAACAACATTGAAGATCTGAAGGACGCTATTCTGCACGGGGCGGTGAAAAGGGTAAGACCGAAGCTGATGACCGTGGGCGTTATCCTTGCCGGTCTGATTCCCATCATGTTCAGCAATGGTGCAGGCTCCGATGTAATGAAGCGAATTGCTGCACCGATGATCGGCGGTGTGATAACGTCGGAGATCCTTGAGCTTACTGTATATCCGGCTATATATCTAATTTGGAAGAGAAGGAAGTTTCCTAAAGATTAAAACGCCCCCATGAGTATATTTGCTGCGGGATAATCAAGCATTTAATGCGGTTTGTCAGCGTGCGATATCAAACTTTGGCCCGGCTTCTGCCTGTTTCTTTCTAATTGATTCCAGTGCTCTGTTTGCGGCGGCTTTAACTTTATCTGCATAAGAGCGTATGCGCAAAAATGATTTTGATTCGGCAATTTCAGAAAGATCACTTATCGCTTCAGCAGAACCAATAGCACCTAAGGCAACACAGATTTTCTCTTCCATAATGCTCCGGGCGGCTGTGGTCACAAAAGGTCTAGTTGTGAGTATATCCAGAAGATCCTTTACAATGTCTGCAGATTTTGTGTTACCGATTGCTTCGATGAGGCTTAGCTTGAATTTTTCATCCGCGCCGAGAAACGCAGAGATAAAAATCTTCCCTCTTCGATTTCCGCCGGTACGGGAAATACTTTTTAAAACTTCTTGCCGCAACCGATCGTTTTCATGACGCAGAAGAGGCTGAAGAGCTGCCGCGCTTTCTTCATTGCCAATTTGTCCCAGTATGTAGGCCATATTCCTCAGGTAATACCATGGCTCTTTTTTATTGATACGTTCCAGTACAAGAGGGATAGCTCTTTGTTCCATGCTGATAATCAGGTGCATAATACGAACGCGCTCATCGCTGTCGATGTTTTCCTGAAGAGTATCAAGCATTTGTTTCAGTGTGATATCACCGAAACTCGATAATATTTTGGCTGCATCATCCTTTTTTTCATGCTCTTTCGTATTGAATACTTTAAAAAGAAGCTCGAAATTTCCCTGAGTTGCCAGATTATTGATAAGTTTCGCACAGACCTCATGTATCGTTTCAATCTTTTCCAACTCTCCGGAATTAATCGAGCTGAAAATATCAAGAAACGGAATTGTTTCGGAGAAGCGTTGTTGATAGATAAAATCCTGCACCATGTATTGCAGATAGTTGCAGATAGTCTTATAGGCCGGTGTTATCAATGTTTCTATTTTGATCCATTCGATTAACCGTCCGGACAATCTTTCGATCATTTCCGTTTTACGTTCAGGTGTAAGAACCTCAATTATATCGGTCAAAGCTTTGGCAGCGTGAGCACGCACTTCGTCGTTTTCGCTGAACAGATTATCGACCAGATGGCTGATAATCTTTTCCATCGTTTCTTGTTCTTTCTGGGCAATGAGCTGTTCGATAATTTTGGGCAGGACCGACATTAACTGTTCATCAAGCAAAGTCTTTTCATTTTGTTTCAGGCTTAAGCTCAGTTTTTCAGAAACCGCAATAAGCTTGCTTTTAAATTCGACATTTTCCGGATCATCAGTATCGCCTTGACCGCTGCCACCGCCGGCTAAGCCAATATTTTCATCACCGGTGCCACTGCCTTTTCCACCAGCGCCAGTTCCTTCCGGACTTTGACCAGCTTTGGTTCCACCTGCTCCGGTTTTTTGTGCTTCGTCATATTTAAGATCTTCGAGTTTGCCGACAAGATATTGCAGAAGCACGCCGCCGAAAAGATGTTCCATGTTCTGCGATGTTAATTCAATGGCCATATCGGGGTCAGCGGTGACGATTGCTTCCCCGATATTTTTTGATAAATTTTCTTTATCGCCCTTCCCCATGGAGCCTGCAACCTTATCCAAAAGTCCGATCATGTTCGCCAGACTTTCCGTGATCTGAACATCAGACAAAGTACCTTTTTGTGAAATAAGTTGTGCTAAGCCGGCCTGGAAAGCCTGTGCCAACCATTCCGGGTCTTTGGCCATTTCCTGAAGTTTCTGAGGATCGGCGGCCAGTTCCGGATGAGTACTTATAAAGAACTTGGCAATCTGCTCATCGTTAATATCAAGACTTGATATGATTTTCTGATCTTTATCCATTGCCACATATACTTTTTGATCCAGATGAACATGAGTTATATTATTTTGAGCCAGTACCTGAATCAGGCCGCCCTCGCTTTTAATGAGATCCGGCTTCCGGGAAAGTATTTCGGTGAACGCGCTGAGTTCCACCTTTTCCAGGCCGCGATCGAAAGAGATACTTTTGAGGCCGAAACTGAGAAGAATGTTCAGTAGTGCTACAACCTGAGTTTTCTCCTGGTCTTTCTGATTTAAATGATGGCCGCAGATCAGAATGCTTTTTTCTGATTCGGCAAAGATTAAAGGGTTTTCCTGGGAAAGCATTTCCCCAAATGCCTGATGAAGTCTTTCGATAGCGCTGACAATCGATGCGCTGGTAGGTGGGTAGAGCCGCACATTCTTTATGGCGGTATTCATAATAACAAGCGCATAAAGAGCCGTTTGCCTGATATCTGTATCTGCCATTACATTCTCTCCGTAAGAGTTGAAGAGTCTCTTCGATTTGTTAAGGCCATTACGCTGCTGTCAGCGTAATCTTTTTGTAATTCCTCTAGACCTTTATTTTATCAGAACAATCTATTCTAATTAGAGATATAATACGAGAAGTACGATTGTGTGTCAAGGGAAATCGCCAGCAAGGTATGATGGTTATGTTTGAATGGCAATCGTATAATACAAAGAAAGGTCTTCTGTTTTATGCGGGAAGATTTTGAGAACATGAAGATAATCTTTTCCCCGCATTACTTAATCATTTCTTTGATCTTTGCCGCTGTTACTGCCCTCCCGCCCATGAACCACTGCCACCATAGCCTGTCCATGTTCCGCTGCCGGATAAATGGCCATCCGTTGATTTTACCTGGCCACTCCATTCGGAAAAACCGGCGGAACCTTTTGCGTTGATCTCTCCGCTGGCGTTAATGTTTCCGGAGATAGTACCAGATGTAATTCCAGAGAAGGTTCCTAAAACAGTTCCATCTGCAGCGATTTTTATGGTGAAGGTTCCGTTTATTGCATTGCCCATGACTTCGCCGCTCCAATCTCCGGCGAGAGTTCCCTGATATGCCGAAGCAATCCTGCTTGCTCCGGGTGAGTTTGGTGAAGCTGCTAAAGCATAGTTGTTGATTAATAATACAAATAAAATTATCATATATATATTTTTGATAAGTCTGGATATTTTTCCGCATGCTGGTTTATTCATCTTCATCTCTCCTTTGTGTATAATATGTAAAGCAGGTTTTGTTTAGGTTCTATTAATACTCAATTTTATAAAAAAACTATCACTCTAAATGTTTATTACAAGCTAAAAATATATTTCAAACGGTACTTCCCGCCGCGCAGTTATTTCGTTTCAGGCGCTTCGCGGGATTCTGGCGGTAGTATTCTTTCAGTACTCTATAAAGGTCGGGGGCATGTTCAATCATTAAATGAGGTTGATCGAAGAATTGTTCGGTAGCCACGGCGAAGAATTCAGCTTCATTTGTTGCGCCATAGGCATTGAGGAAAGATTTTCTGCCGTGTTCGGCATCATGCCTGAGCCGGAGATATTCACGGGAACATATTTGCACCCAATCACGGTATTCAGCCCGGTTCCGCAGCGGGGGTGTGCCGTCAGCGGCACCGTCGAGCATATCGAGTTTATGGGCAAATTCATGATAGACAACATTGTGTCCCAACTCAGGATGGCGGCCGCCATGCAGTGCCGCATCCCAAATGATAATGACAGGTCCCTGGTGAAAAGCTTGCCCGATAATGGGGTGGGTTTCTTCTACTGGTGCAAGTGCCGTTTCAAAAAAACCAGGTTTACGCTGTGGTGGAACCACGGTAGATGGATAGACAATGATCGTTTCGACATTTGAATAATAGTTGTGCGGCAAGTTCAGAATCAGGAGACACGCTTGTGCGGAAATGGTGACGCGGATTTCGCCGGTAAGTTCAAGCCCACCACATCCCTCCCAGTCTTTTTCAGCTACAAAGACCTGGATCAGGCCGCGCAGATGAACGCGCTCAGAGTCTTCCAGCATGCAGTAATGGGCAACGTTACGTTGAACGATATTTTCCCATTCGGGAGGAAATGAAACTGCTGTCAGTTTATTACGGCGGCGATTGGCAAACCATTGAAACATTGTAATTCCTTTTTTTATTGTAATCTAGCATAAAAGGCAAAATAGAAAAACGGAGATTTCAAAAAAATAACTCAGTTTAAATATCTTGACATAGAAGTGCCATTTACGTAATCATAATTTGTAAGAATACAGGTTTTTATAAAAGGGTTTGTTGTTAATGGCATTAAACATTTAAGGAGGCAACATGAAAAAGCTAATTCTGATTGTTAGTATGGCTTTAATATTGTCGGCGGGTTTGGCGCTTGCCGATGAAACTTCGATTGGGTTTGTGAAAAATGTTTCCGGTCAGGCATTTATCGGTCGTCAGCAAACATTAATTCCCGCCAGGGTAAACGAAAAACTAATGCGGAGTGATGCTCTGATCACAGGAGCTGATGGTTCAATTGGAGTGATTATGCAGGATGATAGTGTATTATCGCTGGGCACGAAATCACGGGTTGACTTAACTCAGTTTTCTTTCGCGCCCGCTGAAAATAAACTGTCATTTGTTGCAAAAGTTAAAAGAGGCACTATGGTTTATTTGACAGGATTGATTGCCAAGCTGGATAGAAAAGGTGTGCGTGTGGAAACACCAAATGCCGTTTGCGGTGTAAGGGGAACACAATTTGCCATAAAAGTGGATAATCAGGATGAAGACGATAGTGATCTTTCTTCCGTAAAGAGCAATTAACAAACCATTGCTGCTTGTATATTGAATTAAAAACAGCACAAGCAAACTTTAAGAGAGGGTAGCCAAATGAATAAACATAATGCGTATCTAATGAATATTAAGATCATCTTGTTGGCCGTCTTTATGGCCAGCGCTTGCGTATCAACGACACAGGTTGTCCTTCTGCCCAACCCGGATGGTAAAGTGGGCAGTCTTGAGGTTGCAAGTGACAAGGGAGCTGATCCACAGACATTGGATAAACCCTGGCAGGCAACAGAAACATCAATCCTGACCGGAGTGCCAGATACTCCGAAGGTTATGGATGAAAAAGAAGTCAAGGCAATTTTTGGTAAAGCTATGGAAGCCAGGCCATTGCCTCCGGTGAATTATATCATGTATTTTAGTAAAGGCAGTGCAGAGCTGACCGCAGATTCCAAGAATCTTCTTTTGAAAGCCCTTGAAGCTATCGCGCTTCGATCTTCAATTCATGTTAATGTGATCGGTCACAGCGATAGTGTCGGGTCAGTTCAATTTAACGACAGCCTTTCCGCAAGGCGCGCGAAAGCTGTAGTTAATGCACTGATCGCCAGAGGTGTTGACAATAAAATTATAGAAATTGCCAACCATGGTAAGGCTAACCCCCTTATATCGACACCTGATGGTGTGCCGGAACCACGGAACCGCCGTGTGGAAATAAATATTCGCTAAAGCCAAATTAAAATAAAAACATTTTCATTACATCATAAAGGTTTCCATTTACAAACATATAGTCATCAGGGGGAGAGTTTGTACGGGATTTTTGCCGGTGCTGTCATTTTGGCGCATTTTCTATTCATCACTTTTGTTGCCGCAGGCGGCCTGCTTGTTTGGCGCTGGCATCGTCTGGCATGGGTGCATATACCGGCAGTAGTTTGGGGAGTGGTAATAGAGCTGACGGGCTGGATTTGTCCGCTGACGCCACTGGAAAATCATTTGCGCAGACTTTCCGGGAGCAGCCCATACAGTGGGGGCTTCATTGAGCAATACCTGATTCCGGTAATCTACCCGGCAAACCTTACTGCTAATACACAATATATACTTGGAGCGTTGGTCATCGTCGTAAACTTGGTCATCTATATTATCATTATTAGGAAAAATTGTTCTTCAGATTAGTGCTGAAGTTAAGCCCGGTGATTACAACCGTATTTACAGAAAAGAATCAGGGCGGAAGTTTGTTTGCTCCCGCCCTGAAGGAAAATACTTTATTCTGATACGTTATTCCAACATGAACGATGCTTCGGGTACTTCCATAACAGAATTGTCACCTTCCTTGATGACTCGCAAAATCAGGCCAACAGTTGGGAGAAGGTTGTGGGCGAAGAATTTCGCCGAAGCCACTTTTCCTGCATAATATGGGTATTCAAAATGCTCTTTGCCCAGCTCGTCGATTTTCTTCTGGGCGATAATCGCATGCTCAAGCAGAAGCTTGGCACCGTAAATGTAGCCTGTTGCCTGGAGGATTCTAGTGGCAAAGAAACCGATCATACTGAACTTGCCTTGGCCCAGGTATCCGGCCATAGTTGCCTGGATTTCCTTATATTGAGTCAATCCTTCGGAAAGTAGAGCAATTTGCGCGCTGAGAATCTTATTATCTTTGTTATCGGCAACAAACTTTTCCAGCTCAGCAAACCACAAAGCAAAAACCTGGCCGCCGGCCATCATCCATTTGCGGCCGATAAGGTCAAGTGATTGAATATAGTTTGTTCCTTCCCAGATGGGATAGATTCGGCAGTCTCTCAGTTGCTGTGCGATGGGATAATCTTCGGAAAAACCGTAGCCACCATAGCACTGCATGGCCTCAGAAATGCTGAGGAACGCCATATCTGAACACCATGCCTTGATGATCGGTGTGTTGACTTCCACAAAGGCCTTGGCGCGTTTTCGTTCGTTTTCATCAGCCGTGTTTTCGGCTATATCCATGGCATAGTAGGACATGGCAATCATTGCGCGGCTGGCATCAGTTATGGATTTTTGATACATCAGCATGCGGCGTACATCTTCATGGTGAATTATGGACAATCTTGCTGCTTTGGGATTGGTGATCGGGCGTCCCTGAATGCGGCCGCTGGTATACATGGCCGCGTTGTTATAAGAGACCGTGGCAGCTGCATTGGCTGCAAGTCCGGTGACGGCGCGTTCTTCATTCATCATCTGGAACATCTGCGCCATGCCCTGGCCTTTTCCTTCCACAGGCGCATCGCCTAAGAGGTAACCACGGCAGTTATTTTCCTCACCGAAATTGATGATGCTGGTGGCCGAACCCTTTATGCCCAATTTGTGTTCAATCCCGCCGCAATTTACATCGTTGAATTTGCCGACTTCACCGGCTTCGGTAGGCCAGTATTTTGGTACGACAAACAGGGATATTCCTTTGGTGCCCGGTACGCCGCCTTCGATACGTGCCAGTGCCAAGTGGATGATGTTTTCGGTAATGTCCTGGTCGCCGCCGGTGATGAAGCATTTGGTGCCGACAATTTTGTAAACGCCTGGCTCATCTGTGGGAAAGGCTCTGGTGATAATATCGCCCACGTCGGAACCGCTGTTGGGTTCGGTCAAATCCATGGTGCCGGCCCATTTACCACTGAACATTTTGGGCAGAAAAATATTTTTGATTTTATCGCTGCCGAAGTCACGGATCAATCCTGATGAACCGGTTGTCGCCATCGCATAAGGACCCAACGCGGCATTGGCGGCGGCAAGAAAGTCATTAGTTGCACCCATTAGTGAAAGGGGCATAGAGCTGGGGTCGCTGTGATCGGCGTTGCTTGAACCTAAACCATTTTCCTGAACAGTCCAATATCCTTTTTTAAAGGATTCGGGAACAGTGACTTTGCCGTCCTTGTAAACAGCGTGAAGTGTATCACCATCGTCGTTGGTTGGGGCAATAGCTTCTTTAGCTATTTTCATCGCGTTTTCCAGGATGGAATCAATGTCATCGACAGAATAACCGCCTTTAAAGCGTCCGGCCTCAAAGACCTTGGACATGTCAAGCCATTCTTTCAAAATAAACTTTTGGTCGCGTGTTGAATACAAAAAATTTGATGCCATATCTTTGGTTCTCCTTTACTTAGTGGGATATTAAATTTTGAGCGGAGGCATTGTAAGCAAAAATTGACCGCAAGTCAATATATAAAAATATTAAAGATGTTGATAAGATAAGCGCTATCTGGTATTTAATATCCATGCAAACGCCTTTTCGTCTAAACGATTTCCTGTTGGTCATTGTCGTCATTTCTTCTATGGCCATTGCCATTTTTATTCCTGATTTTGGTTCTTTATTTCAGGTTTTACCTGTGTATTGCGTGATAGCTAATTTTTTTCTCAGCTACTTATCCATTGAACTCGACGATGTATGGAACGCGCTCAAATGCCACAGCGGACAAATTCTTGCATTTACAGTAATGAAGCTCGCCATTCTGCCAATCATTATCTATTTTGTTTTCTATTGCATTGCTCCGGCTTACGCGCTTTCCGCCTTGCTTTTAACCGGAGTATCGACCGGTGTTGTCGCCCCGATGATGTCTAATATGGTCAAAGGCAACAGCTCTCTTGTCCTGGTAGTGGTCGTGATCACGTCGGCGCTGGCGCCTTTTACGCTGCCTGCTCTTATTAAGATTGTCGCCGCGAAGGAAATGGCGATTTCATTTTTGGTCATGCTTCGCATGCTGGCACTGGTAATTTTTGTTCCTATAATAGCAGTTGAAGTACTTAGACGCCTGATGCCAAAGTTAATCGCGCCGATAATGAAAATACAGTTTCCCCTTTCACTGTTGCTTTTTGCTCTGATCAATCTGGGGGTTTTCTACCGCTACGCGCATTTTTTTAAAAAAGAACCAGTTGTGATTATTCAGGCGACTATTGTGGTTTTTTTGCTTGCGGCCATTTATTGTATTGTTGGAATATTATTCTTCCGGAAAAGTACGCTGCAAAATCAATTAGCCGGCGCAGTTATGCTGGGGAATCTTAATAATGTGCTGGTGATTGTTTTTTCTTCTGAGTTTTTCGGGCCGGTCGAGCCGCTGGTTGCCGCCATGTATATGATTCCCTTTTTCGTCATCGTGATTCCACTGAGATGCTATCACCACCGTAGAACCATGCTTGTATAATTTGATTTGATGGACAATCATTATTAGATGAATTGAATATCCATCCACGATATTACATAAAAGGTCTCAAGATTTAGGTGTTACGATGGCAAACTTACCGTGCGCTTTTTCGATCAATCTGAAAAAGCGGATCAGGTCAATCTTGCTGCCGGAAATCTTGAGGTTACTGCTCATCAGAGTGTCTTTCACACCGGCGGTGCCAGCTATCATCTTGATGAAGATATCCTTAGTTAGTGTAAGAGTCGCATTAGCATTGGGTACCGGTGGTGCCTTCTTGTGGTGCAACACCGCATTCTCTATCCAGAGAACGAAGGATTCCTTGGTATCAGAGATGACAAGGTTAATCTTGAGATTTATATTCTCAGCGTCCGGTCCATTGAGGCATGCGGCCATGGCGTCAAGAAAACGCTCGATCGGTGTTTGACTGATCATGTCGATCATGTAGCTGCGATCAATGCCCTTCTTCGGCGGACCATTGCGCAACTCATAGGCCGCTGTCAGATAGCTGTTGCGCCAGGTGGCTGCTTCGGCCATGTAACCCATCTGGTCGTAGGTGCGTGCCAGCAACTTAATGGCGTTCTTGTTGTCGGGCTGGGCAAACACGACGTGGTTCAGCAATTCAGCAGTCCAGCGGTAATCACCTTTGTCAAATGAGACCTGAGCAGCCGCTATGGCCTTGTCAGCGCCTATCAGTTCAATATAGTGCTTGGCCGATTCCTCAGGGGGCAGCGGATTCAGGTTCGCCGGATTGCCATCGTAGAAACCCATATAAAACTGATAGACCGCCTTGACGTTGTGACGAAGATCGCCATAGTAGCCACGACTGGCTAGATAGGTCTCAAGTGATTTGGGTAGTTTTACCATGTCGGCGATTTCGCGTGGCGTGTAGCCGGCGTTGATGAGACGCACTGTCTGGTCATGGGTATATTTGTAAACATCGCGATGCTTGGTAATGAACTCGGCGATGCGCTCCTGTCCCCAGATCGGCCAGTTGTGCTGTGCAAAAAATACTTCTGCATCGACGGTTTGCTTTAGGGCCTGATCCAGATAGTTTGCCCAGCCCAAGGAATTGCGCACCTTGGCGCCGCGAACTGGTAGGAGGTTGTGCATGGTATGCTGGATAATTTCAGCTCCGCAATAGGCCTTTTTGTCGGGGAGTAGAAAGGTCAGCTCGGCGGGAGCTTCTGCTCCGGGCACGTTGTAGAAGACAAAAAGCACGCCGTCAACGACTATATTCTCCTTTGGCTGCCTGATTATCCGGTTTGGTGGCAGGATACCGACGTTGCCATATGCCACCGCTTTGCCCAGGCCGTTATCGACTATGCCCTTGGCGGAGCGTTCAAGATTTTTACCAAACTGATAGATTGACCGGCGCGCCATCGCGGTTCCGACCATAACATTTTCGCTTGTTGCTTCTTCCATAAAGCCATCTGGCGCAATCACAGGAATCTTTCGTTTGGCGACTTCCTGAGACGAAATTGCGCCCAAGGCACCCCCGAAGTGGTCCACATGGCTGTGTGTGAAAATGATTGCCGAGACCGGTTTATTACCTAAATGCCTGCGGGCAAAGGCAATCGCTGACTCTGCACTTTCTCGACAGGTCAACGTATCGACCACGATCCATCCAGATTTACCTTCGATCAGGGTCATATTGGCTATATCAAATCCGCGTAGTTGGTAGATCCCTTCCGTAACCTTGAACAGTCCAAATTGAGCGTTGGAAATAGCATGTTGCCAAAGGTTTGGGTTGACTGTATGTGGTGCCATGCCCTCTTCGAACTTGAAATCGTCGAAATCGACCAGCACCTCGCCCACCGCGGTAGTGATTTTCCCGCTGGGCTTGGCGATCAAGCCACGTTTGGAATCATCGAAATCCTGAGAGTTTTTAAGATTCAGCGATTTCACGAAATTTTCATTGAACTTTATCGTGGCAGTCGTGGCGTCACTAGCCTTCCCGCCGCTACCGTAATCTTTAACGCAACAAGTAAGAGTGACGACTACGGCAAAAGATATGGCAATTTTTGATAATGTTTTCATTTAAATCCTCCCTTATGAATGGGCATCTGTAAATTACACTTCACATAATATTTGTACCATATACTAAGTCATAGTTCTGCTATTATTATATTTCTCAATTAGGCTATGCCTCCGGCGCTAGAGGACGATAATTCAATTTGCCTCGATACGCAATTAGCATGATTTCATTTTGTATTCATCAACATATGGTCTTTTCCAAATCATTTAGTTATAGATGCTAACACCTTGCATGGAGAATAAATGAATCGATTTTTATATGATTATAAGAAAACAGTAAAGAATTGTTCTGTCTGATTTTCCGGTATCATGGTTTTGCTCTATTGTCATAAATGGTACTCATGCGTTAGCGAAGTGACGAGGATAATTAGTATAAAATAATTATTTAAAAAATGTCTTGAAGATATTGGATGTATTGTGTTGTAACATTTGCGGAAGCAGTCAGATCAATCATGGTTTTGGTAAAAAGCTTACGCCTCTTCGAGAAGAGGGGATATTAATTTTGGAAGAGTTGATCTTGTTTATTATTTACCGCTGTTTTATGTGATGGCGACACTTCGGGTCGGCGATGAGGTTAGTGTTCCAGTTGAATGGATCGATAGTGGTTCTATTTCCATACTTGCTTGCCAAATTGGGTAGTACTTAAATATATTTTGAGAAGGGGAATAACGCTATGCAGTTTACTTTTGCCCATAACAATTTCAACGTCTTAAATCTGGAAAAGAGCCTGGCCTTTTATAAGGAAGCACTGCAACTGACGGAAGTGCGCAGATATTCACCTCCGGATAGGAGTTTCATTATTGTTTTCTTAAGTGACGGCCAGATGCCGCATCAGTTGGAGCTAACCTGGCTTAAAGATCGCAAAGATCCTTATAATCTGGGCGATAATGAATTTCATCTGGCTTTTAAGGTGGATGATTTCGGTGCAGCCCATACCCTGCATGAAAAGATGAGCTGTATTTGTTTTGAAAATAAGGCGATGGGTATTTACTTTATCAATGATCCTGATGATTATTGGTTAGAGATAATTCCCGCGAAGCGATGAACGGATTTGCCATCAAGTGACTGATGCAAAATTTTTTTATTGTGGCTGGCTATTCCTGATTAAAAGCCCAGTCGTAGATACTCTTATTTCAAAACTGGCCGGTTTGTCTGAGTTGATAAACGTAGCAGATCCATACTCAGCATCCAGCAGGCGTCCAAGAAAAAAGTAGCGTTGCCGCAGATTAAACATGTTTAGCGGTTTGTTCTGTGAAAGGAGAAATGCAGTACGGGGGCTTACCAGTTCGTCGTTAAGATCTATATAACGGCCGGTAACGCGGTCAAGCTCATAAGCCGTATGCAGGCCCAGGATGTTGACAAAATGCTTCCACTTGAGAATGTGCGCATCAACATAAAGCTCATCTCCGGCCAATTTGTAAGAGGCTTGCTGGCCATCAGGAAATGTAAAATGGGCCATGAAAGATTTTGCGGCTAGTGGTTCGATCCGGACTGTGGCTGCTGTCTCTTCATAAGTAAGTGCTTTGTAGCCAACCGTAGCTATTGTGATTATTCCAAATAACGCGGAAAGCGTAAAAAATAGCGCTGCGAGCAATAGGCGAATGAGGGAACTAAGAATTTTTTTGCGGCGCATCGCGCTAATAGCGACAATAAAAAAAATAAGGCTTAAAACAACGCAAACAATGATTAAGACGTTTAGAGAATTCATCATAGCAATACTTTGCATATATTTTAAAATTTTTAAAGATATTTCTTGACAAGATTTTTCAGATTGTTTATAGGACTTTCTAATAAGGGTAAGGAATTTTCACGATGGACACAAAACTAACTGCAAATACTAATTTTAATGGTTATTGGTTTTATACCTATTTTGCATTGGTCTGCCCGTTGCTGAGGATGACTTGTTAAGGTAAAGTAAACCAAAACAGCCATGGGCAGATCGAAAGAGCTCCCATGGCTTTTCTTTTTTAAGGCCATGGCGGCAAAAGCCATGGCCTTTTTTCGTGAAGTTCCAATTGTGCAAAAGAAGTGCCGCAGAATTGGTTAACTGAACGATCCCGCAAAGCGGGATTCGCAAATAATTCAGGAGGAGGAAAAACATGATTATTATAATGAAGAGTCACGCTACAGAAACACAAATCGATAAGGTAATCAACTGGATCGAATCCGTCGGTTACAAAGCGCATCCTTCGCGCGGCGTTGAGAGGACGATTATTGGTGCCGTGGGCGACAAGCGGGATAATGCCGTGCTGAAATATGCGGAGTCTTTACCGGGGGTGGAGAAAACCATGCCGATTTTGAAACCGTATAAGTTAGCCAGCCGCGAATCGCATGAAGGCAATACCATTGTTTCCGTTGGTTCAATTCCCATCGGTGGGAAGGATTTTGTGGTGATGGCCGGCCCCTGTGCGATTGAAAGCGAAGAACAATTGCTGGAGAGCGCTTACATTGTAAAAAAGGGCGGTGCGCAGATTTTAAGAGGTGGCGCTTTCAAACCGCGGACTTCGCCATACAGCTTTCAAGGTATGGAAGAAGAAGGATTGAAACTGCTGGATAAGGTTTCGCAGAAGACAAGCCTGCCGACTGTAACTGAAGTTGTCAATCCGATTGACGTTGATCTTGTCGAAAACTATGCGGACATGCTGCAGATTGGAGCGCGAAATGTTCAAAATTTTGCTCTCTTGAAAAAAGTCGGTCAGGCACGCAAACCTGTGCTTTTAAAAAGAGGCATGATGACCACGATTGAAGAATTGCTCATGTCTGCGGAATACATACTTGCTTCAGGTAACCCTAATGTTATTCTCTGCGAACGTGGAATTAGAACATTTGAAACAGCGACAAGAAACACACTGGATCTAAGCGCAGTGCCGGTACTCAAGGGTCTCACGCATCTGCCCGTTGTTGTTGATCCCAGTCACGCTGCCGGTACTTGGCAGTATGTCATTCCACTTTCCCGCGCCGCTGCGGCTGTTGGCGCCGATGGAATTATTGTAGAAGTGCATCCGGATCCGGAAACAGCTATCTGTGATGGAGCGCAGTCT
Source organism: Syntrophaceae bacterium (assembly GCA_025355345.1). GTDB lineage: Bacteria > Desulfobacterota > Syntrophia > Syntrophales > Smithellaceae > FEN-1160. The sequence continues at coordinate 29,953 of JANXZU010000131.1, forward strand.
CTGAAACCGGAGAATTTTTATCAATTGATGGATGAAGTGAGGGCAATTGCTGCAGCGATGAGACGCTGATACCATTTTGCTTTCTTTGGCTAACTTTGTTGGCCGCGTCGGATGGCTTTCTCGACGTATAGTAGAATACGCCTCGGGCGCATCCTCCTGGCCGCCGCGTTATCCTTTGAAAGCTAAATGGTAAATAAATAACGGAGTGTTTATATGCGATCAATGAAGGTTAATCTCGATAAAAAATCATCATCGTCTTACGAAATTCGTATCGGTTATAAGATTGTCGACAGGATGATGTTAATTATTTCCAAAAATTTTAAAGCCAATCGCTATGTGCTGATTACGGATAATTCTGTGGGAAGTATTTACGCCAAGCAGATGATGGACAGTTTTAAAGATGTTGGATTAAATATAAATCGAATTGAATTTTCCGCGGGGGAGTCTTCAAAAAATATCAATACAGTAATGGACATTGTGGGAAAACTGCTGGAAATTGGAGCTGACCGCGGTACGATGTTAATTGCTTTAGGTGGTGGAGTTGTGGGTGATATGGTTGGGTTTATCGCATCGATTTACATGCGTGGTATCCCATATATTCAGATTCCTACAACACTTATCGCACAGGTGGACAGCAGCATCGGCGGGAAAACAGCTATCGATCTGCCGGTTGGGAAAAACCTTTTGGGTACATTTTGTCAGCCGTGCGCTGTTTTTGCGGATTTGATGTTTTTGGAAACACTGCCCCAAAAAGAGTTTAACAATGGTCTTGCCGAGATTATTAAATACGGTATTATCGATGATGAAAAATTATTTCGTCTACTTTCAGAAAATATGGATGCGGTAAAAAACAGAGATTCAGTTGTCCTGCTAAAGATTGTGGAAAACTGCTGCCGTATTAAAAAATCGATTGTCGAAATCGATGAAAAAGAACAGGGCTTGCGGCGTCTTCTTAATTTCGGCCATACCCTCGGGCATGCCATCGAAGCGGTATCCAAATACACCATCTCTCATGGCGAAGGTGTAGCCTTGGGCATGATTGCGGCAGCGCGCATTTCTGAAAAAATGCGGTATCTCGATCTTACGCAACTCAAGCGTATAGAAGAAATAATCCTGCAGGCGGGATTGCCGGGGAAAATACCACAGAATTTTTCTACTGCTGATATTATGTCCAGATTGGTTATGGATAAGAAAAAGAAAGACGATATTGTTAATTTTGTTCTGTTAAAGAAAATCGGTATGCCTTTTGTTCATGGAGGTATTGATGACAAGATTATTAACGATGTGATTGAGGAGATGAAGTAATGAAGCAGTTGCATCTGGATGGCTTGAGACAAAACATGAGAGATAAAGACCGGGAGATTATCCGTCTTTTAAATGAACGGGCACGGATTTCTGTCCAGATTGGTGAGGTTAAAGGGCAGGAGGGAATCCAGGTATATAACCCTGCACAGGAAGCTAAAGTATATAGCTATTTGCAGGAGCTGAATTCAGGGCCGTTGCCGCCCACGGCAGTTCAGGCGATTTTTCGGGAAATCATTTCCGCGTCGCGCAATTTGCAGAAGCCGACAACAATTGCTTTTTTGGGGCCGGAAGCATCATTTTCCCATCTGGTGTCGCGCCTGCATTTTGGCGAATCGTGTTG
>JANXZU010000004.1 GCA_025355345.1 Syntrophaceae bacterium
TAGTATTATACTGGAATTGAATTTATTGAGCTATAGATTGGAGCAGTCAAGAAAAACTAATATGGCTGGTACTGAAACAAATATTATTAAACGGGAAAAATAATTGTCGCTGATAGGGAAAAGTAATTGACGTTAATCAGAGTGCTGTGAAAAATAAAAATAATAAAAAAATAGGCGTAATTTACACCTGCATAACAGGCGGCTATGATTCGCTTATTAATCATGCATACATTGATCAAAATTGGGACTATGTCTGTTTTACTGATAATTTATCTATTGGTAATGTTGATAATTCTTTGTGGCAAATAAGGCCTCTCGTTTTTGATAAATATGATAATATCCGTAAACAGCGCTGGCACAAAATTCATCCGCACATCTTGTTTCCTGATTATGAAAAAAGTGTTTGGCTTGATGCCAATATCAATATTTTAAATAAAGACATATTTGCTGATATTTGCAAGGCTATAGATGAATCTCGTTTGATGTCCATTGCGCAGCATCCGGGTAGGACTTGTATTTATGAAGAACTCATCGCTTGTATCGAGCTGGGAAAAGACAACGTGGAGGTTATGAGGGAACAAATCAACTTAATTAGAAAGTCTGGTTTTCCTGAAAAGCAGGGACTATTTGAAAGTAATATAATTTATAGAGAGCACCACAATGATCAAATCATTGTAATTATGAAGGATTGGTGGTGGTGGATTGAAAATTATTCCAGGAGAGATCAGCTTAGTCTTGCTTATGTGCTATGGCAGCAACATAAATTGGAAGTTAAGCCATTAACCGATATTTCGTATAGATATAGTGATGGAATAGAATTTATTAGTAATGCAAGTCATGTAACAAAAGAGGAACTGATTGTTCAAAGAGATCAGCTTCAAAAGGTAGTGGCTGATCGTGACGCGCAGATCGCTGCTATTCGTAATTCCACCAGTTGGCGCATTACAGCACCGATGCGATTTGTATCATCAAAAATTAAAAACATTGTTGGTGTGCTTAAGCTGTTGCCAGGCATTGTCCGGTTTGGTGGCGGGGTAGTTGGCAGTGCCAGGAAAGCTTGGCGCGTTTTCTCAAGGGAAGGATGGAACGGAGTAAAACGGCGTATCCTTTTTGTGGGCGGAAATCGAAGTGAATTCATCAGTTCAAAGATTAGACCTGATTTGTTTTCGACAGCGGTTGACCGGAATGATTACACCGAGTGGGTGCGTTGCTATGACACGCTGACAGACGAATGTCGTGCCGTCATGAGAGATCGCATCGATAACTTTGCACATAAGCCATTGATCTCTATAGTGCTGCCTACATATAATCCTAACCAGGCATGGCTAATTGAAGCCATTGAATCAATTCGTACGCAAATCTATCCATGCTGGGAACTATGTATAGCTGATGATGCTTCCATGGATAAAAGAATACGCCCGATTCTGGAACGTTATGCTAAAGAAGATTCACGTATAAAAATTATTTTTCGCGAAAAGAACGGGCATATCTCCGCTGCTTCCAACAGCGCATTGGGTCTGGCTACCGGCGAGTGGATAGCATTGCTGGATCATGATGATATTCTGGCTGAACACGCACTGTTCTGTGTAACTGATTCTATCAATCAAAATCTAGATATTTATCTGATTTATTCAGACGAAGACAAAATCGATGACTCAGGCAGAAGGTCTGATCCTTACTTCAAGTGTGATTGGAATGCGGATTTATTCTACTCGCACAATATGTTTTCGCATCTTGGCGTATATCGTGCAGACCTCTTAAAAAAAATCGGTGGTTTTAGAGAGGGGTTGGAAGGTTCACAGGACTACGATCTTGCCTTGCGCTGCATCGTGTGCATAGAGCCAAAACAGATTCATCACATTCCGCGTGTGCTTTATCACTGGCGCATGCACGCTGAAAGTACAGCACAACGAGCAGATACAAAGCCTTATGCAATGCTGGCAGGGGAAAAGGCGCTGAATGAGCATTTTCAGCGACAAGGCATTGACGCAACTGCTGAATTGCTCGAGTTTGGGATGTATCGAGTACGCTATGCTCTACCTAACGAATTGCCATTGGTCAGCCTGATTATTCCCACCAGGAACAATGGGCAGCTACTTAAAAAATGCATTGAAAGTATTATAAAAAAGACGGTTTATCCAAATTACGAAATTTTTATTGTTGACAACGGTTCGGATGATCCAGCAACGTTTCAATATTTAAAACAACTGCAATCCGATCCAAGAATCAGGGTTGTGTGTGATGATCGTCCGTTTAACTTTTCGGCATTGAATAACGCTGCTGTTAAAATGGCGCAAGGTGAGATTATCGGGTTGCTAAACGATGATCTGGAAGTTATTGCTCCTGAGTGGCTATCCGAAATGGTAAGCCACGCGCTTCGCCCGGGCGTGGGAGCTGTGGGTGCGAGGCTTTGGTATCCAGATAATACTTTGCAGCATGGCGGAGTTATTTTGGGTGCAGGTGGCGTAGCTGGACATGCGCATAGCCGTTTGTCGCGCCATGAATATGGCTATTTTTGGCGCGCTAGCCTTATTCAGAGTTATTCAGCCGTTACAGCGGCCTGTCTTGTAACACGTAAATCAATTTATGAAGAAGTGGGCGGTTTGAACGAACCAGATCTGCCCGTGGCCTTCAATGATGTAGATTTCTGCCTGCGTTTGCGTGAAAAAGGTTATCGTAATGTTTGGACACCTTATGCCGAGTCGTATCATCATGAGTCTGCCACTCGCGGTTATGAAGATACCCCTGAAAAGCAGGCGCGCTTTGCCAAAGAGGTCCAATGGATGAAAGAGCGGTGGGGAGATTTGCTATTAAATGATCCAGCCTATAGCCCGAACTTGACACTGGAGCATGAAGATTTCAGCTTGGCTTGGCCGCCACGGGGTATAAAGCCATGGTAGGGGCATTAGGCAATATTAATATATTGCCTTTAGTGATTTCAGGTGAGGGACGAGGGATGCCCTTAAGTTTTTAAGTTGATAGGACGGGCGCGGTTGATTCAGCAGATAGCAGTCTGACGCCGCGAAAGCTGGGAAGGCTGATCCCGCGATTTGCCCGCATTGAGTAAATATGCTGGGAGAGCTTTGCATAACCTCTTTAGCGTAGGGATTGTTCCCCCGGCATCCGCCGGGCAGGCCTCGCAATCCGCAAAGCGGCGCATTCGGGGAATGCGCCCTACAAGAGCTCCTAATCGTCATACCAGCGAAGGCCGGTATCTAGGAAACTATTGATAATACTGGATTTACCCTAAAGGGCACTTCGCCGGTTTTCATAATCTAAAGGTCATCTTCGACCGGAATGACAAAATTGGTGGTTTGCATAGTTGTGCAAATGAATTAGAAAAAAGTTGAAAATCACACCTGGTTGTGCAAAAAGTATTCATCGATTACTATGACGGATCGGGGACGTTCTCCTATTATAACAAAAGGCAATTTTGGGATTATGGATTTTGTGTTTTTTGATCAATGGGGAGTACTCTTGCAATGTTGATTTTCCCGGATCGGTACGATACTGTCTTTCTATGCGAATATATTTGGATAATTGCTGTTTTAATCGACCTTATGACGATCGGAGTCAGATACGAATACGGATTGAGTCTGAGGCCAAATTATTTATACAGGCCAAAGTATTGACCAGGGAGATTGAGTTGGTATGGTCGTATATTCTTGATTTTGAAAATAACGTAAATCCCTTTCCCGAAAGAAGGTGGAGTATCGCTCAGTGGAAATCTATGGCCGTAGTCGATGTGATTGAATCACCTGCAATTCTGGATTACGCGCAACAGTTCGAGGCACGCGGCCTAAGAGGTAAGGATGCTCTTCACATTGCGTGTGCGCTTGAAACTGGGTGTAAATGTTTTTTAACGACTGATGATCAGGTGATTAAGATGATGGGTGATTTCGAACCGATAATGGTTATTAGCCCGATAACCTTTCTAACATCTATGGAGCAACAAAAATGAAAACTGATACGGTAATCAAATGTGAAGGCATACAAGCTCTGACTGCCAACCTGGGCATGGTTGATGCTGAGCGGTTTGTTGCGCTTCTCTCCCGTGAACCATTCGACTACACGCTGTGGCAAAGAGACCTTTGGACCCAGAAGACAGCACGCGAAATCAGCGCCCTCGCAAAGGAAAATTTAAAGTAATTTTTAGTTACGATGGTCAAAACCTTATCATTCAGCCTTCAATCCGCAGAATGTCATAGATGCCGCCCGCTTATCGCTCCTCATTTTAACCTGACTGTGGAATTGCCTCTCAAGGCAATCGTTTGTGGCTTTAGTTTGACAGTTATCCCTATCACATGGAGAAACCGCCGCAGTGGAGTGGCTAAACTTAAGATCAAGGAAATGGGCAGCCGTTATCTTTTCATCTGCCTTTACATTTGGTTGGAGAAGTATCTGTCCCACGGGGATTATCGCAAATGCTAATGTCAGCTGTGATTTTAAATAGGTAGGTTTATCAGTTTCGTGAAAAAAAGTGTTGCTATCCTCATCATAAATTATAAATCAACAGCCATGCTTTCGCGTTGCGTAGAGGGCATTGCCGTGCAGGGGTGCGCCCCATTAAGTATAATGATATTGGATAATGGCAATGAAGATCCAATCCCGGGCGATTACTCGGATAGATTTCCTTCAGTTCAATTTCACAAAAGTGAAAAGAATATTGGTTTTGCAGCTGGCAATAATTTGCTCCTGCAACATGCTTCAGACTGCGAGTGGATAGCGCTTGTAAACCCGGATGCTTTTCTTCATCCCGATTGGTTAGAAAAAATGATCTCTGCGGCAATGGCAAATCCGGAATATTATTTTTTTGCATCTCGCCTTGTGCAGGCCGCAAATCATGAAATCATCGATGGCGAGGGGGATACGATGCACGCAAGTGGCCTGGTTTGGCGGGAAGGACATGGTAAAGACGCATCAGGGGGTGCAACTCAGCCAAGAGAGATATTTTCACCCTGCGCGGCGGCAGCGCTTTACCGGCGAGATGCTTTCGAATCAGTTGGAGGATTTGATGAAGATTTCTTTTGCTATCTTGAGGATGTCGATCTTGGCTTCCGGTTACGTTTAGCAGGTTATCGTTGCTTGCTGGTTCCAGATGCTATTGCATTTCATATTGGATCTGCAACAACAGGAGGGCAACACGGTGATTTTGCTGTTTATCATGGCCACCGCAATCTGGTCTGGACGTATGTGAAAAATATGCCCGGTGCGCTTTTCTGGTTGCTGCTTCCTCTGCATATCGCCCTCAATATTGTAACAATTATCTGGTTTTCTCTGCATGGACAAGGTGTGGTGATCTTGAAAGCAAAATGGGACGCGCTCTGTGGTATGCGCCGTGTGTGGGAGAAACGACGTAATATCCAGAGAACCCGCAGCGTTTCCATAGGTGAAATTTGGCGGGTATTGGATAAAAGATTTTTGCCGCTGGAATTGCAATTTTGGCGGAGGTGTTTATAGATGACGAGCGTATCCGTCATCATTGTCAATTACAACGCCGGTAATGTATTGCATGAGGTTCTGAATTTATTATTATGCTCTGCATCAGTAGTGAAGGTAATCATAGTTGATAATGGTTCTACAGATCACAGCATGGATGAGATTGAACGAATTGCTGTTTCACAATCACGGGTTACTGGTATTTACAATAAAGCAAACCTTGGGTTTGCCAGGGCCTGTAACATTGCCATTACCGCTGCCGGAGAAGGCGACTATCTGCTTTTTCTGAATCCGGACAGTCTTATGGATAAAGATGCCCTGGAGACGTTATTGGTCTTCATGATATCATTACCGCAAACGGGAATGGCTGGGCCTCTGCTTCTGAATCCGGATGGAACAGAGCAAGCAGGTGGACGTCGTGCCGTGCCTACACCATGGAGATCTTTTGTTCGTGTCTTTGGGTTGTCCAGCCTTGCTGAACGCTATCCCCGCCTCTTCTCCGATTTTCTGCTACATCAACAGCCATTGCCGATCGGCCCCACTGAGGTTGAAGCTATCTCCGGTTCCTGCATGCTGGTGAGGCGCGCCGCTCTATTGGATGTTGGCCCCCTGGATGATGGTTATTTCCTGCACTGTGAAGATCTGGATTGGTGCATGCGTTTTCGCAAGCGAGGCTGGAAGATCATGTTTGTTCCTGAGGCCAAAGTTATTCATTACCAGGGAACTTGCAGTAAATCACGGCCGATTTTTGTTGAGTGGCATAAACACAAGGGAATGATGCGCTTCTATCGTAAATTTTTCCGCCATCAATATCCCGGCATTTTATTGGGGATTGTCAGTTTTGGCGTGTGGCTAAGATTCGGCGCTATTGCTGCTTACCATAATGCAATGCATTTTAAACGATGGATGAAGCATGATCACTTGTAAAGGCAGGGTAGGTGTTATCGGCTCGACCAGTTTGATTGGGAGTTGTCTTCTGCCGTTGTTGGTTGAAAATGAATGGGATGTCGTGGCTTTTTCACGTCAGGTGTTACAGGCGCAGCAGCAGCCGGCAAGACGAGGGGTTGCCTGGCGTCTTCTTTCGACAAGATATTCTCCTGATGCGGAACCGATAACGCATTGGATTTGTCTGGCACCTATTTGGGTTTTGCCGGAATACTTTAAGCTTTTGTTGCATTATGGAGTCAAACATATTGTGGCTGTCTCCTCGACAAGCCGGTTTACTAAAATTTCATCTTCGGATCATGCTGAAAAATCTCAGGCGGTAAGGCTTATAGAAGGTGAACAGCTTTTTATTGAGTGGGCTCAAAAAAATCAAGTGCCCTATACGATTTTACGGCCTACGCTTACTTACGGGCTGGGGCGCGATAGGAACATCAGTGCGATTGCCCGTTTTATCCGGCGTTTCTCTTTTTTTCCGCTGCTTGGAGAGGCGATGGGGCTGCGGCAGCCGGTACATGCGCAAGATGTGGCATTAGGCTGTCTTGCCGCGCTCAGCACAGAAAAGGCATCGAACTGCTCCTATAATATTTCCGGCGGGGAAACACTTTCCTATAGGGAGATGGTCGAACGAATATTTTTGTCACTTGGCAGGAAACCACGCTTTGTAACATTACCCCTTTGGATTTTCCGCGGTATTATATTTTGTTTTCGGCGATTGCCGCCATTTCGTTACTGGTCGGTAGCAATGGCCAAAAGGATGAATGCGGATCTCGCGTTTGATCACATCGACGCTGGAAGCGATCTAGGGTTTACCCCTCGTCCCTTCAGTTTGACCGGGGAGGATTTACCATGATAATATGGCTATGTGATGTAGGCATGGTCACAAACGGTCATCTTCGAAGGGAATTACAGTATTGTTCGTTTTATTCAGTTGTGCTGGGTTCGATCTGATAGACAGGGAGGTTTTATATTGCTTGAATCATTTTACTTAATTGTTTTTGCGATGGTCATGGAGTTTGTGGATAGCGCGCTGGGCATGATGTACGGCACAGTGCTGTCACCTTTTTTGATCCTGTTGGGATACGATGTCAAAACGGTTGTGCCCTCCATTTTGATCTCCCAATCCATAGGAGGCTTTATTGCCTCCTGGCGGCACCATCGGTTGGGAAACGCGAACTTTCAAACGGACACAGTTGATTACCGCGTCACTACGACCATTATCTGGTTTGGTGTTTTCGCATGCCTTGTCGGCGTCTTTGTTTCATCTTCCATATCGCCTAAAATTCTGAACACATATATTGCCGTGTTGGTAATTGCCATTGGTGTAATGATTCTGTGGGGCAAAACATTGATCATGACCTCACAAAAAATATACGCGCTTGGTTTCATCAGCGCATTTAACAAGGCTTTATCGGGCGGCGGTTTCGGACCTCTGGTTGCAGGCGGGCAACTGGTTTTCAAGGATCGCAGTGAAAAAGGAGCGATCGGTTCCACTGATTTTGCCGAAGCTCCCATTTGTCTGCTAAGTTTTTTGCTGTGGGTATTGCTCAACGGGATGCCTCCGCTGTCTTTAATGGTGCCTCTATGTTTGGGATCGGCAGTCGGCGGTTTTTTCGGGCCCATGGCTTTGAGTAGGTTCGGTTCAAAAGATTTGCTGAAAAAAGGCTTGGGCATGCTGGTTTTGATTGAGGGTCTTTGGGTTATCTATAAGGTCTGGCTTCGGTAAGAGGCAACCGCAGGTGTTGATCTGATCAAAAAGCAAAGGCACAAATATGGAGACATAAGTTAAGATGAGTTCTTTCAGTTTATCTTATTTGAAACAGTTGGAATCAGAATCCATCCACATTCTGCGTGAGGTTGTGGCGGAATTTAAGAATCCTGTTATGCTGTATTCGGTCGGGAAGGATTCCAGCGTTATGGTGCGCCTGGCGCAGAAGGCCTTTTATCCGGGGAAATTCCCTTTCCCGCTGATGCATATTGATACCGGCTATAAGTTCCCGGAGATGTACGAATTCCGTGATGCCTTCTGCGCGAAAATAGGCGCAAAGCTGATTGTTGAAAAAAATGAAGAATGGATTGCCAAAGGCTGTCATCCTCTGAAGACAGGTGTCGATAAATGTTGCAGTCTTTTAAAGACAGGGGCTCTTTTGGATGCCTTGCGCAAGCATGGCTTTGACGCGGCCTTAGGCGGAGCAAGAAGGGAAGAAGAGAAATCACGCGCTAAAGAGCGGGTGTTTTCTCTGCGTGACGCTTTTGGCCAGTGGGATCCGAAAAATCAACGGCCGGAGCTCTGGGATATCTACAACACCCGCATCAACGAAGGAGAAACGGTGCGGGTTTTTCCGCTGAGCAACTGGACGGAACAGGATATCTGGGAATATATCAAGCTGGAGCAGATTCCCATAGTGCCGATATATTTTGCCCGTAAACGGGAAGTCATTATTTCTAACGGCATTCTCATCCCCGTTTTATCCGGTGCCGTTGATGCTCATAAAAAAGTAAAGAGTGTTCTGTGCCGCTTCCGCAGTCTTGGCTGTATGCCTTGTACCGGGGCTATTGCCTCGGTGGCAACAACGCTGGATGAAATTATCGGCGAAGTCCGATCCGCGAAAAAATCAGAAAGGGAAAACCGAGTGATTGATTTAACCAGCGACAGTTCGATGGAGCAAAAAAAGAAAGAGGGATATTTCTAATGCCGATTGCTGATAAGTCACTTCTCCGATTTGCGACAACCGGAAGCGTGGACGATGGAAAGTCAACCCTGATCGGCAGGCTTCTCTATGAGACCAAATCCATCTATGATGACCAGTATGCGGCAATTGAAAAAACTTCCAAACGAAAAGGGTTCAAGGAAGTTGATCTTGCATACTTGCTCGATGGCCTGGCGGCGGAACGCGAGCAGGGCATTACCATTGACGTTGCTTACCGTTATTTTGAAACACCTAAAAGAAAATTCATCATTACCGATACTCCCGGCCATGTTCAGTACACTCGAAATATGGTTACGGGAGCGTCCAAGGCTGATTGCGCGATCATTCTCATCGATGCCCGCAACGGGGTTCTGACCCAGTCCAAACGTCATGGCTTTATCATTTCTCTTTTACAGATTCCCCATCTCATTGTCGCTGTAAACAAAATGGACCTGGTGAATTACGCGGAAGATGTATTTTTCCGCATTGTCCGGGAATATGAAAACTATTCTCAAAAACTCGATATCCACGATATCGTCTTTATTCCGGTATCGGCTCTCAAAGGTGATAACGTTGTTGAGAAAAGTAAAAAAATGTCCTGGTACGATGGCACAACTCTGCTGCACTGTCTGGAAAATATCCATGTCGCCGCCGATCGTAATCTGGTGGACTTCCGTTTTCCTGTTCAGGATGTGATCCGCCCGCACCTGGATTTTCGCGGCTTTGCCGGTAAAATAGTTTCGGGAACGATCACTCCGCAAGAAGAGGTTATCATATTGCCTTCCGGAAAGGCGACAACAATAAAATCAATCACGACTTACGATGGAGAGTTAACGGAAGCTTTTGCTTCCCAATCGGTGGTCTTAACTTTGAGCGATGAAATTGACGTCAGCCGCGGCGATATGATCGTTCGCAAGAAAAATCTGCCCCAGATCGAAAACAATCTGGAAGCGATCATCTGCTGGATGGATGAACAAGCCATGACCATCAATACTCCCTATATTATGAAGCACACGACAAAATATACCAGAGCCAGTATTACAAAGATTGTTTACAAAATAGATGTTGACACGTTGCATCGGCAGCCGGCGGATACTTTTTTATTAAACGAGATCGGCAGGGTGGAAATTCGCACCTCCGCCCCAATTTTCTTTGATTCCTATAAAATCAATCATGCCACGGGCAGCTTTATTCTCATTGATCCTCTGACCAATAATACTGTTGCTGCCGGAATGATCCGTGATGCCGTAAGGCATATTGAAGATTATGAGGTTGACAAGACATTTGATGGCGGCAAATCAAAAAAATCATCGAACGTAATCCGGCGGGGATTAAATATAGAGCTTGAAGACAGGGAAAAGCAAAACGGTCACAAGGCTTTTGTGCTGTGGTTTACGGGGCTTTCCGGTTCAGGAAAATCCACCATTGCCATGGAGCTGGAGCGTAGATTATTGGGTCGCGGCTGCCGAATAGCCTTACTCGACGGTGATAACTTCAGACACGGCCTATGTTCTGATTTGGGTTTTTCTTCCACCGATAGAAAAGAAAATATTCGCAGAGCGGGGGAAGTGGCCAAAATATTTTTTGAGCATGGCAGCATGGTTCTTTGCACATTCATTTCGCCATTTGCCAAAGACAGATATTTTGTGCGTTCTTTATTCCCGCAAGGCCGGTTTGCCGAAATCTACATGAGCTGCAATCTTGATGAATGCCGGAAGCGTGACCCTAACGGGTTGTACAAAAAAGCGCAATCAGGTTTAATAAAGGATTTCACGGGGCTGTCTTCGCCCTATGAAACTCCGGCAACACCAGAATTGGTTATAGATACTGAAAGTTGCTCCGTAGGGGAATGCGTTGATATGATAGAAAAGTTTATAATCAGTAAATCCATAGTCCCGAATAAAGATATTTCCCTGTGATGCTGTTGTCCTCAATCAAAAAGAGTTGCTCTGATCCCGTCTATTGTGAACCAGCTTAAACAAAATATTATTGCAAATTTAATCGGGAGTGGTTGGCACGCCCTAATGGCGTTTATGTTTTTACCCCTGTATATAAAATTTATGGGGGTGGAAGCATATGGGTTGGTAGGCATTTATGCTTCATTACAAGTTCTTTCCGGCTTATTGGATATGGGGTTGAGCGGCACATTGAACCGGGAAATGGCAAGGCTTTCCATTTTTCCGGGCAGAGAGCAGCAAATGCGCAACCTGGTGCGCTCCTTGGAAATGATATACTGGGGCATAGCGAGACCTTTGAAAAAAGCAAAAATACCGCTGGTAATCAAATTTGGACAAATTTTTCAGAAGAAAACTGAAGATGAAAATCAAACTTACCATTGCTGGCTTTCAAATTAACCTATGATGAATCCATTTTGCCTCCATA
>JANXZU010000008.1 GCA_025355345.1 Syntrophaceae bacterium
GGCCAGCAGATTAGTCTGGAAAGCGATCTCATCAATAGTTTTGATGATTTTGGATGTCTCTTCACTGGTTTTTGTAATTTCCAAAATAGCCTTGCTCATTTCGTCCATGTGACCGCTGACTTTCTCCACAATATTTTTGGCATCGCCCATCATTGCCTTGGCCTGCCCGGCATTGTCGGCATTTTGTTTTGTCATGGAAGACATTTCTTCCAAGGATGAAGAAGTCTCTTCCAGGGCAGCGGCCTGTTCGGATGCTCCTTCAGCCAGGGATTGGCTCGTGCTTGCAACCATGGCAGAAGCCGCGGCAATCTGATCGGCACCACCCGAAAGACCATCAACCACTCGTTTGACGGGACGGGTGATGTACAGACTGAGGAAGTTCCCCAAAATCAGTGCTACCAGCGCTCCCAATATAACACCTCCCAACACAATCATTTTGATGCGATATGCCTGGGATTCCGCAATTTTCTCTTCTTGTTCCATGAAGATTTTGACCTTCGACCTGACTTCCCCCAAATTTTTTTGTACATCTATTAATGCTGCTCCTGTTTCATTTTTAAAATGGGCGATGGCCTGCCCCCGGAAAGCTTTTCCTTTTTGTAAGAGCTTTACCAGCTCAATAACGGAATTGTGCAGCCTGGTATGGGGGGACTCAATCTGCGCAAGCACAGAAGCTATTCCGGGGATTTTGGTTTCGGTATACTTGCGTTTATCGCTGTAGTACCATTTTCCAAAGCCGCACTTGTGAGGGTCCTTTTCCACTTCCAGAGTCGTTATGTTTTCATCCCGCAGAAATTGGCCGGCATTTCTTTCCCACTTAAGATGATCAATCTCTCTTTGCAACAACTCAGCATTAATAGCTTCCAATCCTTGAATTTCATGAGAGACTTGCTGTGAACCGGAAACTCCTAGAAAACCGACCATCCCTACACCTAACGTGATAATCGCCACAATAATAAAACCGCCTATCAACTTAGCACGCAATGTCATTTTGTCCATTTGAATCTCCCAATAATCTTTCCCAGTATTTATTAGTTATGTTACTCTCGATAAATTAAGCGAGCTTTTTTCATTTTACAATTTTAAAAATATCTTTAGCCTTCGAATCGCTGGCGGTACCCAGCAGTTCAAACAAAACCATTTCTGTGGAGGTAAGATGCGCGCCTGCGCTTTTGATTGCGTCTATGCCGACTTTGCGGTTTTCCATCGTTCGTGAAGAAACGGCATCGGTAGCCAAATGAACCGTATAGCCATTTGAGATTAAATCGAGCGCGGTTTGATAAACGCAAACATGGCATTCAATGCCGGTAATAACTATATGGCGTCTGCTCAATCCTTCCAGCTGCTCCTTGAAATTTCGATCATCCCAGCAACTGAAACTTTCTTTAGCGATAGGTGTTATTCCCTTCAACTCCTGCAAGATTACTGGTATTGTAGAGCCTAGTTTTTGCGGAATTTGCTCTGTAAACATTATCGGAATATTAAGCGCTTTGAAACCCTGAATCATCCTGAAGTTATTGACAATTAAGATTTCTTTTTCGTACATTGCCTGGGCAAGATTTCCCTGAATATCAATAATAATTAGTACTGCGTCGGTGCGGCTGAGCATGATTATTTGCCTCCATAGTTATATTATATCATCTTGTGCTTTTTTTGTAATCAATAATAAATTGATTTTCTCTTGAATAATTGACAAAATAGAATATGTTTTAGAAAGATGGGAAAGGGGCAAGTTCAATGAAACAATTTTCTATAACTCCCGCCGCTGGAAAAAGGCTGATCGGGAAAGCAATCGTCAAGCATGCCGCAGTGCTGAAGGCGCTCAAAGGTGGTACAGTAGTCATTATAGCGGGTACAACAAATGGTTATGTGGCCGAAGAATTACTTAAATCCATTGGGCAGGTACAAGACTTCCTGCGCAACCGGTTTTTTCGCGGTATCGTGCTGCCGCCATCCAGTCCAACAACTCATTCAGGGCGACTTCCCGATGAGGGCTCATTCCCCGGCGATGTTGTGATTAAAAATGGCGTCTGGCAAAAAGGTAGTACCATTTTTGATGTTGCCGACGATCTGAGCGAGGGCGACGTAATTATGAAGGGAGCCAACACGGTTGATTTAGTTCAAAGAAGAGCGGCCATTTTAATCGGCCATCCGCAGGCGGGAACCATAGGTGCTTCACTAAAAGCGGTCTTCGGCAGACGCGTTCGTCTGCTAATACCGGTCGGCCTGGAAAAGCGCATATTCGGAAACATTGATGAATTGGCCTTAAAGATGAACGAACCGGGCACGCATGGGCCGAGATTGCTTCCCGTACCCGGTGATATATTTACAGAGCTTGATGCGATTAATCTGCTTACAGGAGCTCAAGCAGAGCTTGTGGCAGCAGGTGGTGTGGGCGGTGCTGAAGGAAGTGTCTGGCTGACGATAAGCGGTGAACCCTCACAGGAAGATGGCGCGGTTGCATTGCTTCAGTCCGTCGCCGGTGAACCGGCGTTTGTGCTGTAAGACATATAATCGAACATGAAGATGATACAACTAATTACTTACCATCGCCGATTAGCGGCAATACATTATCCAAATGGAAATAAATCAGAAATTTGGAGCCGGCCTTATTCTTACTTTCAACTTCCTTGTGTGTTTCCCTGCGGATTTCATGGATCAGCGGGCTGTCCTTTTCCTCACGCAGCTTGCTAATATAGAGCCTGCGCCCTTCATAATGGCCTTCCTCTTTGAAAATATAGACAGCGTGAGGATTGGATTGTAAATTGGCATGAGTTAATTTGTCGGCAGCAATAAAGGCAATCGTTTGTTCATCCATAAAATGAGGTCTGCCGTATATTGCCGCGCCAACTTTCCCGCTGCTATCAGCAGTAGCCAGAACTCCAACTCCTTTTGCATTTTCAAAATATTCACTGAGTTTCATCATTCCTCCTTTTGCTTTTGTAATATTTAGTGTAAATTAATGCATATCGTGCAGATTGTAAAGGAAAAGGACAACTTAGTAATGGATAAAATATCATTGTTGTTAGCTTTGCTACTAACTGGGTGTGTTACCATGCCGGAAAATGTTAAGCCGGCAGAAAATTTCATGGTTGAGCGGTATCTGGGAAAGTGGTACGAAATCGCGCGACTGGATCATTCTTTTGAACGGGGACTGACATCTGTGACGGCTGATTATGGATTACGTCCAGACGGTGGTGTCCGCGTCCTCAACCGTGGTTATTCGACAAAAGAAAACAAATGGAAAGAAGCGGAGGGCAAGGCCTATTTTGTGAACAGACCGGATCAGGGATTTCTGAAGGTTTCTTTCTTTGGCCCCTTTTACGGGTCTTATGTTGTGTTTGAGCTTGATCAAATAAATTATCAGTACGCGCTTGTCTGTGGCCCCGACAAATCCTATTTATGGCTTTTGTCCCGAAATCCGAAAATTCCTGAAGACTTGAAAAATCGGCTTATTGCTAAAGCTGCCGCGTTGGGCTTTGACACAGGGAAGTTGATTTATGTGAATCACTAACTGATCACATATCAGGAATAAACGAATCCGTAGTTCATACTCATTGTTTGCAAATAAGCAAATCATTCCGAGCACTTTGACGTATACAACTTTTTGTCATTATTTTCTTGACAGTCATCCGGTATTCGCTTATAACATTAAAGCTCAACTTTAATGTTTAGGTTTGAACATGAAACTGAAAATTGGTGAAATAGCAAAAAGAAGCGGCACTCCGGCCTCCACGATACGCTATTATGTGCAAGAGGGGCTATTACCCAAGCCCCAAAAAGCCAACGAAAAAATGGCTTACTACGACGAGGCCTGCATAGATAGGCTGCAAATCATTCAAGAGCTTAAGGAAAAACGCTACTTCCCGCTTTATCTCATCAAAAACATTTTGCGCCGCATGGACGAAGGGCTGAGTTTACCGGAGGCGGAAACAGTAGAAAATGCTGTTTTCGGTGCTGCTGACCGCATTGGCTGCGGCCTTATCGATCGCCCTGCATTTCTTGCAGCGACAGGCCTTACAGAAAAAGAGCTGAAACATGCTGAGATCCTTGGCATCCTGATTCCATTCACAAACGGTTTAGATAAAACTCTTTATAATGAAGATGATGTGCGTGTGGGACGGGATGGTCTTAAAAAAATTGCCGCAATAGGGATGGATCTTAAAGAACTTTCTTTTTGGGTCGAATTCGGAAAAAAAATAGTGGACAGGGAAATGGCGCTGCGCCGCAAAATTGTTGCAGATAAATCCACAAGAGAAAACATTCTCATCACCGCCGAGCTCACAAGAATCGGCGATTTCTATCGCGAATATATTTTACGGCGCTTATTTCAAAAACGGGTTGAACAGAATATTCAAAGAAGTCTTGTCAAAAAAATAAAATCTGCCGCAAAAGTCTGACGGCAAAAAAGGAGGATGTGTTTTATGTACAATACTGCAATTACAAAAATGTTTGGAATTAAGTATCCCATTATCTGCGGGGCGATGATGTGGCTATGTAAACCAAGATTCTGCGCCGCTATCTCTAACGCCGGCGGCATGGGTAACATCACAGCGGGCAATTATGAAACGGCCGATGACTTTCGTGCGGCTATTCGGGAGACACGTAAGCTTACCGACAAACCTTTTATGGTGGCAATTACCCTTTTGCCTTCCGTGCGGATTACGCCGGAACATCATAAAATGTATGTGAAAGTATGCGCGGAAGAAAAGGTTGATGGCATCGAGTTTTCCGGTACGCCATTGGATAAGGTAGCCGGAATGGAAGCCGTGGAAATGCTCAAAAAAGCCGGTGTTAAAATGTTCCACAAAGTGGGTGCCCTGCGTCACGCACAGCATGCGGAAAAAATCGGGTTTGACGGTATTTACGCAGCAGGGATCGAAGAGGGAGGGCATCCTCTAAGCGACGATGTAACCTCCATGGTGCTTACACCAAAGATTGCATACTCAGTAAAGATTCCCGTAGTCACCGTCGGCGGCATTGCCGATGGCCGTACAATGGCAGCAGCACTGGCGCTGGGCGCACAAGGCGTAATGATGGCCAGCCGCTTCATCGCGACAAAAGAGTGTGAAGTGCATGATAATATCAAGCAGGAGTTAATCCGCAGACAGGAGTTCGACACAGTCATTTACGGCAAATCCATCGGCCTGCAGGGTCGTGGTCTGAAATCCAAAGTATTGGAAGAAGTTTTGGCCATTGAGGCGCGGCATGGCGGCTTTGAAGAATTGATTCCGCTTCTTTCCGGACAGAAGGTAAAAGAAGCATGGGAAACAGGCGATGTTAATTACGCGCCTCTGATGGTAGGACAATCCATTGGCCTGATCAACGATATTCCGACTTGCCAGGAACTTTTGGACAGAATGGCGGCCCAGGCTTGTGATTCTTTGGCAAAGGCTGGTAAGATTTGTGGAATTTAAATAATACTTAAAGGAGCAGTTATGAAAACACGTATCACAGAAATGGTCGGAATTAAATATCCAATGTTGCTGTCTGGTATGAGCTGGATCAGCACACCAAAAATGGTTGCGGCAGTATCAAACGCCGGGGGGCTGGGAATTCTGGCTACAGGCCCTCTCAGCAAAGATTTAACCAGAGAAGCTATCCGGGAGATCCGGAAATTAACGGATAAACCCTTTGGCGCTAATGCTTCTCTTATGTTTCCGGGAGCGGCAGATAATGCCAAAGTACTTTTGGATGAAAAAGTTCCGGTAATTAATTTTGCCTTGGGCAAAGGCGACTGGATTGTGAAAGAAGCCCATAAATACGGCGGAAAAGTCTTTGCCACTGTTGTCAATCTTCGACATGCCAAACGCGCTCAAGATTACGGATGCGACGCGGTTATTGCCACCGGGCAGGAAGCGGCTGCTCACGGCGAAGATGTCACATCGCTAGTGCTTGTTCCGCATCTTGCCGAAAACTTGCAAATTCCGGTTATTGCCGCTGGAGGGTTTGCCGACGGCAGGGGATTAGCTGCGGCACTTGCATTGGGAGCCGAAGGCATCGCTATGGGCACAAGGCTGATGACAACAAAGGAAAGCCCGCTGCATGACAACTACAAAAAGTTAACACGGGAAAAAGAGGTCTATGACACTATTTTCTCCAAGCGTATTGACGGCATTTTTTGCCGCGTAATGAAAACGGATGCGGCCGAAAAGGCGAGGAAAAGAGGATTGAGCCTGCCCGCTGCTTTTATTAACTCACAGGCAATTGCCAAACAGGTCGATATTCCTTATTTCAAGTTATTTTTTGGCGTTCTGTTGTCAGGCTGGGCAAATGCAAGACAGTTGGCTTTTATGGCCAATGGCTTTAAGGCTTTTAAAGCGGCAACAGAAGGGGGCGATACCAAAATAGGTGTGCTTCCCTGCGGTCAGGTGCAGGGACTGATTAATGACGAACCGACAGTGGCAGAATTGTTTGAAAGAATGGTAGCAGAAGCGAAAAATGCTCAGGCAAAAGTTAACGTGGCTCTCTTGTAAGACAAGGTGGAAAGTAATATAAAGTTTTAAACTTTTTATAAAATTTCTATCACCGATTTAATATCCTAAAAAAAGGGGTTGCGGAAAATCCGCAACCCCTTTGTCATTTAATACATATTACTTATTCTAACAGGTGAATGCCTCGTCAACTATTTCCAACGGGCTCTTATCACCGGCTTTGATGGCTTCGCAACGGGCCTTCACGGTCGTCAGGATTTCATTAGCGAAGTATTTCGCCGATGCGATTCTACCGCTATAGAATGCAGCGTCACTGTCGGATCTCTGCAGACCTTTCTTCTTGCCTAACGTCGTGGCGCCTTGGGCATCATAAATGGCTTCCAGCTTCGCAAAGGCAACACCAGCACCATCGAGCAGGAAATGACCGATGATCACGTCTCCGAAGAGTTCCAGATATTTACAGGCATTAAGCACCGGAAGGAGGAAATCCCCCGATTTACCGGCCTGAGCAAAAAACATGGTCAGCTCAATCCAGGCATTGCATGCTTCTTCCAGAGAACTCGCCACCTTGGCAAGATCCGGATTGGTTTTCAGCTTTGTGTAGTTACCCTGAATCAGAGCGGCCAGGTTCATAACGTTTGCGCCCTTTTTCTGGCCAAGTTTCCGTCCAACTAGATCAAGGGACTGAATGCCGTTGGTTCCCTCATAGATTGTGGCAATCTTTTCATCGCGCATATACTGCTCAGCGGGATATTCCTGACAATAGCCGTAGCCGCCGTAAACGTCCATCCCCAGAGAACAGATAAGAAGACCCTTATCCGTGGTGTAAGCCTTGACAACCGGGGTCATGAGATCCAGGTATCCTTCCCATTTTGCCTTTTCCACTTCCGTCTTGGACACTCGAGACATATCCATACAGAAGGCCGAGAAGTACAGCAAACTACGCAGACCCTCAATATGAGATTTCATCCACAGAAGTTTCTTGCGGACATCGGGGTGATTGATAATGGTAACAGCTTTGGCGTCGGGATTTTTCATTTCCCAGACGGGGGCACTTTGAACGCGCTCTTTGGCATAGGCCAAAGCGTGCTCATAGGCAGCCGATGCAGTACATAGTCCCTGTAGCCCTGTTCCCAGTCTGGCTTCGTTCATCATCTGGAACATGATCTTGATGCCAGCTCGTTCTTCGCCCAGAAGTTCACCAATGCACTTTCCATCTTCGCCGAAGTTCAATGTGGCTGTGGCATTTCCCTTGATACCCATTTTGTGCTCTATGCCACCGCAGTTGACGTCGTTGCGCTTGCCCACTGAACCGTCGTCGTTGACCGTGAATTTGGGGACGATGAAGATTGAAATGCCCTTCGTTCCGGCAGGATCGCCTTCGATGCGTGCCAGAACGGGGTGAATAATGTTCGGGGTAAGATCGTGATCGCCAGCGGAGATAAAGCACTTGGTCCCGGTGATCAGGAATTTTCCATCAGGAAGACGTTTTGCCGTTGTTCTCAATGAGCCAACATCGCTGCCTGCGCCCGGTTCGGTAAGGCACATGGTGCCTGCCCATTCACCGGCGAAGAGCTTAGTCATGTATTTTTCCTTCTGAGCGTCCGTACCATAAGTATGGATAAGGTTGGCAGCGCCATGAGTAAGACCGGGATACATCATAAATGCATAGTTGGCAGCGCCGAAAAGCTCCATATTGGAAAAACCTACGGCAGCAGGGATACCCTGTCCACCGACATCAGTTGAATCCATGGGGTTGATCCAGCCGCCTTCGCAGAACTTTTTATAAGGTTCACGGTAGCATTTAGGAGTTGATACTATGCCATCTTTCAGATGACATCCTTCTTCGTCGCCTTCTTTGAAAGTCGGTGCAATAACATTGACGGCCAGCTTTTCGGCCTCGTTCATTATCATCAATAAGTCATCTTTGGAAAAGTCTTTAAATTCTTCCGATTCAAAAAGCTTTTCAATGCCCAACTGTTCAAAAAGAATAAACTGCTGATCCCGCGTATTTACTAATAAATTACTCATAATTAACTCCCTTTCTTATGCTTTGATATTTTAAACGTTAGCCACGTTTATTTATTAAAGTTGCTTCTTTTTTTTCGACTGTGACTATAATTCTAAATTTGACCATAAGTCAATCAAAATATGCTAAACAACTTCAGCAATTGCCATTAAGGGAGTTTAAATTATAGGATAAATGCTGATGTGCATGATTTTGTTGGTTATTGCTTTGTTAGTTTAATAAAAACGGCAGGCTCATCCCATAAAAAGTAGGATTTATCGGATGTTTCCACCAGCTTTACAATATTTGCAGCGGTGTCAGTGAGAATTACAGTCGATGTTGTAAAGGAATATTTGCCATCTTCTTGTTTTTCTTTCTTAATCGTTCCCTGAATTTTACCTTCTTCTATCGCCTTGGTAAGATTTTCGCTTGCAGTATGCCAGAAAATAATCTTGTTATCATTAATTTGCAATCTTCCCCATACATAATCATCATCTTTGCTTTCCTTTTCCGGCAGAAGGTTGAAATAGAGCCATGATTTGCCTTTCATTATTTTCATCTTTGCGGACTGGATGTTTTCCCTGTCTTCTAAAAAAGTAATTTTTATTATTCCTTTATCCGGGTCTATTGTTTTAATTAGCATAGCCCCTTCATCGCTTATCCAAGTGCCATCTATTTTTTGCGCGTCTAATTTAAATTCCTGCAAGCCGACGATGTTCTTCGATGTCACCGGGCATCCCACTAAAGTAGCTGCTGCTAATAATATTAATAATATCTTTGCCGTTTTCATAATGTTTCCTTCATATTAATTTTGAAATATTTTATAATACTTTCGCACCTCGTTCCAATAGCATCGTGCGAACTTCTTTGACTGCAGACGAGGAAAGGCATGCCCTAAGCACACTGCCTTCGGCGGAACCACTCGCGCCAAATATAAGAACATTCATGGTCTATACTCCTCTTTTACTGGACAAAGAGATGATTATGATATTTATGTGCGTTTGAAATGAAAAATCATCCTCACTATCCAAACTACAAGACCGACAACAAAACAACCAATTAAACCGAGAATCATCGGAGTTGAAAGATGCGCCGGTATCATGCTGTTGGCTTGAATAATCGAAAAGTGAATCCCGATGATAAAGCAAAGAGCAATGCAGGCAAACCAGAGAGAATGAGTTACAAAATAGGAAAAAGTTTCAGTACGACGCTCGGGAGCTAGCCAATAATCTCGGCAAGGGATGTTGAAATAGTTGTCCGGAAAAAACCTCAAGGTAAAACTAGTACCAACAAGAAGCAACGGCAAGACAAAGCTAAATACTGCCATAAACAGCAAATAAGATGACCTGTCCATCCAACCATTAGGCATTCCGCTGCCATTAAAATGGGTGGCAACAAAGCTTGGCAGATATGAAGCGGAGAACACCAAATAACTAAAAAAATACAGATAAAGCATTACAAGGATAAATGCCGGTTTGCTCAATGTTTTCATAGAGCTTCAACTCTCCCAACAATTAACATGCAAACATCATTTCCCCAATTTTCGAGACACATTTAAATTACCTCAATAATTTAACTTTTGCAATTGGTATCATCAACTAAATGTTGTGATATTTCGTATTTTATCTATAATAAAACAATTAAGCTTATAAGGTAAAAATAGCTATGGTCAAATTGACGCTAGACGAATGGATAGCCCGCTTAAAGAAAAATAAGAGTTTCAATCATAATGCTGCGGCTATTGTTGAAATTCCGGCCAAACCAGGCGATTGGGAAGACTACCCTGAGTGGGTTAATCTTTCGTTGCGCACGGTTTTGGAGAAGCGCGGTATGGAGAAGCTCTACAAGCATCAGGCACAAGCTGTGCGCTTTATCCGTAACGGGCAGGATGTTGTGCTGGTGACACCCACGGCCAGCGGCAAGACTCTTTGCTATAACCTGCCCGTACTGCAAAGCATTCTGGATAAGCCCGAAACTCGCGCCCTGTATCTTTTTCCGACAAAGGCACTGGCGCAGGATCAAATGCACGAAATTCACAGCCTGATTACTGATCTTGCGGCTGATATCAAAACATTTACCTATGATGGCGATACTCCCGCCGATGCGCGTCAGTCCATCCGCAAACAGGGGCACATTATTGTCACCAATCCTGATATGCTTCATGCTGGCATTCTGCCGCATCATACCAAATGGCAGAAGCTCTTTATGAATCTTAAATACATTGTTATTGATGAACTGCATATTTATCGCGGCATTTTCGGCTCGCATTTTGCCAATGTCATCCGCAGGCTCGTGAGGATTTGCCGCTTCTATGGAGCCAATCCCGTTTTTATCTGCTGCTCGGCAACCGTCGCCAATCCGCGCGAGCATGCGGAAAAAATTCTTGAGCGTCAGGTGGCGCTCCTTGACAAAAGCGGCGCGCCCACGGCAGCGAAAACTTTTATTTTGTATAATCCGCCAATTGTCAACCGCGAGTTGGGCATAAGGCAGAGTGCCATGACGCCCGCGCGCAAGATTGCTTCCGACCTTATCGAAAATAATATTCAAACAATTATTTTTGCCACGAGTCGCCTCAATGTTGAAGTATTAACCAAGTACCTCAAAGATAAATTTGTTAAGATCAAACCGAAGGATGATCATTTTGTTACCGGCTATCGCGGCGGTTACCTGCCCAATCTGCGCCGTGAAATTGAAAGCGGACTGCGCACGCGTGAAGTGATGGGTGTCATCAGCACAAATGCGCTGGAACTGGGCATCGATATCGGCAATCTGGAAGCCTGCATCATGACAGGTTATCCCGGTTCGATTGCCAGTACCTGGCAGCAGGCGGGGCGCGCGGGGAGACGCACAGGACGCTCGCTGGCCATTCTCATCGCCCGCAGCAATCCACTGGACCAGTACATAATGGAAAATCCCGATTACTTTTTTGCTCTCTCACCAGAGCATTGCCGTATCAATCCTGATAATCTGCTCATTTTGCTGCATCATATCAAAAGCGCGGCTTTTGAGTTGCCGTTTGAAAAAGGTGAAAAGTTTGGCAGAGAGAATCTGGAAGAGTTTCTGGAATATCTGGAAGAAAAGGGAGTGCTGCACCGCACTACGGACCGCTGGCACTGGGCGGCGGAAAGTTATCCGGCGGATGAAGTGAGCCTCCGGGCAATTAATCCGGAAAATGTCGTGGTTGTCGATACCACTGACGCGGGCAACCATAAGGTGATTGCCGAGGTTGATTTGGACAGCTCCTTCACTGCCGTACATAATGAAGCTATTTATCTGCATGCCTCCGAGCAGTATCATGTAGACAAGCTTGATCTGGAAGGCAAAAAAGCATACGTGCACAAGGTTGATTCGGATTACTATACGGACGCCATGACCTACACCAATGTGCGGGTAATTGACTCTTTTGAAAATCATTCCGAAGCAGGGGCAATTGTGGAGCATGGCGAAGTTCAGGTAGTACGCAAGGTTGTGGGCTATAAAAAGATTAAATTTTATACTTCCGAAAATCTCGGCTACGGCGACGTGAACCTGCCCGAAAAAGATATGCACACCACCAGCTATTGGTTTACAATCCAGCGCGACCGCTTAAGCGAGCTTAATTTTACTCCAGCCGAAATTATCGATGGCCTTTCAGCGCTGGCTTACACGCTGCAGCATTTATCTGCCCTTTATCTGATGGCGGATACACATGACATTGATAGATCGCTGGGCGATAAAAGCGGTGAGTGGTTTGTGAGCCAGGGGAAGACCGGCCGCGTAATCACATCGTTTAATGCCGGGAAACCGGAAATGACCGATAATAAAACCGGGGCAAGAATTGACGAATTTGATCCGACTATTTTTATATTTGATTCCTACCCTGGTGGCATTGGCTTTTCCGAACTGCTCTATCGGGAGCACGCCAATCTTCTTTCAGCCGCAAAAAGTCTGATCGAAAAATGTCCCTGCGCGTACGGCTGTCCATCTTGCGTCGGTCCGACGCTGGAAGTGGGCAAAACCGCCAAAGAAATTGTTCCACAGATTGTGGGGCTATTGATTGCCTGATGAAATCTATCGATAAACTAAAACGCCTGACCGGCGAAAATATTCTGAAAGAAAAGGTGGATGAACTTCGGCGCATCCACCCATCATCTGCATCAAGGAAAACGGAGATTGACGAGTTGCGCCAACGGATTGAAACGGTCATGCACCGAAGTCCTCAGCAGCGTCAGTCACAAAACATAAAAAGCAATCTGACCGAAATTGTTGAAGGCGTTGAGATTGAAAACAAATACGGCAAATTCTTTCTGGTAAGTGACATTGTTTCCCGCAGCAGCCGCCACGGTCACCGCAATATTTTTGAGGCTTTTGATTTTGATATGACGGCGGCGGCAATGCTGGCCAATAACCCTTGCATCAGCGAGTATTGCTCGTCGGATGCCCTGTTTCTCGATACGGAAACCACTGGGCTTGCCGGTGGTACGGGGACGATGGCGTTTTTAATTGGCCTGGGCTGGTTTGAAGAAGGACATTTTCATGTCCGACAAATTCTGGCACGCGATTTTGGCGAAGAGCGGGCAGCGTTATATCATCTCTCGCAAATTGCCAGCCGTAAGAAATTTCTGGTTACATTCAATGGCAAGGCGTTTGACGTCAATCTTTTAACAACTCGCTTTATCTTAAATCGTTTAAAAAGTGATCTGGCAGAATTACCGCATCTGGATTTACTGCATCCTTCTCGCCGCATTCTGGGACATCGTCTGGAGAACAGCCGCCTGGCGACTCTGGAGACACAGGTGTTTGGTGTGGAGCGTGAAGGCGACATCCCCGGTTGGGAAATTCCGCAACGCTATTTTGATTGGCTGAAGAGCCGCGACGGAAGATTGCTTGCCGCCATTTTTGAGCACAACCGCCTGGATGTTATTTCCATGGCGACGCTTACCGCACATCTGGTCGAGATATTAACAGCCCAATCAATGACAAAGTACGCAAATGCCGATGATTATCTGGCCGCTGCCCGCCTTTTACTTACACGCGCAAACGCTGAAGGCGTCGAAAAGATATTAAACATATTTCAGGAAAATAGCTGCCCAGATTTTTCCCATCAGTCTAAAAAGAAACTGGCTCAGTTATACAAACGCACAGGGAGATTGGACGAAGCAGTTCAAATCTGGCGGGAACTGGCCGCATGCGAGCCTGTAGAATTCTACGCCATTTCGGAACTCGCCAAATGGCTGGAGCACCGCGAACGCGATCATCATCAAGCCAGGATATTAGCAGAAAACGCATTAAACCAGGCAAATACTTTCTCCGCAGAAGAAAGACAATCACTTTTGCATCGATTAAAGAGGCTCAACGCTAAAGCAGAAGAGAAATAACTATCACCGCAAATACATAAATATCAATATAAAAGTACAAATTGGAGGAGATGCAGATCGCCATATGAAGGACTTGTATCTTGTAATATCGTGTGTTGTAGATGGTTTGTAAGGGGGGGCACGCTATGAAACGCCACCCCCTCTTTATCCGTAAAAACAACCCACCCCGGCGGATGTCGCTGTTTGTTAGTTTTTCTACTTCAAAAAATCATGATATATGGAATTAGTTTCCTGCGGTTTTTCCATCATGGGAACATGACCGCATTCTTTTACTATAGCCGCTTGGGAATTTTTTATATTTTTCTTGAAAATCTCAACAGAAGACACGTGAATAACTTTGCCCGAATCGCCCCAAACAATCAACGTCGGAGCCTTAATCTTATTTAATTTGCTCGCTAGTGCGGTAAAATCAGGCTGCGCCCATTATAAGTTTCACCCCATTGTTCCAAAAGATTTTATTATAGAAATCATCGGAGAGATTTAGTTTGCGCAGATAGTTAATTTCATCATCACGGGGTAAAAATATGTTGGGGAAATCAGATCCATAGAGAATTCTATCTCTATACTTTTCCAGCAGGCTTGCATCCAGATCAAAACACCATGGCGTCTGGGGCCAGAAGGTAAAAGAAGTATCAAGATACAGGTTAGGATAAACATCCAGAAGCTGCAAAAATTCCCTATACTCCAATCCACCCATGTGAGCGATATTGGCGGGAAGGTTCGGATAGCGCTTCATCAGGTTACTGAAACGTTTCATGCCCACAAATTCATTGCCGACCGGGCCGGTTCCCACATGCAATAGTAAACGCTTTTTCTTGTCGATCACCATTTCGTAGAGTGGGAAAAGTCTCTCATCGTCCGGATAGAATTGCTGCACCATGTAATGCAGCTTTATCCCGGCAACCCTTTGGATGGAGAGCATTTCCTGCGCATAGGTAAGCGCGTTTTCATCATCAGGATGATACGCGCCAAAACAGTAGAGGTTTTCAAATTCATTAAGAATACCTTTGTTCCAGGTGTTGAACCACTGTGCTACTCCCTTCTTATGGGCATAGTTGGAATAGACAATATAATGAACGTTATGCGCCGCAAGGTATTCTATGCACTGCCTGTAATAGTATTGATGCAGAATGGTAATGCCGTATTGCTTATTTAATGTTCTCCATATCGCGTCAAAGATATTGTTCGGGAATAGATGAACATGGAAATCAATCATCCTGCTCGGCAATATTTTTTCTATGCAAGCCTCCTGTTCATGTGGCACAGATGAATCATATTTTCCGTTTATCAATGACGCGGCTGGCCTTGCCCTCGAAACGCTGAAGTGATTTTGGTTCTACAAGCTTTATTTTTGCCGTAATCCCCAGATAATCTTTCATATCTTTTAAAATCATCTTTTCCAGCTTTTGCAAAACTTTCACTTCGTCAGCATTAACAAACTGACTCTCTGTAACTTCAACCTGTACCTCTATAGTATCAAGAGTTCTTACACGGTCAACAATAAGCTGATAATGTGGTTCCAACCCTTCTATTGCAAACAGAACCGCCTCGATCTGTGAAGGGAAGACATTGACACCCCGGATAATGAGCATATCGTCGCTGCGTCCCATGACTCGGTCCATGCGGTAAGACGTCCGCCCGCAGCGACAGGGTGTCGGATACAGGTGAGAAATATCGCGGGTCCGGTAACGGATCAGGGGAAATGCCTCCTTGGTCAAGGTTGTAAAAACCAGTTCGCCTTGCTCGCCGGGGGGAAGAACCTCTCCCGTTTCTGGATTGATCGTCTCTACCAGGAAATGATCTTCAAAAATATGCATGCCTTCCCGCGCTTCGCTGCATTCCATAGCAACACCCGGCCCTATGATTTCGGATAGACCATAGATATTCAGTGCTTTAATATCAAATGCTTTTTCAATCTCCTGGCGCATTTGTTCGCTCCATGGTTCCGCACCGAAGATGCCCACGCGCAGCTTCAAAGAGCGCATATCGATACCCAAAGCCTCGCCCTGCTCCGCCAGATTCAAGGCGTAAGAAGGAGTGCAACATATTGCCGTCGGGCCAAAGTCCTGGAGAATCATAAGCTGCCTTTTAGTGTTGCCGCCGGACATGGGTATTAGGCTGGCACCCAGCTTTTCAGCTCCGTAATGGAGACCAAGGCCGCCGGTAAACAAGCCATAACCGTATGCATTATGGATAATATCGTTTTTGGTAAGATTGGCAGCGGCAAGACAGCGAGCCACCAGTTCCGCCCATGTGTCGATGTCCCGCTTCGTGTAGCCGACGACTGTAGAACGGCCTGTTGTTCCAGAAGACGCATGCAGGCGAACAACGTTGCTCATCGGTGCGGCAAACATTCCAAAAGGATAATTGTCTCGTAGATCCTGCTTGGTTGTAAAAGGAAATCGCTTAAGGTCATCAAGAGTTTTAAGGTTATCCAGACTTACTCCCGCTTTATCGTAAGCCTTTTTATAAAAACCGACACTGGAATAGACCCGACTTACAACTTGCTGTAGTCTCTTTAATTGCAATGCTTCCAGGGCTTCCCTGGGCAATGTTTCATATTCGTCATTGTAGATCATCGATCCGACTCTCCTGTAATTTTTTTATCCTATAGCACAATCTGAAATAGTTCAGCAAGGCGCAAACAATATTTTTTTATAAAGGATTGACAGATATATTGATTTGGTCATCAACGAAAAAATAACAAACCTATTTTTGGTACTTTTTGCAGATCAACTATATTCTTCAAAATACTGTTATGTATAGCTTCCTGAAATACTCAAAAAACAAACATCGACGAAAAGGCAGAGCTGCAATTGGTAATAACCACAGTTCATGCCTGATGACTAGCTTCGACACTGCTCTGCATTTTGTGGTCAATATACACTTGACACAATTAATTATTCAATACATAAACTCGAATTACAAAAAGCAAAGCTTTATCAATAAGATTTTCTATAAATGGATGAAAAATGATAGTATTAAAAGAAAAGTGTTTGTTAGCGGTTTTGGTCCTGCCGATAGCAGCTATGCTCCTGCTACCTGAAGTGGTCTGTGGTGGGATATGGGCGGGCGTGCAAGTCGGTCCCGGCTATATCCGTGATACCAATATTGTACAAAGAACTGATTTGGAGAATGAGAGGACTTATGAGAATATCAAGTTTGACATCAATTTTCTAGGCGGTTTGACTGTTGGCTATGATTTTGTCAACGAAGGGTTTTTAGGACGCGCCTGGCCGACATGGATGAAACATTTCAGCCTGGTACTGGATTCGACATACGAGAACGTCAGTTTCCAACACCAGTTGGTGACTGTCGTAGTGAAGGGAAACCTAGTTACACCCCACCAAAGTTTTTCAGGTTTTTCCCCTAGTGGCACCATCAGCATGTTCTCTCTTACCCCCATGATTATCGGAAAATGTGGATTCATACCCAGCGCGGAGATACCGTTTGGGCGGCTACAGCCCTATGTTGGTGTGGGAGCGGGGATCCTCATCAGCAACCCGGAGATAAGTGGCTTGACCACCATGGAAAGAAATAAACTGGACATGTCTGTGGTGGTGGAAAGCGGTTTGCGTTACATGTTGTTGCGTAATGTATCATTGGATGCGGCATTCCGCTATCGCATGGTTCCTACCAGCTTCGGTAACAGTTACACTGCCCCGGAGATAACAGCAAGATTAACTAGACTTTAACCCTGAATTCTATAACGCGATTCTCCGGATATCATACCATTTTTAGGATTGAAGTTGTTACCTGCTAAATTTCGGGAAAGATTGATCCGGCTATAGAAAATTCAGCTCTCACACCAGGCAAATGATGGGAACGGTTGTACTAGCTCAATAATTCAGTAACTTTTTTAGCAGTTTATCAAAAAGTATTTCACAATTCATCACTTCATGCCTTTAAAGCTGATTAAATTCAAATGAAAAGTTGACAAGGTCTAAAAAAATATCTTCTTAGGAATCAAACGAATTGTGATAGAAAAAATTATCTTATAAAATTATCCCAAATGCTGATATATTGCAATCAGTCTGCGGGCGGTAGGGTTGCTTTTCCAGCGGTTCTTTCTTTGGCCGACCATATTTCTTGATCACGGCATCGAAATGTGTGGGGTCAAGTTTCGGTATTGCTCATTAGCAATATCGAATACAACAATTCGAATAGTAATCTTCACCTCAATTCCAAACTGGAAGTTACTGCTTTGCAGATGATACAAATACCGTTGAGCTGAACTTTCGGGATTGGTATTTTACCAATAAAATATTTACTCAGATTTTAATTTATCAATTTGTCTTTATTCAGCCACATAGCGTTCAGCCAATCGTTAAACTCGCCCTGAAATTGCTTATCATCAAGATCGGCATTAACAAATTTTTCAGGAATCGGCAATATTTCGACAAAAACATTAACTTTCCTTACTTTACCGCAGAGAAATTCCCACATAGACTTTACCCCGTCAGGATAAACGATTGTAACATTCAGCAGTCTGTGAAATTTATCTCCCATTGCGGAAATTGTAAAGGACAGACCGCCGGCTTTTGGTTTTAAGAGATGTTTATATGGAGAATTCTGCCTGTCATGCTTCTCATTTGTAAATCTTGTACCCTCAGGAAATGTCATAACCGCAACATAATCAGTTTTAAATTTTTCACACGCTTTACGGGTGATCTCTATATCCTTCCCTTTCAGTTCAGGATTTTTCTTGATTTCCTCCTTTGTGAAACGCTTCATAAACGGGAAATCCAAGGCCCACCAGGCCAGACCAATAACCGGCACCCAGATAAGTTCTTTCTTTAAGAAAAATTTAATATATGGAATCCTACCATACAAAACTTTTTGGAGTATAAATATATCTACCCATGACTGGTGATTTGATATTACAAGATACCAGTCATTTTTCTTTAATTTTTCAACACCGGTAATTTTCCATTCAACCGGGAAGAAAAAAAGTATAAAATAAGAATTAAGAAATACCCAGTTATTAGCTACTCTTATTAAAACTTTACCGGTAATGGAACGCCACCAGGGGATTGGGATTATAAATTTAATCAGGGCAAGAGGGAAGAGCTGGATAGCACAGAAAAGAGTATTCAATACAAGAACAAGGAAAACAATACATCCAACAATCTGAGAGGCGATACGTTTCAACATTTAATTATTTCTCCCTTTCATTTATATATCTGGATGGTTTACTAATCCGTTGCTCTACCGGCTGCGCTATCCTTAAAAAAACTGCGCTGCTGTTTCCATCCCGCGCTTGTCACCAGGTTTTTAATATTTTGAATCATATCTTTATCCTTATCTTTTTCCTCAACCGCAAGCTGTCCATAGGGGATAAGAAGATCATGAATCTTTTTTATGTTGTCTCTTTTTGGTCCATAGCTCCATCCATCCATAAGTCTTTCAGCCATCCATCGGCGATGTTCCATCTCGGATAATTTTTCAAAAAATTCGGGATCATTGGCAACTTTATTAAAAACTGATAAGTCCTGACCATCAAACCCAATACAGCGAAGCTTAACCGACAGATGGTCCGCAGACCAGCGGTTTGCATCTTTCATCACTTCGTTCAATCCTTCCCATGCGACGAGCGCAGCATTTTCTCTTTTTGGGGAGGGATAAAGTTCGGGGTAGATATTGTCAAGCATGGATGCATTAAGAATCAGTATTTGCGTTTGTTCCGTAACTGAAAGACTGCTAAATATTTTGCTTCGTAAATATTTAGTTTTGTTTACTTGCCTTTTTATCTTTGGCGATAAAACATCTCTGCGTTTCGCCCGCAGACAATCGTAAAGATCGGGTTTCTTCAGAATCTGATTAAGAGAGTTTATGGGGTTTTGCTCATCAATGTTCTGCATAATTGGAACATACTGAACTAAAGCTTGCAGCAAGCTAAGTGGCGTGCTGTGGGTGAAATCATCTTTCGTAAATAGAACCTGAGCGTTGACATATGCCGAATGAACGGCTTGCGCAAGCTCGTCCGTGATCTCTTCTATCAATACCTGATAATCACAGGCAGCGCCATTTATATTGAAACCATAAATATTTTGATCCACTATAAATCGAGCTTCTTCTCCTTTTACAAGTTCGGACAGAGAAGAACGCATACAGACTATAACCGGCGTGGTATCAGAACCGAGCATTTTACGTATCCGAAGAGCCAGAGAAATACCAATTGAATCGTCATCCACAGCAATATAAACGGCAACTGGTTGCTGGTCGGCTGTGCCCATAATATCGGCTAATGACAACAGACATTCGGGGTCAAGGTCGACAAAATTTATGTTAATGTCTGGTACGGCGAAAGAAGATGGGGTTTTACCGTCACCATATAAAGCAAAAAATTTTTCAGAAAGTTCCTTTATATTATTGTCAACTATAGAAACTTCAAGTCTTGTCCACCGGGCATAATGACCTACGCGTGCAGCCTGGCGAACGATATTTTCGCCCATTATACCGAACCCTATAACCACTATGGGGATGGTATCATTAGAGATACTTTGCTCACCGGCATACAAATCAGGAGGATATTTTTCGAAGATGACTCTGGCAGAAGTTTCATAGACATTGAATATACTGGCATCAAAATAGTCGTTAGTTTTTGCAAATAGCTCATGACGGGTAAAAATGTTTTGCAGGCTGGAGCTGGCAACATGTGCATAACAGCGCAGGAAAATCTTTTTATCCACTTTGTGGCTGGCCTCTGCCAGTTTTTCCCCCTGATGAGCTATATTTATATTCGTTTTATCATCTCCGGAAACAGCAAATAAATACTTAGCTTTGGCAGTATTTACCTCATCCAACACAACACCATCTGCGGCATCGCCGATCATCACAAGGACATTGCGCTCCCGGCAACCTGCTATATCAGGATGATCTTTTTGTGCTTCAATAATTACTACGCGAAATCCTTTTTCTGTAAATGTGTTCATGAGACGCCTGCCTTTATCACCAAGTCCACAAATAACAATATGGCCGGAGGTTTGTTGCAGGCGAATCAAATCGTATTTTTCCCTGATCGGTTTCCAGAACCCTTTGATAGTTGCCAGAATAGTGCCGCACGCGGCTAAAAATTGAGCAAGACTAAAAAGCATTTCCTGTTTAGCGGGCTTGCCAATCATTATTAATAAAAAACCGAAAATAGCTAATAATACAGCAGCGATAAGAATAGCTATAATCAGCCGCCAGGAATACTTCTGAATCCAGCGGCCAAAGCTTGTAAATATGGAAACAGAGCGTTTTACCATAGATTTGTATAGGGCGGCTTTTCCATGATCATTGGGTTACGCTAAATATGAACGTTAGATCATGCTCCGTCCAGGTAAAACGGCTTTTGTATATAAACGGATGGAGTGTGATTAAATTAATGCCCTTGCCTGTTTTCTTGAAAAGGATGGATGCCCTGATCGTTTCATGCGGCTTGAGCAATATACCCTTCGTGCCGGCTTCTTTGCTGGTAATCTTCTTTGAATCTTTAATAAAACTCACGTTCGTCACTTCAAAAATCTTACCCACCTGGTCAATTAGTTTCGTTTTTGTATACGATTTTTCGGATATGTCATACAAAGCGACACTTTTCTCAATCTTGGAATTATTGCGAATCCGTATTGACAAGGCGACCTCACTACCGGCAGGCTGTACGCTGGCAAATATAAATTCCACTTCTTCAGCTTTGAGAGATCCGACATTAGGCTTGATCTCGGTTTTTTCCTCCACCACTTGTTCGGCTTCCTTATTCTCAATTGCGACTTCGGTTGATTCTCTTAAGAACGGCAACTTATCTTTCACCAATAATAATTTGTCTTTTATATTAGGTATGAAAATAAATACAGCAGCAACTACAACTATGACAACGATCACCGAAGCGGCAATAACTATGACCTTCT
>JANXZU010000073.1 GCA_025355345.1 Syntrophaceae bacterium
GGCGCCTTCTTGATATTTCGGGACAGTTTCCAGGCTGCCTCAATGGAAAGGAACGGATCGTATCCCCAGACTTCCATGCCCAGATTTTCGGCCGCATTTGCCAGCATGGTGCCAATGGCGCCCAATCCCACTACGCCCAGCTTCTTGCCAAGGATCTCAGTTCCGCCGAACTTAGATTTGCCCTTCTCGATGAGGTCTGGTACCTTGTCGCCTTCGCCGATAAGTCCTTTGGTCCAGACAATGCCTTCCGTAACCTTGCGGGATGCCAGCAGCATGCCAAGGATGGCTAGCTCTTTTACACCATTTGCGTTTGCTCCAGGGGTATTAAAAACGACTATGCCTTTTTCTGAACATTTGTCGATGGGAATATTGTTGACACCGGCTCCGGCGCGAGCAATTGCTTTCAGATTCGATGGCAGGTTCATCTCTTTCATTTCCTTGCTTCTTACCAGGATTCCGTCAGGATCTGGAATGTCAGTACGATACTCAAACTTCTCAGTAAAAAGTCTGAGTCCGTTTTCCGAAATTTTATTTAACAGATCAATCCGATACATAAAATACCTCCTATACCTTTCTATACTTTTTTTATTGTGAGACTCAAATTTTAATGAGCCCCAAGTTTCAGAAACGAAGTGCACTGAAGCTTGCAGGTCGAATTATCCCGTATGCGAAGCTTAGCGGGACATTATAACCATCCCGCACAGCGGAGAGTATGAATTCCAAAGTTTCTTTCGGGGTTCATACCCTTGATTAGAGACTATTCTGATAACATAGAATGCCTATCTTGTGCCACTATTGTCTAAAACAAATTGTCCTTATGGTATTTTTTATCACGGGTATTATACCCTCCGCTATGCGGGATTGTTCGACTAACTAATCTGACTGCGCTTCGCTTGTCACATTGGAGTCTCACAATAAGAACTTCTGTTTTGCGGGATTTAGTATAGAATGGGTGGTTTTGTGTGTCAAGGAAATCTTAATGAGACTAGTTAAGAGCGAATCCCGAAGTGTCGGTATGAAGCTCGAAACGTAAGTTGAATTATCCCCGAAGCAAAGCGGAGCGGGATTTGACACTCGCTAATAATGAGCCAAGCGGATAATGAGACCCGAGATTCAGGGACAAAGTGAACCGAATTTTGTAGGTCGAATACACAATAGACAAAGGCTATTGAAAATTAACGAAACTCAAATATTACAAACGTAGTGCAGTAATATTTGTTATTTGAATTATCCCGCCGCTTATTTAATTTCTTTCTTCCTGAAAGAAACAATTCTGAAGGTTAGGACTTCTCTAAATTGGCCCGCATTTGTTCCTTAAATACGTTCATTTTGACTTATTTTTGCGATAAACGAAAAAGAGGTTTTAAGCGTAAATGCCTAAAACCTCTTATTTTTTTGGTGGGCCGTGGGGGATTTGAACCCCCGGCCAACGGATTAAAAGTCCGCTGCTCTACCGCTGAGCTAACAGCCCACTTTAGTAATCATTTTTGAAGTTGCCCTCTTAGCAGTTAGGACAACGTGTGTCAAGAAGAAACTAATACCAAGTTGCTTTCAAAAAATAAACTATGAATTTTTGAAAGCTTACTTGGTATTATGCCCGGTAAATCGACCTTTTAATGTTTGATAGTAATTTGGTATAAATGTTTCAATTATGGAAAGGATCTTCCAGAAGAATTGTTTCCTCACGGCCTGCGCCCACGGATACAAGAACGATCTTGGCTTCCGCCAGTTCTTCCAGCCGCTTCAGATATTTCCGGGCATTGGCGGGCAGTTCGCTTAGTTCCATCGCATTCAGAATATTTTCCTTCCAACCATCGTATTCTTCATAGATAGGCTGACATCCTGAAAGTACGCGTATGCTGGAAGGCGCGGCGTAAGAAAACTCACCGCTTGCGGATTTATAGCCGACGCAGATTTTGAGTTTGTTCAAACCGGTTAGGACATCCAGTTTAGTAATAGCCAAAGCGGTAATGCCGGATACTCTGACTGCCTGGCGCACAAGTACCATGTCCAACCAGCCGCAGCGACGTTTCCTGCCGGTCGTAGCCCCGAATTCCTGGCCGACCTGCTGCATGTGATTGCCGATATCGTCTTGCAACTCCGTAGGGAAGGGGCCTTCGCCGACTCTAGTGGTGTATGCTTTGCAAATTCCTACTACCGTGCTGATTGTATTAGGTCCGATTCCGCTGCCGCAGGAAGCATTGCCGGAAACTGTATTGGAAGAAGTCACATAAGGATATGTTCCATGATCAATATCAAGATGAGAACCCTGTGCTCCTTCAAAAAGAATCTTTTTCCCTTGTTTTATTTCGTGATCCAGAATCAGGGAAGTATCCGCCACATAAGGTTTGATCTTCTGTGCATAGGATAAATATTGGGTGGCTATTTCTTCTTCGTTAAGTGGCTTATCTTGAAAATAATTTGTCAGCAGGAAGTTCTTTTCTTCCAGACTTTGTCGTAATTTTTCCCGGAACAAATCTTCTTCATAAAGGTCACCTACACGGATTCCCGTGCGGGCTACTTTATCTTCATATGCCGGTCCAATTCCTCTGCCTGTCGTGCCGATTTTTTTCCCTGATGACCTCGCTTCGCGTGCCTGGTCGATGCTGCGGTGGTAGGGCATAATTAAATGAGCTTTTTCGCTGATAAAAAGCCTAGTATGAGGTTGCAGAAGTCCGCCTTGCTGTAATTCCTCTATTTCCTGAAGAAAAACAGCTGGGTCAAAAACAACACCATTGCCGATAATACAAATTTTGTGATCATGCAAAATTCCCGAAGGAATTAAATGCAGAATAGTTTTTCTGCCTTTGACAACCAGAGTATGACCAGCATTATTTCCACCCTGAAAACGAGCTACTACATCAGCTTTTTCGGTGTAAAGATCAACAATTTTACCTTTGCCCTCATCACCCCACTGAGTGCCTACAACTGCAACATTGGCCATAACAATCCTCTACATTTTTATCGGTTTAATGGAGATCACGTGAGTCAAATTCCGTAATTTTTCCAAAACATCTGTTCCAGCAGCCGAAACCATATTCAATAATGACAAGGGCTTGCTTCGTTTGTGCCGGATGTTTTCCTTACTATACCTAAGTTAAATGCTTTTAACCTTTTCATTGAAAACTTTTTCCAACTCGGCAAGCGCTATCTTCAGATCAGCTTCCTCGATTGTCGGGCCGCACCAGAAGCGGTATCCGGCAGGTGCGTCTTTGTAAGAGTTGATGTCGTGAGCGATATTTTTTTTGCTCAGGTCAGAAGCAATGCTTTTGAGAAACTTGCTCTTTTCATCAGCGCCCAGAGCCTTGACTTTGGGATGAGTCACCGAAAGGCAAACAGAAGTGTTCGAGCGGACTTTCGGTTCATCAGCCAGAAACTCAACCCACTCGGTTTTGACTACCCAGTCTTCAACAACTTTCAGATTGGCCTGACTTTTTTTGATAAGACCAGCAAGGCCACCGACTTTACCTGCCCAATTGAGAGCATCAAGATAGTCCTCAACACAGATCATGGAGGGAGTATTGATGACATCGCCGTCGAAAATAGATTTGTTGATTTTACCGCTTTTTTTGAGGCGGAATATTTTGGGCATAGGCCAGGGCGGATCATAAGATTCCAGACGGGAGACCGCTCTGGGACTTAAGACCAGCATGCCGTGAGCGGCTTCGCCACCCAGACATTTCTGCCAGGAGAATGTTAAAACATCAATTTTGCTCCAGTCTATTTCCATGGCAAAGGCGGCGCTGGTGGCATCGCAAAGTGAGAGGCCTTCACGATTGGCCGGTATCCAGTTATAGTCAGGCACTTTGACGCCGCTGGTTGTTCCATTGGCTACAAACACAACATCGTTTGTCCAGTCAATAGAATTTAAATCAGGAATTTTTCCATAATCCGCTTTGAGAACTTTAGGATTGAGTTTGAGTTGTTTGGCAACATCTGTTGCCCAGCCTTCGGAAAAACTTTCCCAGACCAATACGGTAACCGGCTTGGGACCTAAAAGACTCCACATGGCGCATTCAAAAGCGCCGGTATCTGAAGCCGGCATAATGCCCACCAGATAATCTGCCGGAATATTTAAAATATTTCTTGTTTCGCTTACGGATTTGACAATTCGTTCTTTGCCCAGCGCGGAACGGTGAGAACGACCAACGGTAGCGTTCTTTAGCGCGTCGATATTCCAAGCGGGCCTTTTACTGCAAGGGCCGGAACTGAAATTAGGGTTCTGCATAATTAACCATCCTTAATAATAATTTTTCAAAATAACGCGCCTTTCATACCAGTATTGAAATCTTAACTCAAGAAATTTTAGTTGGATTTAGATATTCCTGACCGGCGGTTCCCACTGATACGTCCTATATGTTTGATAATGTTGCGCAATAAAAAAATACTAGCCTTTATATAAGATAAAATAAGTGTTTTTTTGTTTAAATTATGTAGGTTGTAGGATATATGCTTGTTATTATATAGTTCTTCTGAAAAAATCAGACAAAAAGGTGGGAACGTTGTGTGGGAAGTGAAATGGAAAAATTGAAAGGCAATAATGAGGAACAAGAAGAGATAATAAAAAAGGTTGTTAATGAAAATAAAAAATTAAAAATACAATTTGTTTCCAGCGCGAAATTAATCAAAGAATTGAATGAGTTTATCAAGATTTTACTTAATCTGTCTCCATTCGGGATATATATAATCCAGGATAAAAAATTTATTTTTACCAATAAGGCTTTTTTGGATATTGGCAACTGGTCTCAAAAAATAGTAAAAGATTTGGACCCGCTGGGCCTTGTTCTGGAAGAAGATCGGGAACATGTTAGAAAAAGCGCCATTGCTATACTAAAAGGCGAGACAAAATCATTTTACATGTTCCGGGTGATTACGGATAGTGAATCCATTAAGTGGATGATGGGCTCAGTCGCGGAAGTTAATATTAACGGCAAACCGGCTGTTGTGGGTAATTTTGTTGATTTAACAGAAGAGAGGATATTGCAGTTAGCCTACAACGATACTTTAACCGGTTTGCCCAACAGAAAGTTAGTGTTCGACCGCCTGGGGCAAGCCATTATTTTCGCTAAAAGAAGGCAGCAGAAACTGGCTGTATTGTTTTTGGATTTGGATTCATTCAAGGAGGTCAACGATACGTTAGGGCATAATGTTGGCGATAAGCTTTTGGTAGAAGTTGCCAAAGGATTAAAAGAAGTTGTTCAGCGGGAAAGTGATACAGTTGCCCGAATCGGCGGTGATGAGTTTGTGATATTATTAACTGATGTCTCTGATAATAGTAATGTGGAAATAGTTATAAGAAAAATATTTAAAAAATTCAGCAAACCATTATTTATTGAGCAATCCCCTCAGGAATTAAAGGTAAACATGAGTATCGGCGTATCAATATTCCCTGACCATGGGAAAGATTCTGATACCTTAATCAGTAATGCTGATACAGCCATGTATATAGTTAAAAAGAAGGAAGGGAAAAATAATTTCCACTTTTTTGGAACCTGAAGTTGTTTGTAAAACTCCAATTCCGAAAGCATAAAGTATAATCTAAACAACCAATGCACTAAATAACCTGAATACCCTGACGGGCACTATAGGGTCACCGTTGGGTCATCTGCGACGCAACGGAATTGGTAAGTTAAGGATGTTCTTCCTGGAAAAAATATTGCCCATCAATGCATTTTCCTTTTTTAAAAAGATTGTTGTCGTTATTCGATGACTACTACGGCATCTACTGCAACAAGACCTTTTTTTGTCGCCATAAGTGGGTTGATGTCGATTGCGGATATGCGTTTGTTTGCTACCCCTAGTTTGCTGACCTTAACTATGATGTCTGCAAGTTCCTTACGAATAACCGGCGGCATGCCGCGGAATCCGTCCAGCAGGCGTTGCCCCTTGATTCTGGAGATGAGCTGAAGCGCTTCTTCGTGTGTAACAGGCGCCATGGCAAAGGCAACATCCTGGAAGGCCTCAGCCATTACACCTCCTAGCCCGACCATTACGCATGCTCCGAATTGTCCGTCCCGGAACATGCCTATAATAATTTCCGCTGATCTATTCATCTGTTTCTGAACGCTCACTGTGCCCTTGTTTTCCATTGCCAGCATGAGTATGTCATAAGCTCTGGCAGCTGCATCACGGCTGTCGATATTGAGCCTTACAAGCCCAAGCTCAGTTTTGTGGGTAATGCCGGGCATCAAACCCTTCATAACCACAGGATAGCCGAGCTTTTCTCCTGCCTCTATGCAGGCATTCAAATTTTCCGTGGATATCTCATCAACGACAGGGATACCGAATGAGCGGAGTAACTCCTTTGCAGTATGCTCATCCATGGGACCGCCTGATGCCTGATCAATCTGTGTTAAGAAATGTTCCGCAGTAGCAGGTCTGTCTTGGTGAGCAGCAGGTCTTTCCTTGAATACAGCTGCCATGCACTCTATAGCGCGTGACAACTCCTGGAATACAGGGATCCCATACTGGCGGGCCTCTTCAAACACAGCGAACGAAGCGTCCCGCCTCCCCAGCAGCCAGATGAAGACAGGCTTTCCGGCGCTGTGCGACTCTGCGGCGATATCCTTAATATTCATACCTATTCTGGAGCTTCCTGCCATTACCAGAATGAGGGCACCATCGACTCCGGGATCTTTAAAGAGGCTCTGAAGAGAACTGCCGTAAACATCCACACTTGTACCGAGGTGCTTTTCAATGGCGGGCCAGATGTCGACAGGATTGGCAACAGGCA
This sequence comes from Syntrophaceae bacterium, assembly GCA_025355345.1. Lineage (GTDB taxonomy): Bacteria > Desulfobacterota > Syntrophia > Syntrophales > Smithellaceae > FEN-1160. Next base: position 6,734 of record JANXZU010000073.1, read on the forward strand.
TCCATGAAGGATACAGTTTCTGCAGTTCTTCTTTGCAAACGGGAGAAAGCTCGGCAATAGAGAGACCGTACTCTTCAAAGAAATCCGCACTCACGATCCCTGCCCCGCCGCTGAAAGTAAGGACAGCGATACGTTTATTTCCGGCGGGTTTTGATGGATACATGGCCAGTGAACGGCAGAGATCCATCATCTGCTTGAAGTCCTTGGCCTCATGGACCCCGGTCTGTGCAAGTACACCCTCGACAACACGATGATTGCTGGCCATTGATGCCGTATGGCTCATTGCCGCCTCAGCCCCTATCCGGCTTTTTCCGCTTTTTAAAACCACGAGTGGTTTGGTGCTATTCCGGCATATTTCAGCAAAGCGTCTGGCGTCAGAGATTGATTCAAGATACATCCCAATTGCAGTAGTATCGGGGTCATCAAGAAGCGCAGGAAGGAGATCGCACTCATTCACATCCAGCTTATTGCCGATGCTGCATACCTTGCTGATGCCCATAATGCCATGGCTCATGATGTCCACCAGAAAGGCGGCTGAAAGCATACCGCTCTGTACGATGAGCGATACATTCCCCGGCGTGAGCCCTGCTTCGAGATTGGCGGTGTCCATGAAAGAAAATACGTGCCTGTTAACTGCATCCACAAGACCCATGCAGTTAGGTCCCCAGATGCGGATGCCCGTCTCCTTTCCGATACGGATAAGATCATCCTGCAACTTGCGCCCTTCTGTTCCTATCTCGGCAAACCCGCTGCTTTCGATGATTACCCCTTTTACACCTTTTGATGCACATTCCTGTACTGCTGCAGGTACCTGTCCGGCAGGGACAAAGATGATGGCCAAGTCGACAGGTTTATCGATCTTGTTGACAGAGGTATAACATGCAAGTTCCTCGATCTCGTTGTAATTCGGATTTACCGGGAAGATATCTCCCTTATATCCAAGGATAAGGTTTCTCAAAATGGAGTTACCGCCTTTCTGTCTGTTCGGTGTGGCACCGATGACAGCTACTCCCTGTGGTCTGAAAAAGAAATCCATGCGTGCCTCCTGATTTATCTATGGTTTGAGCAGACGTCGTATCTGGCTTACTGCTAAATCAAATACGGACTGATCTGTAACCCTGGTCATCTGCAAGCCGCCCTGCATGACTGCCAGTACAATGATTGCCTGATCGCGAGGGGTTCCCGGAAACGAAAAAGTCCCTCTTTTCCGCCCCTGATCCAGAAATATTTCCATCCAGGTAAGGAGATCATAAACCAACCCCCTGGTTTCTTCCTGCATGGGCTTCGGCAGAGTCGTAAAATCAGTTTCCAGCGCTCCGCTTAAACAGACGGATTCTCTCTTGGTAAGATAGTGGCGGTAAATCTGGAAAAAGCTGTCAAGTCTTTCCCGGTCAGGCAATTGTTCTGTTTCCTTATTGGCACCCCATTTTTTAAATCGCTCCCTGGCCCGCTGGATTATGGCGAGTCCGAGATCGCTCTTGCAGGGGAAATGGTAATGGATGGCAGCGTTTTTGATTCCTAAGGAAATTGCAATATCGGCATAACTGAAGCCGTTAAATCCCTTTCCCAAAAGTAGTTTCTCTCCAAGATCGATTATCTTTGATTTAGTGTCGCCTTGTGTCCTGCTCATAAAACCTCCATGAATAGCATACTTACTAGTAAGTAAGATGTCAAGGGATATATCGCTGTACGATATTTGTGAAGGCAGATGGAATTATAATTAATATAGGTCAATCGTTGGTTTTTATGTGAATCAATGGCAAGGCCAAATGGCGGCGGCGAGTCTCTCCTTTAAGAAGGGTTTGTTCCCGCATGGTGGATACGCCCCTGCGGCCCTTGCCCATTTTCTCAATCAGATGAGTACTGCCCAGATGCAAAGTGTGCTTACCGAACTTTTGCCCCAACTCATCGGCGACATTGTAAAGTCCCTTTATCTTTTCGGCATGCACATGATTATCAAAAAGAGTGTATTGGATATTCTTGTCGGGTGCGAGGTTAAGCAGCACAACGCCGGTAGCGCGATAAAGATTATGCGGGCGGTAGCATGATTCGAAAAGATCGCGGATGACACCGGAAAATTCCAAAGGGCAGGCACATGGGCGCGAAAGTACTGCCTCACTGCCGGAAGTATCGAAATTATTTTTCTTCAAAAATACCAGAATCTTTAGCGGAGCAAGATCGTAGCGCCGTGCCTTAATGCAGGCCGATTCCATATTGCGCATCAGTTGCGCGAAGAGATAATCGGCGTCTGAAGTTGCCGGGGCAAATGTTTTCGTTTTGCTGATAGAAGCGTAAGAGCTTTTTTCTTCCGCGGTTACCGGATAAACTGAATCGCCGCGCAATTCCTGCCAGATTTCCACGCCGGGCTTGGTGAGTTTCTCTCGCACGGTTATTTCAGGAAGCTCTGCGAAAGCAAGTGCCGTTCGAATGCCCAGCTTGGCCAGATAGTTAGTCGTGGCGGGGCCTATACCCCAGAGATTTCCCACCGGCAGATCGTAGAGGTATTGGGAGATGTCTGTGCCCTTAATCACGGTCATTCCCGCAGGTTTGAGGTATTTGGAAGCAACCTTGGCCAGAACTTTAGTAATGCTCAAACCAACGGATACGGTGATGCCCAGTTCTCTTTCAATTTCTTTTTTCATCCGCAACGCGATTTCTTCATATGATGAGTGCAGGGCACGGCGCATGCCGGTAATATCGGCAAAAGCCTCGTCAATGGAATATTCTTCCAGATCGGGTGTGAAGCGGCGCATGATGCTGAACATTCGCCGTGAAAACAGGCTGTAGGTTTCGTAATCGGAAGGAAGGATGATAAGCTCAGGGCAGATTTTGCGTGCTTCGTGCAGCGGCACGCCGCGCTTGATGCCCAACTTTTTGGCAGGATAGCTGGCGCAGGCGACAATGCCGCGTTCGCCGCCGGTGATCAGCGCCTTGCCTTTGAGCTCCGGGTGAATGGCTTCTTCACAGGAAGTAAAAAAAGCATCGCCGTCAATGTGAGCTATGGCACGTGGCCAGGAATGCAGTCGAAATAATTGTGAAGTCATGATGTGCTCTTAAATATAAAAACAACTAAAGGCTATCCTGTTTTCTTCTTTGTTCGGTTATTGGTGCATTGTATAGAACGATCGTTCTATTGTCAAGATAGATTTAAATGTTCAAATGATATCTTCTTGACAACTGTAATCCGGAAAGTTAGAGTTTAGACACTACAGGAATTTTAATACGGGGAATCTTTTCTTTATGGATGGTAACGCATTTAACACCGATAAGGATATTCTTATAAAAAAACTTGGTCGTTACGAAATCCTTTATGAGCTGGGAAAAGGCGCCATGGGTATAGTCTATAAGGCTGTCGATCCGCTTATAGACCGCACCGTTGCCATCAAGACCATCAACCTCAACTTATCCGGGGACGAAATTGCCGGTTTTGTAGAACGCTTTAATCGCGAAGCCAAATCTGCCGGCCGTTTGAATCATCCAAACATTGTTACCATCTACGATGTGGGCAGAGTTGATGACATCGCTTTTATGGCTATGGAACATCTGGAGGGTCAGGAACTCAAGAAAATCATTGCTTCCAAACAGATAATGCAGCCGGACAGGATTGTAGATATAACGGCACAGGTAGCTGACGCTCTTGCATTCGCCCACGATCATGGTGTTGTCCACCGGGACATTAAACCTGCCAATATTATGGTCCTGTGCAATGGCGTTGTAAAAATCATGGATTTCGGCATTGCTATGACATCGACTGGTTCCGAAACCCAGGCTGGCACTATTTTAGGATCACCCAGGTATATGTCGCCGGAACAAGTATCCGGAAAAGCTGTAGATGGCCGTTCCGACATTTTTTCCCTGGGAGCAATATTGTATGAGCTGCTTACCGGCATATCCGCCTTTGATGGTGGAAAAAGCAGTAACATCACTTCCATTATGTATCAGGTCATAAATGAAATACCGGATTCGCCAACGATTGTGAACCCCTCCATTCCCGTGGCATTCGATTATATTGTTTCCAGGGCTCTGGCCAAGAAACCAGAAGAACGTTACCAATCAGCGCGGGATATGGCAGCTGATCTCAGAAACTTCAGGAGGCTGATCATTCCCGCGCCATTACCCTCCACAGTTTTACCAGCCAAAAGGCATATTGACAATTCTCAAAGAACCGGAGATGACACCGTGATTTTGGCTCCAATTAGAAAATTGCCCGTAATTTCCGGGTGGAGTTGGCAAAAAAAACTGATTGGCACGGCAATATCGGTATTTTTTCTTGTTGCCCTGGTACTATTTATAAATCATCTGTTTGCACCGGCAAAACAACAATCTCCTCCTGCAGTTAAGAGCAAGGCAGTAGCTGGAAAATCGAAGGTAAGTAAAAATTCAAAAATTGCAGTTTCCGCCAATGGCAATCTCAATTTTACAATTCTTCCCTGGGGTGAAATATTCATCGATGGAAAAAGAATTGGAGTTTCCCCGCCGCTCAAGAAGATCAAAGTTTCTTACGGCAAACACCAGATAGAGATCAAAAACACAAACTTTTCGCCCTATCGCATAACGGTGAAATTGGAGGCCGGAGAAAGCATGAAAATCCGTTATAAATTCAAATGAGGAAGATTCATGCCATTATGCGTTTATGTCTTGCTGTAGCAATATTAACAACACTTCTACTGATCACTATCGCGTGTTCATCCAGGGATAGCGGATTAAGCAAGAAAACGACGAGCAAAGCAAACCAGGCACTAGCCGCAGGCATACAAAACTACGAAGACGGCAAATATCAAACAGCGACAAAAAACCTGAAAAGGTCACTGAGTCTGGGCTTAACTGTTCAAAGCGATGTCGTGCAAGCGCATAAGTATCTGGCATTTATTCATTGCCTGTCGAATAACGAAAAGCAGTGCCGCGATGAATTTCGCAAAGCACTGGATAAAGACAGCAGGTTCGACCTGAAACCGGAAGAGGCAGGCCATCCCATTTGGGGCCCGGCATTCCGCGCTGTAAAGGCACAGCGCAATGGATAATATCTGACCAAAGCCAAAAACCAATCGCCAGTTTTGTAACGCAAAAAAACTTGTTTTGACTTATTGGGAGCCAGGCATATTCTTTTCTTTTCTTATCTTCTTCATATGCTCAATACGCTTCTGAATCAGCGCATCTGTGCCGATGTCGGTGCGATAGGCAACGGGACCTTTAACAGCTTTGACGCCTTCTTCGGCAATCTTGCGGGCTTCATCCAGAGTATCGGCAATGCCGACAATGCCTATGGCGCGTGATGAACTCAAATACAGACCATCTTCTTTTTTATCTACGGACGAATAGTAAAGCCTGGCTTTTCCCACTTTACCCACTTCAATTTTAGCTCGCGATGATGCCGCATCGGGATGATCGGCAGGCAGGCCATAACCCTTGGGCACAACATATTTGCAGACGGTTGCTTTGGGTTCAAATTCAATCTTTAATTTATCCAGTGTTCCGGCAATAATATGGCGGCAGATTTCCACAAAATCAGTTTTTAAAAGCGGCAGAATATTCATGGCCTCGGGGTCGCCGAAACGCGCGTTGTATTCCAGAAGCTTTGCGCCGTTTTTGGTGGCGATGAATCCGCCGTACATTACGCCTTTGTAAGGGTTGCCGGTTTCCTTCAGGAGCGCCGCCGCGACCTGGCGGGTAATCTCCATTCCATCCTGCAAATCCTGTGGTTTCAAAAAAGGCATCGAATGATCGGGTAGAGAGTACGAGCCCATGCCACCGGTATTGGGCCCTTTGTCGCCATCAAATCTTCTTTTGTGATCCTGCACCAGCGGGGTGGCCACAACAGTTTTCCCGTCGCACAAACATTGCAGTGAAAATTCTTCGCCGTCGAATTTTTCTTCAACAATAAGCGACGCGCTTTCCGCAAGTATTTGCCGACATAATTTCAGCGCTTCAGCTTTCGTCGCAAAATGATCGCCCTGAACCAGCACGCCTTTGCCGCCTGTCAAGCCATCCGGCTTGAGAACAATTCCTTCCAACTCATTTAAAAAAGCTTCCACTCCGTTAATTGCTGTAAATACTTTAAACTGCGGATTGCCGGGGATGTTATATTTACTGACCAGATTTCTGGTAAACGATTTGGAAGTCTCCAGCCGCGCGAGGCTTTTGTTAGGGCCTACGGCAGCAATGCCAATTTTCACCAGCGCATCGACAACACCATTATTGAGAGGATCTTCCGGACCGATGACGGCAAATTCGATTTTGTTTTCCGCGGCAAACTCGGTAATTGCTCTAAGATTGGAATAGTCGCCAAGTATGATTTTTTCCGAAAGAGACGATATCCCGGGATTGTTGGCCTTCATAAAAGAAAATAATCGGAGTTTTTGATCAGAGCGTAAAATGGCTTCGGCCATCGCATGTTCGCGGGCGCCGTTTCCTACAAGAAGTATGTTGGACATTCATTAATCTCCTGGAAGTGTTTGGTTGCTTAAATAGCGGAAAATGCCTCTCAAGTCAAATAATGGTATAATCTATTGCTCCACAAAACATTTGTCTTTTTTCGCTCCAATCTGCTAGATTACCAGTAATTGTTGAACAACTTCTGCAAATGGAGATTTAGATTTGGGTTTTGACATATTTTTAATATTTATTCTTTTTTTACTTTCCGGCTTTTTTTCTTCAGCGGAAGCCTCCTTGTTTTCGCTTACGGATCTGCATCTGCATAAGATGAAATCAGATAATTATCCATTCTCAAGATTTGTGGGCAAGTTGCTGGAAAAACCGCAGCGTTTACTGATAACTATTGTCGCAAGTAACGAAGCGGTAAACATAGTAATCTCTATTTTGGCTGCTTCTTTTTTTATTGTGAAGTTTGGTCCTAATGGTCAATGGATTTCCATTATTTTTACATCAATGGTGCTATTAATTGCCGGTGAGGCAATTCCCAAGACCTTCGGCGTTACATACCCGATGCAAATATCCTCGGCCAGCGCCCCTTTGCTCACTTTTATCTGCAAAATTGAATATCCCGTTGTTGCCGTTCTGGAAAAAGTATCAGGCTTCATCACATTCAACCGCGTAAAATCTGAAGATGCGGATGTGGTAATGGAAGATGAATTCAAGACGTTGATCCATGCCGGAAGCCTGGTAGGCGTTGTGGATGAATCGCAAAAGGAATTGATCAACCGCATTTTTGAATGGGGTGATAAGCCGGTGACTGATATTATGATCCCCCGTGTGGATATGTTCTGCCTTCCTCTCGATATGCCGGTGGATGAAATAATTGCCGCGGTGATCAAAGAGCGCCATGAACGGATACCAGTTTACACGGATGATCGCGATGATATTGTGGGAATACTTCTAGCCAGGGATTTACTGCATGCCGCATCGAAGGATAAACAAGAAGACATTGATAAAATGCTGATCCGGCCTTATTTCGTTCCTGAAGGAAAAACTGTCAATGGCCTTTTACATGATTTTCAGAAAAGCGGAATACAGATAGCAATTGTTGTTGATGAGTACGGGGGAGTCTCCGGTCTGGTTACCCTGGAGGATATTCTGGATCATTTGTTTGAGGAAGCCTATGGCGATTATGGTTTGACCGGTAATGACTGCGAAAGGATCGATGAAAACACAATTATTGTGCCCGGGAAAATGTCTGTGGAGCAGTTCAACAATATGATGCAGACAGAAATGCCTCAGGATGAATTCGACACAATCGGCGGCTTTGTCCTGCATTTATTCGGCAAGCTGCCGGCTAAAGGTGAAGAGATCGGTTTTGAAGGCTGCAACTTTTTGATTGAAAGCGTTGGCCGGACAAGAATATTGAAGATCAGAGTTTCGTTAGAAAACTCAAAGCGGCCCGGGGGGCAGGAATGAATACATATCTGATTATAGGGATTATTTTTGTCTGCCTTGTTCTGGAAGCTTTTTACTCCGGCGGTGAAATAGCGCTGCTTGCTTCTGATGCTAACAAGATAAAGGTTTTAGCCAGGCGCGGTTCGTTTTCCGCAAAGTATGCGTTAGCGCTTATGGAAAAGCCGGAGTGGTTCATCTCGACAACTCTCATCGGCACTAATCTGGCAATTATTACCGGTTCGGCGCTGGCCGCCGGCCTTTTCATTAATTTTTTCGGTCAGACCAGAGGTGAGCAGATTGCTTTTCTTGTTACACTGCCGACGCTTTTTGTGATGATTGTTATCCGCAGGTATTTCCTGCATCGCGCGGAGACAATGGCCGTCAGGGTCGCTTTGTTTATCCGTTTGTCTTCCATTGTTCTGTATCCACTGGCTTATATCATTTCTCAGATTGCAAAAGGCACTGTAAGTTTTACCACGGGGCAGAAAATTAATCAGTCTTCTTATATAACCAAGGAAGGGCTCAAATACATTTTAGGAGAAAATACAAAAGGGAGTGATATTCTCAAGACGGAAAGGGAAATGGTCAGCCGGGTATTTGATTTTTCAGAATTGACTGCTGATAAAATAATGATTCCCGTTTCCGTATTGACGGCGCTGCCAATTACAACAACTATAGATGAAGCAGCCAGATTTGTTGCCGGTAAAAAATATCTAAGAATTCCGGTGTATCAGGATCAGGTTATTAATATTGTCGGCATTCTGCATTATTTTGATCTGCTGGCTGCCATGCAAAGGGATAAAGATTCAGGAAATCAAAATGGAGGCGAGACTATTGCTTCCTGTCTGCAGACGGAGGTATTCTACGTACCCCAAACCAGGAAGGCCAGTGAGCTGTTAGTTGATTTGCTAAGAAAGAATGAGCATATGGCAGTAGTTGTTGATGAGTACGGTGGTGCCGTCGGTATTGTGACTATGGAAGATATCGGAGAAGAAATTGTCGGCAGTATTGACAATGAATATGACAGTGGTGAAAAGATGTATAAAAAAATCGCCGCCGGAAAGTATCTGATCAACGGGCGTATGGATATGGATGGTTTAAGTCATTTATTGACTACAAGATTTCCGGAAGGAAATTATGAAACTGTCAGTGGCTTTATAATGGATAGATTGGGAAAGATTCCTAAGCGCAAAGAAAGGCTGGAATACAGCGGCATTACCTTTATCATTGAAAACGCTGACCAAAAATCGATCAAAGAAATTGCGGTTTCTTTTGCGGCAGAGATGGACAAGTCTGAAATAAAACCTCGGGTATAAAGCCCGCCTCCTTTTCTTAGTCCATCATGCCATAGAGCTAATAACGCTACCTCTTAACATCTTTATTTAATTGACACAAAAGCCTGTTCATTGTATCGTCAAAGCAAGTCGAAATTGGAAGGAAACGTTTTGCCAGCATGTTTATTATCACTATCCCCTTAAAACACATTATTCTTGATCCGGCGAAGCCGGTTGATCTCTCTGCCGTTTCGGAACAAGATGCCATAGAATTGATCAAAAAATCTTACGGCTTTCTGTCTTCTGATGTTGATGTTTCCATACAAAACGGTATTGCCTTCATCAAGCTGCAGGAACAACGTGACGAAAAAATAAGTGAAGCGTTGAAATTATTTCAAAAAGGTGTCCGGGATGCGCAGCAGGGTTCTTATGAAAAGGCGATCAAATACTTCGAAAAAGTCATTGAAACAATTCCACAGCATATAGACGCTCGGCGTAATTTAGCGATGGCACACCTTGAGGAAGGCAATATTCAGAAGGCAAAGGAACTGTTGCATGAATGTATCAAGATTGATCCGACCAATGTCTGGTCATTCGTGCTTTTGGGCAATATCGCGACGAAGCATGAACGGGCTTTTGAGGTGGCGGCTTTCTATTACGAAAAGGGATTGACCATTAATCCTGATGACAACATTCTGCTCAATAACTTTGCCGCTTTGCGCATGGAGATGGGAAACATTGACCAGGCGCGGGAACTTTTCGAAAAAGCGTTGAAGATTGATTCCAATTATCCCAACACCTATTATGGGTTAGCTCTTCTGCACCGGATTACAAATTCGCCTGAAATGGCGCTGAAAATTCTGGAGCAGCTTTTTATGCAGCCATCATCGGTGGATATACGCAGTACTCCGGTATACAGCAATGCCCGTAACCTCTATCTGGAGATATGCACAGAGCTTGCCCGCAAAGAGAGCGGGGATATGATGCATGGAATCATGACACGGAAAATGGCACTGGAAGCAACTACGGGATGTCCTATTAGTATCGCGGAGGACAATACCCTTGAATATATTTCCGCCGTATCCCAGATGGCATGGAAGCATAACCGCGATGAACATCGGATTCGCTATCGGATGCGTTCTGAAGCAATGACACCTCATCTTGTAGCACACGAACTGGAACATATAGTTCTGGAACATGAGGCGCGCCAATTAGCCCGAAATAGATTTTTCACGACAACAGCCAAGACACGGGAATATGCCATTGAGTCTATAGCTGATCACATTGCCAAACTCCAGCGGCAGGGATATGCTGAAGAAAGCATCAGCAACATAATTCTTAAGCTCACACACGGCCTTAGTAATCAAATATTCAATTGCCCTCTCGACATGGTGGTGGAACAAAATATTTACAGCAAGTATCCCGACCTCCGTCATTCTCAGTTTGCCTCGCTCCACCAGATGCATTTAGAAGCTTTGCAAACCTTTACCAATCAAGAGATTAAGAAGCTCACCCCCCCCTCCATATTTCGTGCCAGTGTAACACTTAATTGCGCTTACGCCTTTTTTATTGATCATCTTTATCAAGGTGTGTCCGACTATGCGGCGGCTTACCGCACATCCGCGTATTTTTCGCACGGCAAAAATCTTTTCGACATCTGGAAGAAGCGAATGGAAAACTTCACACCGGGTGACGAATATGAAATCGTGGACGAATACGCCAGCATCCTCAAGCTTCGTCCATGGTATGAATGGCAGCTAGATCCCGTCCATCTCAACAAAGAATCAAACGCTGACAAGTCTACGTCTTCCGCCCCTCTGACCACCGATAAGCCGGAAGCATATACTTTCTGTCTCGATGCCCTGCGCCGTTTCAAAGGCAAATCCCGCGATGAAATCTTCACCGTTATTTCCGAAATCAGCATTCTTGGCATGAACGGGATTGATCACACAACTACCGGCAAAACCTACACCCTGAAAGCCTATCCGAATGAAGCATTCTCCGGCATTCACCTGTTGTGCCTGATGTATGTTGGTTTTAAAATTTATGACTCGTCGGTTAATTGCGGCCTTGATTTTGCCGCGGCCTATGAAATGGCACTTGCCGCACATAAGGAGATTCTCCATTGATGGCAGATAAAAGCCTTGAACACCTTGCAAAATGCTTACTTGATTTTGCCAAAGAACGTGATTGGGAACAATTTCACTCGCCCAAAAATCTAGCGATGGCGCTTACTGTGGAAACCGCGGAGTTGCTGGAACATTTTCAGTGGATGACCGAGGAAGAAAGTGCAAACCCGTCTCCTGAAAAACTACAAAAAATCAAGGAAGAGATTGGTGACGTGCTTATTTATCTGATCCGCTTTGCAGACCGGCTCGGGATTGATCCACTTGATGCGGCTTATGGAAAACTGGAAATAAATCGCCAGAAATATCCCGCCGCAAAAGCACGGGGATCTGCAAAAAAATACACGGAATTGTAGAATACTATTAATTCAAAACACATACAAATTAGCACAGCATTTTAATAATTTACTTCAATCGGAGCTGATCTAATGATTGTTTATTCTTCTACGAAAGCAAAATTTCAAGAAGATGTTATGACCAATGATATTGGTAATATCGTTTACGATGCCTATAAAAATGCAACTGGCAGAATGACAGGACGGTCCGAGATAGATTCCTGGATCAACTCGTTGCCATTTATGGAACGTGTATTGGCGGATGATGAGATACCCGGTGATGCGGGAGTTGCGATTGAATACCATATCCCGCAAACTTCTAAACGCATTGACTTTATATTGACCGGTTTGGATGAGCAAGATCGTGAGTCGGTTATTCTGGTGGAACTTAAACAGTGGCAAGAAGCGACTTTGACATCAAAGGATGCAGTAGTTAGTACTCGTTTTCAACATGGGCCGGAAGAAACGCTGCATCCATCGTATCAGGCATGGTCATATAAAAGGCTTCTGGAAGATTTCAATCAGACCGTTCAAGAGGAAAAAATCCAGCTATATCCCTGCGCATATTTGCATAATTATGAAGAAGACAATGTTATCAATAACGAATTCTATAAAGAATACATCGATAAAGCACCCCTGTTTCTTAAAAGAGATGCCCTCATACTACGCAAGTTCATAAAAGCTAACGTTAAGTATGGCGATAAAAAACAAATTATGTATCGCATTGATCACGGCAAGATAAAACCGTCGAAGAATCTTGCTGATCAACTCGTGTCCATGCTTAAAGGAAATCAGGAATTTGTGATGATAGATGACCAGAAGATCGTCTATGAAACAGCCATTAACCTAGCCGTAAAATCTTCTGAAAAGAAAAAGAATGTCTTAATAGTTGAGGGAGGTCCGGGCACGGGAAAGTCAGTGGTGGCAGTTAATCTGCTAGTTGAACTTACAAACCGCGAATTTGTTGTGCAATATGTTACCCGTAATTCTGCGCCTCGCTTGGTATACGAAGCCATGCTTACCGGTTCATTCAAGAAATCGCACATCTCAAACATGTTCAATGGTTCTGGTAGTTATCATTCAATGGCAGCAGGAAGCATTGATTGCTTGATTGTTGATGAAGCGCACCGACTCAACGAGAAATCCGGTATGTTTGGTCATCTTGGTGAAAATCAAATCAAAGAAATAATCAACGTCAGTAAGTCCTGTACATTCTTTATTGATAAAGATCAGCGCGTAACACTCAAAGATATCGGTGATAAAAAACAAATCCGACGTTGGGCAAAAGAGCTGGGTGCAAAAGTTGTTGAACTTAAGCTGGAGTCACAATTTCGCTGTAACGGATCAAATGGGTACCTTGCCTGGCTGGACAATACGCTACAGATTAGAAAAACCGCAAATGACATCCTCAAACCTGAAGAATATGATTTCCGTATCGTAAATCGTCCATCTGAATTGCACAACTTGATTCGCGAGAAGAACAAGGAGAAAAACAAAGCCCGCTTGGTCGCTGGCTATTGCTGGAAATGGATAAGCAAACGTAATCCTCAACTTAAGGATATTGTTATTGGCAATTACAGAGCGACATGGAATCTTGATACGGATGGGCAAGCTTGGATTATAAAGCCTGAATCCGTCAGTGAGGTTGGTTGTATCCATACCTGTCAGGGGTTAGAGTTAGATTATGTTGGGGTGATTGTTGGTCCTGATCTGGTTGCCCGGAATGGTGAAATTATTACGCAGCCTCAAGAACGTGCCAGTACAGACAAATCAATTCACACTTGGAAATCATTAATCAAAAAAGAACCTGAAACCACTAAAAAACGCCTCGATGCCATCATCAAAAATACTTACCGCACGCTTATGACCCGCGGACAAAAAGGGTGCTACGTCTATTTTGTCGATGATGAAACACGTCAATACTTTGAGAAGTGTATAGATTCCCAGATTGTTAGTGGGAAAAACATTCTTACGAAATCACTGCATGAAGAAATGCAGGTACCCGTTATTCTACCATTCAGACGTTTACTGCCAGAGGAAGTTAAGCCTTTCGAAAATTGTGTTCCTTTGTATGATCTTAAGATAGCAGCCGGAACGTTCAGAGATGAACAACAGGTTGCTGATGTATATGGTGGATTAAGCGAAAAATCTATTCAAGATAATGAATGGGTTCAACTTCCCGATGCCTTTAGACACCAGCGGGGTCTTTTTGTCGCTCAAGTTATTGGTGAGTCGATGAATCGACGGATACCGAACGGTTCATGGTGCCTCTTTAGATTAAATCCTACCGGTACCCGGCAAGGCAAGATCGTTCTTGCACGGCATAGAGATATTGCCGATACTGATACAGGTGGACACTACACCGTAAAAAAATACGAAAGCACGAAGAAAGTGATTGCAGATGGCACGTGGCGACATGAATCAATTATGCTCAAGCCTGATACAACTTCATCAGGTTATGAACCTTATGTATTCAATAAGGATAAGATTAACGAAGTAAAAGTAATTGCTGAATTGGTTGCTGTATTGGGTTAATCTAAGACGCTAAAGGTCAAATCATTTTCTTGACAATTTCCTGCTTTCATCTGACGATAAGGATATTCTGGTAAACCGGTAGAAAAATGGTTTGCCTTTTGTCAGAAAAACTGATTTATATTCCTGACAAAATTGAATGGTGATGTAACATGCAAAGCATTGATTCTAAAGTACTTAGCAGGATTTATGGGTCTGGTAGGGGTGCTGTCTTCACCCCAGGCCGTTTTCTGGATATTGGCAGCCGCGACGCCGTTGACAAAGTGTTGTCGCGCCTGGTACAGAAAGGCGCCATCCGCCGACTGACCCGTGGCCTCTACGATTATCCGGAGCATCATCCGATTATGGGCATTTTGGCGCCGAATCCCGATGCAATTGCCCATGCCCTGGCCGGTAAACAAGGTATCCGCCTCCAACCCTCCGGGGCGTATGCGGCCAATCGTTTGGGTTTGTCTACGCAGGTGCCCGCCAGGATTGTCTATCTGACCGACGGACCATCCCGCACGGTGCGGGTGGGAAATCAGGAGATTCGCCTTAAGCGGACAACTCCGCGGAGTATGGGGCCGGCCGGTCGCACCAGCGGTTTGGTCATCCAGGCGCTGCGGCACCTGGGGCCAAAGCATGTGGATGATGCCGTGATTCTAACCCTGCAACACAAACTTAGTGATCAAGACAAGAAACGGCTGATGAAGGACATTGCTTATGCACCGGCGTGGGTAGGCAAGCATCTGCGCGCGATTGCCCGGGGAGAGGCCTGAGCCATGGATCGGTTTATTCGATTGTCCGACGATGAGCGTCGTCGCTACTTTGTGCAAACGGCAGAACAGATGCGACTCAGTCCGCAGATCATCGAGAAGGATTTCTGGGTCTGCTGGACGCTGCGCGAGCTTTTTGCTCTGCCGAACATCGGGAGTATGCTTATTTTCAAAGGAGGAACTTCGCTGTCCAAGGCATACCGGTTGATCGAACGCTTTTCTGAGGATGTTGACGTATCTCTGGATCGTGCCGGTCTTGGTTTTGGCGATGAGTCCTCCAATCCGGAGGCGGTCATCAGCGGCAAGGAAAGAAAACGTCGGATCGATCGACTCAAAGCAGCCTGTCAACATAAGATCGGCGATGCATTGAGGCCAATGATGATCAAAACCATCAGGGCCGCTCTTGGGGATGAACAGGACTGGTCATTGACGATTGATGAAGGTGACCCCGACCGTCAGACACTCCTTTACGCCTATCCTTCGAGCTTGCCGGAAACAACCGGCGCATATATCAGACCCGCTGTGAAAGTCGAAATGGGAGCGCGATCCGATCATTGGCCCAGCGATCAGGTGCGAATTGCGCCCTATGTGGCCGAACGCTTTCCGGTGGCCTTTGAAGTACCGGACTTCACCGTTAAGGTGCTTGCCGCAGAACGGACGTTCTGGGAAAAAGCAACCTTGCTTCACGCGGAATATCATCGTCCGCCGGACAAAGAAATTCCCCTCCGGTTGTCGCGCCATTACTACGATACGTCCCGGCTGATCTTGTCCGGGATTGATGAAAAGATCACCGGCCATGCCGGATTGCTACAACGCGTGGTGGAACACAAAAAGGTGTTCTTCCCCATCGGTTGGGCTCATTACGATAAGGCAATTCGAGGAAACCTCCGGTTGAACCCGCATCCCGGACGTATTCGGCAGCTTGAAGAGGATTACGACAAGATGCGGGAAATGTTTTTTGCCGAGCGCCCCGCATTTGCGGAGGTGTTGCAGATTTTACAGGAGTGGGAAACTCATTTCAATCAAGGGGCAATCCGATGAGCGTTGATAAATTCTTCCCCCCACGTCCCGATTCCAGGCCAACCATTTATGCTTATGAGGATACCAATCCGCAATATCGGGGCTTGCTGAAAATCGGCTATACCACGGTGGATGCGAAGTCGCGTGTGGCGCAGCAATACCCGACTCTTCGCCCCGGCAAACCGCCTTACCGGATCGTGCTGGAAGAATCCGCGATGCGTAATGACGGCACAACTTTTATCGATCATGATGTTCACCGCCATTTACGCGCCGGCGGCATCAATAATCCCGATGGGGAATGGTTCAAGTGTTCGGTGGCACAAGTCAAGGCGGCTATCATCGCTCTTAAGACAGGAGAAATGAACGAGGAAAACCGTTCGCTTGATTTCAAGATGCGACCGGAACAGGCGGCGGCGGTGGAAAAGACCATCACCTATTTCCAGAGTTTCGGCAGAGATAATTCGGGCAAGCCTGCTCATTTTCTGTGGAACGCCAAAATGAGGTTCGGCAAGACGTTTGCCGCTTATCAGCTTGCCAAAAAAATGGGATGGCGCAAGATTTTGGTGCTAACCTTCAAGCCTGCTGTGCAAAGCGCCTGGGAAGATGATTTGAAGTGTCATATTGACTTCAAAGGCTGGCAGTTTATCTCACCTGGTGGAATGACCTACGAGGAGGCAAATAAGAAAAAGCCTTTTGTGTGTTTCGGATCTTTTCAGGATTATCTGGGCAAGAACAAAAGCACGGGCGGAATTAAGACTAAGAACGAGTGGGTTCATGCAACCAATTGGGATTGTGTCGTCTTGGATGAATACCATTATGGCTCATGGCGAGCAAGAGCTAAAGAATTATTTGAAAATGAACACGACAAAGAAGTTATAGCAGAAAACAGCGCCATATTAAAAGAAGAAGGTTATTCTGATATTGATTTTGATGAAGAAATTATGCCGGTCACAACAAACGGGTATCTCTATCTTTCCGGCACGCCATTTCGGGCTATCGCATCAGGTGAGTTTATCGAAGAGCAGATATTCAACTGGACGTATTCTGATGAGCAGCGGGCCAAGCAGGACTGGACAGGCGCGGACAATCCTTACGCCGCACTGCCCCGCATGGTGCTGATGACCTATCAATTGCCCGATGCGATCCGCGAAATCGCCATGCAGGGCGAGTTTGATGAGTTTGATCTGAATATCTTCTTTTCTGCAGCAGGTGATGGTGAT
Organism: Syntrophaceae bacterium; assembly: GCA_025355345.1. Classification (GTDB taxonomy): domain Bacteria; phylum Desulfobacterota; class Syntrophia; order Syntrophales; family Smithellaceae; genus FEN-1160. The sequence continues at coordinate 23,826 of JANXZU010000073.1, forward strand.
GAGGCAAAGTTTACATATCCGGACGAGGTGCAGAAATGGCTGGATTTGATCCGTGGTTCGTTTGTGTCAACCACAGTTGACAACCTGAAGCTTGGCGCACAAAAGCCGCCGATGCCGTTTTCGGACGCGCGCCTGCTGAATGTCTTGTCGCACACGTTCTGGTTTCTGCCCAGCGTCGCTTCTTGCCACGCGATGCGCAACCTTCTGTCAAAAAAGCAGAATCGTTTTTATTCCGATTATAAAGTAATTGTGGCGGCGGGAATTGCCGCAGGAATTGGTGTGGCGGCGCTGCCGCCAGTTCAGGAAGCAATGGACGATCCCCTGAACACTAAGACAATAACTCTATCCTGCGGAAAACTGACTACCGGGGTGACGGTAAAACCGTGGACAGGCATTCTCATGCTGCGTAATTCATCCACGCCTGAAACCTATTTTCAGGCTGCATTCCGCGTGCAATCCCCCTGGACGATCAGGAATCCAGACAGCACGACGCCTAATCAGGAGCAGATTATCAAAGAGGAATGCTATGTCTTTGACTTCGCGCCGAACAGGGCTTTGCGGCAGATTGCTGATTACGGTTGCCGCTTGAATGTCAACGAGTCCAATCCGGAGAAGAAGGTAGAGGAGTTCATCAGCTTCCTGCCTGTGCTTGCATATGACGGCAGTTCGATGAAACAGATTGATGCCGCCGGGATTCTGGATATGGCCATGAGTGGGACAACCGCAACCATGCTTGCGCGTCGCTGGGAAAGCGCCTTGCTGGTAAATGTGGATAACAGCACATTGCAGCGCCTGATGAACAACAAGGAAGCTATGGATGCGCTAATGAATATTGAAGGTTTCCGTAATCTGAATCAGGATATTGAAACTATCATCAACAAGTCCGAGGCTGTGAAGAAGGCAAAAAAGGATGCCAATGACGAGGAACTCACCGATAAGGAGAAAAAGAAACTCACTGAAGAAGAAAAAGAGTACAAGAATAAGCGGAAGCAGATTCAGGAAAAGCTCATCAAGTTTGCCACACGCGTGCCGGTTTTCATGTATTTAACAGACTACCGGGAGCGCTGCCTCAAAGATGTCATCACGCAATTGGAGCCGGGGCTATTTAGAAAAGTGAGCGGTTTAACCGTAAAAGAATTTGAACTGCTTGTCAGCCTTGGTGTATTTAACAGCGCATTTATGAACGATGCTGTCTATAAATTCAAACGGTATGAAGATGCCAGCCTGAGCTATACCGGAATCAACAGGCACGAAGACGAAGACATCGGCCTTTTTGATACGACTTTAAGTTCGAAAGATTATCATGCGACATTTGAGAATGTGGCTGAAAAATTATAAGGATAGAAGGGCAATTGCGGGACAGGATACCTGATTAAAAACAAAACTGGATACCGACCTGTGTCGGTATGACGCTTAGAAAAGAAAGGTTGATAAAGTGAAAGAAAATAATTTTTGTGCGGTTATATTGGCGGCGGGTAAGGGTACACGCATGAAATCGGATCTGGCTAAAGTGCTTCATGTGTTGGAGGGTAAGCCGCTGTTGCATTACTCTGTGCAAACGGCACGGGATGCAGGCGCGGAGAAGATAGCGGTTATTGTCGGCCATCAGGCAGATAGAGTAAAAGAAGAGTTTGCCGATAGCGGCTGTGTCTTTGTGGAGCAAAAACCTCAGTTAGGCACAGGCCACGCCGTATTGCAGGCACAAGATGCGCTTGCCGGTTATTCGGGTTTAACGGTTATTCTGTGCGGTGATGTGCCGCTGCTGCGGCCGGCGACAATCAAATCTTTAATCAGCAGTCATGTTGCCGCGGGAACGGACATTACTGTTTTGACAACCACTCCTCCTGATTCCAGCGGTTACGGCCGGATTGTCAAAGATGCTAAAGGGAATATACTGAAAATTGTTGAGGAACGTGACGCAACAGAAGCCCAAAAGAAAATCGGCGAAATCAACACCGGAATTTATTGCGCCGATACCGCCCTGCTTTTTGCCTCGCTTGCTAAAATCAAAAACAATAATGATCAGAAAGAATATTATCTGACGGATATTGTGGAAATAGCCATAAGTGAAGGCAGAGTTGTGCGGTCTAATCTGACTGCCGATTACATAGAAACAATGGGAATAAACACTCCGGATGATCTCTCCCGCGCCGGTCTTTATCTGCAAAAAAACAGAAAGAATCCTGGTTAAACAGTGTTTAAAGAAATCAACTGGCTTAAGGATAAGGCGCTGTTGGCGCCGCTGGCGGGAATTTCTAATTTACCGTTTCGAATGATCGCGCGTTCTTTCGGTTGTTCATTAGCCTTTACCGAGATGATCAGCGCCAACGGGCTTATCCGCAAATCAGAAAGAACCCTGGATTACCTGAAAACCAGCGCTGAAGATATTCCTTTGGGTGTGCAGATATTCGGTGCCGAGCCTGAGGTTATGGCCCAAGCAGCACGCATTGTGGAAGGCTGCGGTGCCGCCTTGATTGATATTAATATGGGTTGCCCGGTTAGAAAAGTTATCAAGGCCGGAGCAGGAGCAGACCTGATGAGAGATCCGGTGCGTGCCGCAGATATCATCAGGGCGGTAAAAAAAGCAGTATCTGTCGAGGTGACTGTAAAAATCCGTTCCGGCTGGAGCTTAAATTCCATAAATGCCATTGATTTTGCCCGTATTGCTGAAGATTGCGGAGCGGCGGCAATTATTATTCACGCCCGGACGTACGATCAGGGTTTTAGCGGGAAAGCTGATTGGAGTGTGATTGCCGGTGTAAAAAAGGCTGTGGGCATTCCGGTTATTGGCAATGGCGATATCTGCTCGCCCCGTGACGCATTAAAAATGCGTGAGGAAACTTCCTGTGATGCGGTGATGGTCGGCAGAGGTACGCTTGGCGATCCCTGGATATTTAAAGGTATCCAACAGTTATTTTCCGGAGCCGGAGAAGAATATTTGCCGACATTGTCCCAAAGGCATGAAATAATCAATGCTCATTGGAAAATGGAGACGGAATTTAGTGGGCAAAAAATTGCCGATAAGAGCTTCCGTAAGCATTTGCTCTGGTATACAAAAGGATTGCCAGGTTCCAGCAGGTTCCGGCAAGTAGCTAGTATTATGACAGACAGGCAGGCAATGATGGACGAACTGGATAGATTTTTCCAATCGGTGGACCAGCTTGCAACTGAAATATTGCCTTGACTTTTAAAGGACAAATTGGCATAAATAAAAACAAATCAAAGGGATTTACCTTTTGTTTTTATATTCTAAAAAGAGGTTGATGTTTTAGTGGATTTGGGGAAATTTAACGAGCTTGAAGATAAAATTAAGAGTATCGTTAGTGAACAGGATTTTTTTAAAAAACAGTGCAAGATACTAGAGGATGCGTTAAAAAATAAAGAATCGGAGATAGAAGAGTTTAAAAGTAAACTAGAGGCATTAGACGAAGAAAGGAACAGCGTACGCGCGAGGGTAGATTCACTACTTGATTTACTTGCAGATATAGAGGTGGCAAAATAGGTTTCCAGGGCGAGTGTTTTGAAAAAGCGTTATAACATTAAGATATTAGAACAGGAGCTTACAGTTTTAAGTGATGCAGAAGACGAACACGTGGCAAGCGTCGTCCGGTTTGTAAATGAAAAAATGGGAGAGGTTTTACAAGACAAAAATGGTCTTAAAATCTCAGACGTTGCCATCCTGGCTGCTTTGAACATTTCAGAAGATTTTTTAGAATTAAAGAAAGTTCACCAAGAAATCTGCGATCAATTGGAGTGCAGATCAGAGAAGCTAATTCAGTTGATTGAAGAGGTAAATTAGATAATATTTGTTCACCCCTGCGATGTACGTGATTAACATTAGTTTTTGAGCCAACATTTTGAATCTGGGGCCTATACTTGTTTGTGGTGTGCAGGTCAGTCTCTTTGTACGCTGGTCGGGAGACAGAAAGCCTAAAGCAAAACAAAACCGGGCGCCCACCTTGTAAAAAGGTTCAAAAAGGTGCTTAACACGGCATAGGCGGGGTTTTTATATACCCCGCTCCTGATATAAAAACTAAGTCCTTTTTTCATCCTGCCTTTAGAAAAATCAGAAGTTTGAATTTAATTGCTAGTGATTTCCCTGCGCCTTAGGCTAGGGATAATTTCCAATCCCGATAATTCGGGATTGGATAATTCGATCAACAAACTTCAGTACACTTCGTTTCTGAAGTTTGGATCTCATTACGACCAGCATGTTTCAGTGTCGCAGATGCCCTTTAGGGTGCACTACGTTTCTGAAACATGGGTCTCATTACAATGAATCCTTCGGCAAATTATTATTAAGGTTTGCCAATTTGCCGGAAGGTTTAAATATAGCTCTGTCGGGAAAGTTTTTACTGTAGGTGTTTAAAATTTCTTTCGGTAAAACAGTTTGGTAGATTTTTTCCCAAGGGGCAAGAGGAGGTAGTTATCAATGCTAAATGAAAGTTTATTCGTTCTATTGATATTAGCTGCAGTGCTGGCGGGTATTGTTGTCGGTTTTATCCTGAAGCAAATATTTACGGCAAAGAAGATGAAAGCATCGGAAAGCCTGGCCGAGCGGATTGTCGGGGAAGCAAAAAAAGAAGCGGAGACAATCAAGAAAGAGGTGATTCTGCAGTCCAAAGAAAATCTGCTGAAGATGAAAGCTGATTTTGATCGCGAAACAAAAGATGCAAAAAATGATCTGGATGTCCTGGAAAAACGCATTCGTTCCAAAGAAGAAAATGTCGATAAACGAATCGATACACTGGCACAAAAAGAAACAAATATTGAAGGTCGCGAAAAATCATTAATTAATAAAGAAACAGCACTCGAAGAAAAGCATCGAAAGTTAGATTTAATATTGGAAGAGCAGAAGGAAAAGCTGCAGAGAATAGCCGGTATTTCTCCGGAAGAAGCAAAAAATATTTTAATCCAGTCAATGGAATCGGAGGCCAAGCGTGATGCCGGTGCTCTTATTCGTAAAATCGAAGAAGAAGCAAAACTGACTGCCGACCGGAAATCAAGAGAAATTATTGCCTACGCAATTCAGCGTTATGCCGGTGATTATGTTGCAGAGCATACAGTATCTGTGGTTAATCTGCCCAGTGAAGAAATGAAGGGTAGGATTATCGGGCGCGAAGGCCGTAATATTCGGGCAATTGAGGCTGCTACAGGGATAGATCTGATTGTTGATGATACACCGGAAGCAGTTGTTTTATCCAGCTTCGATCCGATAAGAAGAGAAGTAGCGCGAGTTTCGCTGGAGAGGTTAATTCAGGATGGCAGGATACATCCCGGGCGCATCGAAGAAATAGTCAAGAAAGTTAGAGTGGAAGTCGACCAAATCATCAGAGAGACAGGAGAAAAAGCCTCTTTTGATTGCGGTGTTCATGATATTCATCCGGAGATTATCAATATGCTAGGCAGCCTCAAATACCGCACCAGTTATTCCCAAAATGTTTTGCAGCACTCCATTGATGTTGCTTATCTAACGGGAATTATGGCCGCGGAATTGAACATGAATATCAAGGAAGCCAAGCGTGCCGGATTGCTGCATGATATCGGTAAGGCGGTTGACCACAAGATTGAAGGAACGCATGCGGCAATAGGGGCGGATTATGCCAAGCGCCTGGGTGAGAGTCCACGCATTGTTCAGGCTATTGCCACTCACCATGACGACGGTCGCAACAACACGCTGCTGGGTGTTTTGGTACAGGCGGCAGATACCTTGTCTGCGGCCAGACCGGGCGCGCGACGTGAAATGCTGGAAACTTATGTTAAACGTCTGGAGGAATTGGAAAAGATCGCTTATTCCTTTAATGGTGTTGATAAATGTTACGCTATCCAAGCAGGACGTGAAATCCGAATTCTAGTGGAAAATGAAAAAATATCGGAAAACGATTCCGTAATGCTGTGTAACGATATTATCAAGAAAATTGAGACAGAGCTTAGTTATCCGGGGCAAATTAAAGTAACCGTAATCAGAGAAACACGTGTTTCTTCTTACGCAAAATAATTTACGCCTCCGGCAAGTTAGGAAAAGGCAGTAGATGAAAATTTTATTTATTGGCGATATTGTCGGTAAACCGGGCCGCATGGCGGTTAGAGAGATTTTACCCGGTCTAATATCTGACAGGGGGATTGATCTGGTGATCGCCAATTGTGAAAATGCTGCTGCCGGTTTCGGCATTACCAGAGAAATTGTTGAAGAACTTTATAATAACAGTGTTGATATTCTCACGTCCGGCAATCATATCTGGGATAAAAGAGAAGTTTTGGAATTTATCACTGATTATGAAACATTATTGAGGCCCGCCAATTATCCGGAAAAAGTGTCGGGGAAGGGATCAGTGCTGATGCCCACAGCGGCAGGCGATTATGTGGGTGTACTCAATCTCGCCGGTCGGATTTTCATGCAGCCGATTGATTGCCCGTTTAAAACGGCAAAAAATAAAATTGCTGAACTGCGGGAGAAAACCAAAGTAATCATTGTCGATATTCATGCGGAAGCGACATCAGAGAAAAAAGCTCTGGGGTGGTATCTGGATGGTGAAGTATCGGCAGTCTTGGGTACGCATACGCATGTTCAGACAGCCGATGATGAAATTCTGCCGCAGGGTACAGCATACATCAGTGATGTGGGGATGACCGGGCCTTTTGATTCTGTCATCGGTATCAAGAAAGATGCCATCATTGAGCGTTTCTTAACGGGGATACCCAATAAATTTGAAGTGGCAAAAGGTGATGTTCGTCTGCAAGGTGTTTTGCTTGATGTTGATGCGCAAACAGGTAAAGCCAATTCGATTGAGAGAATAAGTGTTAAATTGAAGGAGACATAGGGCATGAAAGGCGCTTACGCAGTTTTAAAGGAAAGAGGCTTTGTAGAGCAGATTACGGATGAAGCTTTAATTGCAGAGCTTTTCGCCAAAGGCCCGGTTACCTGTTATATCGGCTTTGATCCCACAGCCACAAGCCTGCACATCGGCAGTCTCGTGCCCATTATGGCTTTGGCGCATATGCAGCAAAATGGCAACAAACCAATTGCTCTGGTCGGCGGCGGGACAGGCCTGATCGGTGATCCCAGTGGCAAGACAGAGCTGCGCCAGGTTCTTACCCGCGAGCAAATTGATTACAACGCCCAGTGCCTGGGCAAACAACTCTCCCGGTATCTCGATTTTTCCGAAGGCAAGGCGCTGTTGCTCAATAATGCCGATTGGCTCACTAAAATAAATTACATTGAATTCCTGCGCGATATCGGTCGGCATTTTAGCGTCAACAAGATGCTGGCGGCGGAAAGTTATAAGATCCGTATGGAGAAGGGGCTCAACTTTATCGAGTTCAATTATATGCTTCTTCAGGGGTACGACTTTTTGTATCTGTTCCAAAATTACGGCTGTGCCCTGCAAATGGGCGGTAACGACCAGTGGGGCAATATGCTGGCCGGCACCGAGCTGATCCGCAAAGTCGAAGCCAAAGACGCGCAAGCTGTAACCTTTCCACTGATTACCACGTCGCTTGGCCACAAGATGGGTAAAACCGAAAAAGGAACAATATGGTTGGATGCAGTACTGACCAAACCTTACGAATATTACCAGTACTGGGTTAATTGTGATGATGCCGATTTGGAAAGGTTTCTCAAACTCTTTACGTTTTTGCCGCTTGATGAAATTGCCGCAGTAAAGACGCTTGCCGATGCCAGATTAAATATGGCCAAAACAGTGCTGGCCTATGAGGCAACCAAAATAACCCATGGTACTGATGCCGCCAAGGCAGCATGGCGGGCATCAATGGAAGCATTCCATTCGCGTCCGGTCGATGCCGATCTGTTTCCGTCAAGCGATATTCCGCGCGAAGCACCACAGGCCGATACCTCCGCAATTCCCCGTTACGCGGTTTGCCGCAAAGATTTGGATGCAGGTATTCTCATTGCTTCAGCCTGTGCCAAAGCCGGGCTGACTCAGTCGATGTCCGAGGGCAGACGTCTGATTGAACAGGGCGGCATCTACATTAATGATCGCCAGATAAAATCTATTGATGAAAAACTGGCTGTTGCCGATTTTGCAGGTGGCAGCGAACTGCGCGTGCGCAAAGGCAAGAAAAAATATCTGATCGTCGAACTGATATCCTAGTACAAACTAATTCTCATCCCGCAGGGGTGGGATAATTTCCAATCCCGATATGCCGGGATTGGATAGTTCGACTTACCAATTCTGATGCGCTTCGCTTTCATAATTGGAGTCTCACTACGACTTACCAATTCTGATGCGCTTCGCTTTCATAATTGGAGTCTCACTACGACTTACCAATTCTGATGCGCTTCGCTTTTGAAATATGATTATCACTAAAAACCCCCTTAAGGCGTTTGCCTTAAGGGGGTAGTATCTATATTCACAGATCATTTTTTGTTTATGTTACAACCGTTAACTAGATATCCTTTACCTTCTTCCATGCTTCCTGATAGAGTCTCATGACGCTCAGGAAGATCGCCAGGAAGAACAAACCCAGCATGAAGTTCGGAGAAGTCCCCAGATAGGCATCCAGTAAATGTCCAAGATAGAGAAACAGGAAGGATGCAATAACCATCACAAATGACCAGGCCGATAACATCAAGATCGTACCTAAATTATTGAACTGCTCCTGGTGTGTTTTGTGTGTTGCTAGCATGGTCATTTCCTCCTCTCATCAAGTTGCCTTCAGTCGG
>JANXZU010000137.1 GCA_025355345.1 Syntrophaceae bacterium
TGATCCAGTACATCGAAATGTTTTACAACAGCAATCGTCTTCATTCTTATTTGGATTACAAAAATCCAAATGATTTTGAAAATAATTTTATTTTGGCTAAAGCAGCTTAACCAGGTGTCCGTTTTTACTTGACCAGATCACCTGCCCCACCCGAAAATTGATCCATACTTAAAGTTACTTTTGTGCATAATTGGGAAAATGGCGTAATGCCTCGGAAATGCCTTGAACATAAGTTATAAAGTATTCCTGTAGGAAGATATATCTGGGCATCCGTTGATCATACAAAAAAACAGCACCTCACCTACTGCCCCCGTGTATAACCATGAGAGGGCTTTGAGAAGAACCATTAGATGGCCATTTGTTACTTTAGTGTAGCACAAAAAGAAAAAGGAGTTAAGCTACTAAAGCCTAACCCCTTTTTATATTTGGTTAGCCCTGTCGGGGTCGAACCGACAACCTACTGATTAAGAGTCAGTTGCTCTACCAGCTGAGCTAAGGGCCCTCACACGGGATTGTTGAAAATAATCCCTTTATTTATATTCTTCTTCTGGTACGCCCGGTAGGATTCGAACCTACGACCAACAGATTCGAAGTCTGCGACTCTATCCAGCTGAGCTACGGGCGCACAATTTACATATAATGGGGTGAGTGAAGGGACTTGAACCCTCGTCCTCCGGGGCCACAACCCGGCACTCTAACCAACTGAGCTACACCCACCATTTTTGCCTTGGTGCGCCTGGAGGGATTCGAACTCTCGGCCAACGGATTAGAAGTCCGTTGCTCTATCCAGCTGAGCTACAGGCGCATATTTTAAAACCTGACGAATTCATAAAACGATCCATTTTGCTCGTTAATAATTCTCCTTTTACAAATCCATCAACACTATACCATAAAAAAGAGTTTGCCTAATATCGCCTATGCCTTCTTTTGTCAAGATCAAATCCTTCACTTTCTCACGTTATACCAATTTACTATCAAACATTAAAAGATTGATTTACCGGGCATAATACCAGGTAAGCTTTCAAACATTCATATTTTAATTAGTGAGACCCCAGTTTCAGAAGCTGAAACTGGTTGGCCGAACTATCCCGCACCGCGGGGTTTTGAAAGCAACTTGGTATTACTTAACATAACCGGCAATACCTTCAAAACGATATTCGTTTTTAACGATTCTTTCTCCTTTGGAATCCGTAGAATAAAAATGATTACCGGTCTTGGTATTAACCCAGCGATAAAGCTCGCGTGTATTGGTCATTTTGGAGGTGGCGATATTGCCAATTGCGCCCTCAAATACATATCCCTGAAGGTTTTTTCCACCACCTTTACTATCATGAGAATAAAAATGATCATTTTTTTGCGGGTTATACCAGCGATAAAAACTTCTTGTCCCCGGTGTTTCCGGAACAAAGAGTCTAAAGGCTATACCCTGCTTCACATAGTCGTTCTGACTGAGCCTTTTTGTTTCCATCTGGGGTTCTGCCGTAAACAGATAATCCATTCCCTTGGAATAGCGGTAAATATCAATAACCCTGGCTACATTATCCTGCATAACTTCAACAGATACCTCTACAATCTCTTCACCACCATTGGTTTTAAATACTATATTATCACCATAATAACCCGGCGGCAGCTGTCCGGTGTTTAAAGTCACGTTAAGATAATTTGTCTGACTGGTCGTTGTGCCGGAATTAGGTAAAATGGTCATCCACCCGGAAGGTCCGCGGATCACATCTTTACCGGATATCATTACGCCTTCGATCTTTAAATTTCCCTCTTTGTTCACGACAGTCAAAACATGAGGGCCATCAGCAAGTCCTTCAGCAATAACCAGCTCCCCCTTTTCTTTTTTATTGGCAGACCAATTAGGTGAACTCAACAAACTCTCATCGAGGTATATGACTAAACTTACTTGCTCAGTTTGCGCTGCCAGATTAAGACTTATTCCTGTTCCATTAAAGCGGTATTTGATAGAACTACCGCCATCAACACTAAATGGATAACCATCATTTTCTGCCCATTTGCCGTATAGCTCGGCTATATCCCGCAGATGCCCGGGCAAACTGTAACTCCCGCTTTCCCGGACTTCTTCGTTGAGGAATGATACATATCTTTCTTTCTTAAAAATGGACGTGGATTCATTTGGTTTATGCTTCCTTGCAACCACTGACCATACAAGCCTTTCCTTGCCCTTATTAGTTACCATTATTTTTTTGGATACAGTTTTACCAGGAGTGACACTACCCATATCCAATCGTGTCGGCTTAAAATTAATCATCGCGCTTTCCTGATCCGCTACTATTCTGAACGTCACATATATTGTTCTGGAGCCGCCGGTGGATGTGATTTTAATTGCCTCCTTGTGTGTCCCGATACGCAGATCTTTCTGGCAGATAAGATTTCCTCTGCCGGCTTCAAGTTGCATTTCCGTATTGAAAAGTAATGTTTTGGGTTTAAAGCTTCTAAACGGATCGCTATCGACAGGCAGACGAATTTCTACGCGCAAAGAATCGGTATCAGCTTCCTGTATATTGGATAGTTTCTGATTTTCTAACTTTTTCCAGCCTTCCGGCCCGCCTGTGTACCATTCAAAAACGCCGGAACCCATATTCTTGAATGTAAATACGCCCGTAACCACTTCACCGGGGCTAATTGCACCCAGGTCAATTTCACGTGGTGTTATGCTAAGCACAGGTTGATAATTATTTCTATTTTCTTCGGCAAGGACAATATTATTACCGGCAAGAACCGTTTTGTTAAGATTTACCTTATCTTTTGCCCACTGCGCTATTGCGCAAGTTGGATAAATAATCATGACTATAATAATTAAGATAAAATAATTTTTTAGCTGCGACATAAATACTCCTTTTATGAAATGCTACTTAGTTTCCTAGCTTAAAGATCAAATTTACGCAATATTTTTAAAACACTTGACACCACCTGCCAACAAGTTATACCTTGCGCCCAATTTTTTACAGCATCAAGAACGGCAAAAAAAGATTGAATTGACAAACAATAATCTATGGATTTCGAAAACATTAAATACTGGATCGCTCTAAAATCCATCAAGGGAGTCGGCAATATCAATTTTCCGGCTTTAGTGGATAAATTTGTTTCCCTCCCGGCTATTTTTACCACATCTACACAGCAATTAGCAACAACTCCGGGTATCTCAAAAAAAACAGCCACCGCCATTACCAGCTTTAAAGATTGGGATAAAATTAAGCGTGATCTTGACCTCACGATAAAAGCCGGCATTAAAATAGTTACTTACCTCGATGATCTTTATCCTGCGAAACTCCAAAATATCTATGACCGTCCTGTCTTTCTTTATGTAAAGGGAACTTTGATGAAAGACGAAATAAATATTGCTATGGTTGGTTCCAGACAGGCCAGCACTTACGGCAAATACACAACAGAAAGAATCAGCCGCGAGTTGGCCATAAAGGGCGTAACTATAGTCAGCGGGTTGGCCAGAGGCATTGACGCTGCCGCTCACCGGGGAGCGCTAACCGCTCAGGGCAGAACAATAGCTATTATGGGCAGCGGACTGGATGTAATTTATCCTCCTGAAAACAAAAAATTATACGCCGAAATAGTACAAAGCGGTGCAGTTATTTCTGAATATCCACCGGGCACACCGCCGCTGGCCAGCAATTTCCCGGCACGTAACCGCATTATTAGCGGCATGTCTTACGGTGTTGTCGTGGTAGAGGCAGGTGAAAAAAGCGGCTCTCTTATCACCGCGCGTCTGGCGTTGGAACATGGGCGGGAAGTTTTTGCCGTTCCCGGAAGCATAGACTCCGCCGGGGCCCGTGGCACAAACAAGCTCATCAAACAAGGAGCTAAATTAATCGAAAACATTGACGATATTCTGGAAGATATTTTTCCTCAAATCGAAAAATCAACGCTACCGTCGGCAACTTCTTTCGATCGCGCAGCAGCAATTGAGCCTCCGATTACCGTAAAGTTAAGCGCGATTGAGCAAATCATAATCGATTTGATATCGACTAATAATCTTCAAGTTGATGAAATCATCGCGGCAACAGGCCTGTCTCCGGCCGAAGCGTTAAGCTCTTTAATGTCGCTGGAATTAAAAGGAATTATTAAACAACATCCGGGCAAGTTTTTTACCATAAATAATTAAATGCTTTACAAAATACATTCTTCCGTTTATATCGTGCGCCGGATTATTAAGGAGCGTTAAATATGGCAAAGTCATTAGTTGTGGTGGAATCACCCACAAAAGTTAAAACAATAAAAAAATTTCTTGGCGGCGACTATGATGTTGTCGCTTCCATGGGACATATTAAAGATCTGCCGAAAAGCACTCTGGGTATTGATCTGGAAAATAATTTTGAACCGACTTATAGTGCAATTGAAGCCAAAAAGAAGACTATTGATGAATTGAAAAAAGCAGCTAAAAATGTGGAAAATATTTATCTGGCCCCTGACCCCGACCGCGAAGGAGAAGCCATTGCCTGGCATATATCCGAAGTAGTAAACACTAAAAATAAAAAAATATATCGCGTCCTGTTTAATGATCTCACCAAAAAAACTGTATTGGAAGCAATTAATAATCCCCTCGAGTTGGATTTCAATAAGTATGAAGCGCAGCAAACCCGCCGCATTCTGGATCGGCTGGTGGGTTATCAAATAAGCCCTATACTCTGGGATAAAGTCAAAAGAGGATTGAGCGCCGGCCGGGTTCAATCCGTCGCAGTTAGAATGATCTGCGAAAGAGAAGATGAAATAAATAAATTTGTTCCGGAAGAGTACTGGAACCTTCTGGCACAATTTGAAGGGAAAAACCCACCTCCTTTTGACGCCAAACTACTAAAGATAGACGGCAAAAAAGCAAAAGTCGTAAGTGGCGAACAGGCAGCCAAACTTGCCGCGACCTTAAAAAAAGCTTCTTTCATCGTAGAAAAGCTGGAGAAAAAAGAATTAAAACGCTCGGCGCTGCCGCCATTTACTACCAGTAAATTACAGCAGGAAGCATCACGCTGGCTGCGTTTTTCCGCAAAAAAGACCATGATGGTCGCTCAAAAATTATATGAGGGCATTGAACTGGGCAAAGACGGCTCCGTGGGTTTAATTACCTACATGCGAACAGATTCTAACCGCATTGCCGACGAAGCGCTCACAGAAGTACGCGCTTATATTGCGGAAAATTATTCACCCGATTATCTGCCACCCAAACCTCTCACCTACAAAAACGCGCAAAAAGCACAGGACGCTCATGAAGCTATCCGGCCTTCGACCATGGCTTACAAACCACAGGCCATAAAAGAATATTTGTCCATCGATCAGTTTAAGCTCTATCAACTTATCTGGAACCGCTTTACGGCAAGCCAGATGAATCCGGCCATTCTCGATCAAACAACTATTGATATTGCCGGAGCTAATTGTATCTTCCGCGCTCAGGGGCAGGTTCTCAAATTCCCCGGTTTCACCATTGTTTATACAGAAGGCAAAGACGAAAAAGAAGAAGAGAATGGGCAGGATAAACTACTTCCGGAAATCAAAGAAAAAGAGAAATTAAAACTGATTAATTTGAATACGGAGCAGAAATTCACGCAGCCGCCGCCACGCTTTTCGGAAGCATCTCTGGTTCGTGCACTGGAAGAGAATGGCATTGGAAGGCCGAGTACCTACGCCAACATTATCTCCACAATTCAGGATCGGGAATATGTGCTCCGGGATCAAGGCAAGTTCTTCCCGACAGAGCTTGGCGTTATTGTAACCGAGCTTCTGGTTAAGAGCTTTCCCACGGTTCTGGATATCGCTTTCACCGCGGACATGGAAAATAAATTGGATATGATTGAGGACGGTTCAAGTAAGCGGCTTAAAACCCTGAAAGATTTTTACAGCCCTTTTGCGCGTGAGTTGACAAAAGCAAAAGATGAAATGAGAAACATCAAAACAGAAGAAACACCGACCGATCTGAATTGTGAAAAATGTAATGCACCCATGATCATCAAGTGGGGTAAAAACGGGCGTTTTCTTGCCTGTTCTAATTATCCCAAATGTAAAAACACTATGAATTTTACTCAAGACGAAGAAGGGAAAATAAAAAACGTGGAAGCAAAAACAACAGACGCGAAATGCACTAAGTGCGGCAAGACAATGACTGTCAAAGAAGGCCGCTTCGGACAGTTCCTGGCATGTTCGGGTTATCCCGAATGCAAAAACACGATGAACGCCACCCAAAACGATAAAGGTGAGATAGTCGCTCTTGAAGCTCAGGCCACCGATACCGTATGTGAATTATGCGGTAAACCAATGATTCTCAAACGCGGCCGTTACGGCGATTTTCTGGGTTGTTCCGGCTATCCGGAATGCAAAAATATTAAAAATATGCAAAAGGGCAAAGATGGAGTATTGATTCCTCAGGAAGCTGAAACCACTGATGCTGTCTGTGATAACTGTGGAAAACCAATGGCCGTCAAGCGTGGCAGATTCGGCAAATTTCTCGGTTGCACAGGTTA
This sequence comes from Syntrophaceae bacterium, assembly GCA_025355345.1. GTDB lineage: Bacteria > Desulfobacterota > Syntrophia > Syntrophales > Smithellaceae > FEN-1160. The sequence goes on from JANXZU010000137.1 coordinate 6,489, forward strand.
CCCGGAATGCAAAACAATCAAGAAAATGCCCAAAGCAGAAGCCAGGGTGTGAAAACTTCTCCTGTTATAATAATAGGTGGGGGACTTGCCGGTTGTGAAGCGGCATGGCAACTTCTGCGTCGTGGGCACTCTGTTAATCTTTACGAAATGAAACCGCAGAAATTCTCTCCCGCTCACAAGATGGAACATCTGGCGGAACTGGTTTGCAGCAATTCTCTCAAATCCAATAGCCCGGATAGCGCTCCGGGCCTACTCAAAGATGAAATGCGCAGGCTCAATTCTCTGATATTGTCCGTTGCCGATCAAACTGCTGTTGCCGCTGGTTCCGCGCTGGCTGTTGATCGCACTGTATTTGCCGGCACAGTAGAAGCTAAGCTAAAAGAACAAATAAACTTCACTTTGATTCGATCTGAAGTCACTGAGATACCGCAAAACACAATGACAATCATTGCCACAGGTCCTCTAACTTCTGATCCCTTGGCTCAATCGATTAACCAAATACTCGGCAGTTCTTATCTGTACTTTTATGACGCCATAGCACCGATCGTTGAAGCTGATTCAATCAATATGGAAAAGGTTTATTGGGCATCGCGCTATGACAAAGGCACACCTGATTATTTGAACTGCCCGCTTACGGAAGAAGAGTATAAACGCTTCCGGCAGGAATTACTCGACGGAGAAAAAGTTCCCGCCAAAGCTTTTGAAGAAGTACGGCATTTTGAAGGCTGCCTGCCGATTGAAGTATTGGCAATTCGCGGTGAAGATACTCTGGCCTTCGGCCCGATGAAACCGGTGGGCCTGATCAATCCTAAAACGGGCGCCATGCCTTACGCTGTTGTTCAATTGCGCCGGGAAAATATTTCGGGCATTCTTTTTAATCTAGTCGGCTTTCAGACCAAGCTTACCTGGCCTGCTCAGGAGCGCATCTTCCGCCTGATCCCCGGCCTGGAAAATGCTCAATTTGCGAGGATGGGTAGCATTCATCGCAACACCTACATTAACTCCCCTGCCCTGCTGCAGCCATCATTGCAATTAAAAAATAATCCCCGGATTTTATTTGCCGGTCAAATTACCGGCGTCGAAGGTTACATGGAATCAACAGCCATGGGGCTCTTGGCCGGATTGAACGCAGCAGCAATTCTTGAAGGAAAAAATCTTCAGCCGCCACCGCCTGCAACAGCGATCGGCGCGCTCCTGCACTACATCACCTCCCCCGCATCAGCGGCCAACTTCCAGCCAATGAACATCAACTTTGGAATCCTTGAACACCTGCCCGTAAAAAGAATGAAGAAAAAAGATAAACATCTTTTATATGTGAAGCAGGCAATGCAGGCATTAAACAATTGGATGATCGATCAGAATCTTTAGGCGATATCAGGCATAGGCATCAATATTACTAATGACTTTGACGCTATCTTAATAATGTGTTAATAATTTTTATTCCATAAGCTATTATCAAATTCAACAGGCAAACATATGAAAAATTTTGTTCTCGGCACCGCAGGTCACGTCGACCACGGAAAAACAGCACTTATTAAAGCACTTACCGGTGTGGATACCGACCGTTTGAAAGAAGAAAAAGAAAGAGGCATTACAATTGAACTGGGATTTGCCTCACTTAAACTTCCTTCCGGAGAGACTTTAGGTATTGTTGACGTACCCGGCCATGAAAAATTCATCAAAAACATGGTTGCGGGCGCTGCCGGCATTGATGTGGTTATGCTGGTTATAGCCGCGGACGAGGGCATCATGCCGCAGACGAAGGAACATTTGCATATCTGCTCTCTTTTGGGAATCACCACCGGTCTTGTCGCCCTGACAAAAATTGATCTTGTAGAAAAGGACTGGCTGGAACTTGTTAAGTCGGAAATCACCGAATTCCTGTTTGGTTCTTTTTTAGAAAATGCGCCTATAATGCCTGTATCAGCCATTAAACAAGAAGGGTTTACCGATCTGATCAACGCGATTGACGCGGCTGTAGGCAAGATCAACCAAAAAGCGGATGATGGAATTTTTCGGCTGCCTGTGGATCGCGTTTTTACGATGAAAGGCTTCGGCACCGTCATTACCGGCACAATGATTTCCGACCATATTAAAATCGGCGACGAGATAGAAATACTTCCGGAAGGAACTACCGCGCGTATCCGAGGCGTTCAAGTGCATAATCAACCGGTGGATACAGCATGGGCAGGTCAGCGCACGGCAATCAATCTTCAAGGCGTTGAGAAATCGACCATTGAACGCGGCAATGTTCTTGTGCGCCCTAAAACTGTCTGGCCATCAAAACGACTTGATGTTTTTGTCGAATTCCTTGCATCTAATTCTAAAATTTTGAAGAATCGGGCACTTGTCCGTCTGCACACGGGCACAAGTGAAATTATCGCCCGCATAATATTGCTGGACAAAGATGAGCTTGCGCCGGGACAAAAAGCCTTTGCGCAACTGGTTCTGGAAAGCCCAGATGTGATTGTCGCCTCTGATCGCTTTGTCCTGCGCAGTTATTCGCCGGTAACAACGATCGGCGGCGGTCAGATTATTGATCCCCTGCCCCTGAAACATAAAAGACAGAATGAAAAAGTCATTGCCGATCTGAATATATTGCAAAACGGATTGCTACCGGAAAGAATTTCTGTAATAATGGAGAGAAACGGATTTTCCGGCATCAATTTACGCGGACTTAACTTTCGCCTTGGGATAAACGCGAAGAAAATCCGTGAAGCGCTGGAGAATTTGTTTTCCGGCAAAAAAGCTATTCTTCTGGATAGTGAAGATACAACGGTTATCTCCGCTTACTTTTATAATCAACTCGAAGATCTTATTTCAAATAATCTTGCCGCCTATCATAAAAAAAACCCTTTGCAGGAAGGCATGTCCAAAGAACAACTCAAAGAAACACTTGGCCGCGCCATATCGCCAAAGCTATTCAATCTGGCACTGCGCAGTCTGGGCAAAAAAGAAACCATTGTCAGCGACAAAGACAATGTCCGTCTGACAGGGCATCAGGTGCAACTGGCGGGTGATCTTGATTCTCTGCGAAATGAAATTACCCGGATTTATAATGAGGCCGGGCTTACGCCACCTTCCATAACCGATGTTTTAAGCGGCTTTAAGGATCAAAAGGCCACGGCACAAAACATTATCAAGCTGATGCTCAAGGATGGATATTTAATCAAGATCAATGAAGATATGTGTTTTTCCCGTGAGGCTCTGGGTAAGTTGCGTGACGATTACAAGACAATGCTGATAAAAGACGGCAA
>JANXZU010000139.1 GCA_025355345.1 Syntrophaceae bacterium
TGCACGCCGGTCACTGGGCATTTGCTTATCTGGCAAAAAAATATAACCTTATATATGTCGCAGCATCCAATGTAACGGCTGATGCCGAACCGACCCCACAAAAAATCGTCTCCCTCATTGAGCAGGTTAAAAAAGAAAAAATTAGTTATATTTACTATGAAGATCTAGTTGCACCTCGTCTTGCCCAAACGATCGCCCGGGAAACCAGTGCCGGATTACTTAAGCTGAGCAACGGTCACGATCTCAGTAAAAAAGACATGAAAAGTGGTTTATCCTTTATCTCACTTATGGAAAATAATTTGAATACTTTAAAAATGGGAATGCAGTGCCGCTAAACTCAATTCGTATTGATGATTTGACCTTCTGCTACAACAGATTGGAAATACTAAGCGATATTTCTTTTACTGTGAATAAAGGCGATTATTTGGGCATCGTGGGGCCCAACGGTTCGGGGAAAAGCACCCTTATCAAAAACATTCTGGGTATTTTGAAGCCGCAAAAAGGCAGCATCAATCTTTTCGGCCAATCGCTAAACATGTTTCGTGATTGGAATAAAATCGGTTATCTGCCCCAAAGGTTGAGCGCCTTGAATGCTCACTTTCCCGGCACGGTTGCGGAGATTGTCCAAATGGGAATTTCCAAAAGTCAGTTCCAAATATTGAAAAACATTCTCGAACTCATGGGAATCGGCCATCTCGCCAACCGCCTGATCGGAGAACTGTCTTACGGCGAACAACAGCGCGCCATGCTAGCGCATACATTACTTGGCCAACCTGATTTGCTCATTTTTGATGAACCTACGACCGCTCTAGACCCTGAAACCAGAGATATTTTTTACACTCAGATCGATGAACTCAATCGCCATAATGGGACAACAATTGTTCTGGTAACTCACGATACCGGTCTGATCGGCAAATATGCCCGGAATCTCCTCTACATTGATAAAAAAATTATTTTTAGCGGAACGTTTAAAGATTTTTGCGCTTCCGCGGATATGACTGGTTTCTTTGGAGCTATCAGTCAGCATACTATCTGCCATCAGCATGATCCATCGGTAAGGAATTAATAATGGGAATTTGTGAAATCCTTCATTATGACTTTGTCCAAAGGGCTATACTCGCGGGTATTTTAATCGGAGCGATTTGTTCGCTGCTGGGTGTTTTTCTTGTGTTGCGTCGTTTTTCTCTTATTGGTGATGGACTTGCGCATGTTACTTTCGGCAGTGTAGCCGTCGTCTTGCTTTTAGGCATCAGCCCTTTTTATGTAACTTTAGCCGCGCTGCCTATAGTAATCATTTCTTCTGTGGTCATACTTAAGCTGACAAGCACAAAACGCATTCCAGGTGACGCAGCCATCGGTATCGTTTCGTCCATAGGAATTGCCGCAGGTATTATCCTGGCAAGTTTATCGGGGGGCTATAATATTGATCTATTCAGCTACCTCTTTGGTAATATCCTGACTGTAAATCAAACAGAGCTTCTGCTGGCCTTTATTTTCTTTATAGTAGTGGCAGCAACCATCATATTTTTCTATAATGATCTTTTCGCCTTAACCTTTGATGAAGAACTGGCAAAAACAATGGGGGTTAAAACCGATAAAATCAACATCATCCTTTTTATGCTTACGGCTGTTGCCGCTGTACTGGCGATGAGGGTTGCCGGTATCATGCTTGTTTCAGCAATGTTGATTCTACCGCCACTGACAGCCCTGCAACTTTCCATCAGCTTTCGGATGACGATAATCGCCTCCTTGATTTTCTCGGTCTTATCGGTTATTAGTGGCATAATAATTTCTTTTCTATTGAACTTACCTGCTGGAGGAACTATAGTAATCATTAATGCGGCTTTACTCCTTTTAGTTTTTGGAGTTGGAAAAATATCGGCTTTGCAAAGGTAGTATATAATGGCTCGACTTAAATTTATTTTTAGCCGGTCTCACATATTTTTTTTACTGGCGATAACAATTGGAATGCTTTTACCTCAGGCGGGTGAATTTGCCTCTCTTTTGACTTACCCGGCGTTGACGGTAATTGTGGCAATTGCGTTACTTAGGTTTCCCCGCGGTTTCTTCCGTCGCCACAAACCGACTCTATCCGGCGTTGTTTGGGGCAACGTCATGAATTATCTAATTTTAGGAAACCTGATTCTAATTGCGAGTTACTTTCTGATTCGCGAAGACGGCTCTTGGGTCGGAATGGTTTTGATCGCTGCCGCACCACCATCAACAACAGTCATCCCCCTGGGAAATATATTACGAATAGACAAGCAATCCATGTTCTCAGGCATGGCCGGAGCGTATCTGGGCGCTCTATTAATTGCTCCGCTGATTGGCTTCGGCTTCCTCAGATTTATTCCCTTGAATGAATCCGGTCTAATTTTACTTATCGTTATGCTAATTTTAATGCCGCTTTTGCTATCATGGCTTGCCATCTATAAAGATTGGGATAAATTAATCACAAATCACAAAGGCCCTATTACCGATTGGTGTTTCTTTATAATATTTTACGCGCTTGCCGCAACTGCCAGATCTCTGGATATTCACAGACCATTGGATGTCCTCTTCATGTTTGTAATTGCCATAATCAGCACTTTTTTGCTGCGTTTTGTCATCAATCTGGCTGGTCATTATTATGGTACCACTAAAGAAAAAACATACTCTCTTATCTTTCTGGGAACAATGAAAAATTATGCACTGGCCGGAGCAATTGCTCTTAATGTCTTTAACAAGCAAGCCGCCCTGCCAGCATTGGTGTTTTTATCAGTTATGTTTATCTATACGATTTGGCTTAAATACATGATGGGCAAAGATATTGCCCCCGATGCGAATAATACTTCCAATAAATATTTGACATAGCAAAAGCACGGCTTATACTAGATCAAAGCACCATGCACTTAAATTTTATCTAAGAAGGCAAGCGCTACATCCCGCTTAGCGGGATAATTCGACTTACAAATTTCAATGCACTTCGTTTTTGAAATTTGAGTCTCATTAGAAAGGAGAATAAATATGGCAATAAGCTTACCGGAGTTACCGTTTAAGAAGGATGACCTGGCACCGTACATTAGTGCCAATACACTGGATTTCCACCATGGCAAACATCACAAAACCTACGTGGATAACTTAAACAAACTGATTGCAGGTACGGATTTAGCGGATAAAACTCTTGAGGAAATCATAAAGATTGCAGCTAAAGATACCGAGAAGGCCGGCATTTTTAACAATGCCGCTCAGATATGGAATCATTCTTTTTACTGGCAGTGCCTGAAAAAGAATGGCGGCGGAGCACCACAAGGTGCAATTGCGGCAAAGATTAGTTCCACATGGGGGAGCTACGACAAATTTGCTGAAGAATTGAAAAATGCCGGAGTTACTCAGTTCGGGAGCGGTTGGGCATGGCTGGTTATGGAGGAAAATAAATTAAAAATAACTAAAACAGCAAATGCGGATATGCCTTTGGCGCACGGCCAGAAAGCTATATTAACAATAGATGTCTGGGAACATGCCTATTATCTTGATTACCAAAATAGGCGTGCTGATTACCTGGCCGCTGTCATTCAAAATTTGATTAATTGGGATTTTGCGAACGCTAATTTAGGATGATTAATGAACAATAATAAGTAAAATAGAAAGGGGCTTAAAAAAATAAGCCCCTTTTTTATATTATTGTAAAAGGCAAAGCTTGTTATTTCTTTCTATCAACTCTATCTTTCAGTTCTTTCCCTACTTTAAAAAACGGCAACTTCTTTGGTTCAACCTTGATTTTGGTTCCTGTTTTAGGGTTTCTTCCTGTATAGGAGCCATATTTCTTTACCACAAAGCTGCCAAATCCTCGAATTTCAATACGGCCGCCTTTTTTGAGCTCATTGGTAAAACCTTTAAAAACAAGATTAACAACATCAATTGCCTTTTTTTCCGTCAAGTTTAGCTTATTGCTCAAAGCTTCGATAAGACCGGACTTGTTCATAGACCCTCCTTAAGACTAATTACAACCCTGAACCGTCAGATAATGACGCAGGTTTATTCTCATATGTTAGCGACTATTATTCATTTTAAAACGATTGTCAAGAAAATTTTACCTGTGTTCAATAACATGGCAATGGAGCAACCGGTTTATTTCTTTTGCTGTCAAATGACGCCAGGTACCTTCCTTCAAACCTTCTAGTGTAAGACTACCAATGGCTTCCCGCACCAAACGGGCAACCCGATGACCGGCATTTTCAAAACCTCTTCGAATTATCCTGTTTTTCCCTTCGCGCAGAGTAAGCCTGATCCAGCAGCTCTTATCATTGAACTTTTCTATTTGCATATTTTCCGGTTTGAAAATTCCATCAGGCAACTTCACACCCTTGCTCAATTGTTTTAATTCCTCTTTGCTTAGACGTCCCTGAATCTTCACCCTGTATACTTTAGGTGTCTGGAAACGGGGATGCTGCATTTTTTGAGCAAAATCTCCATCATTGGTCAAAAGCAACAAACCTGAGGAATCATAGTCCAACCTGCCCACGGGATAAACCCTTTCCGATACATCGGGAAGTAAATCGATAACGGTCGGCCTTTTTTCCGGATCATCAAGTGTGGTTATATACCCCGCCGGTTTATGCAGCGCTATATATAACAGAGTCTTTTCGACACCAATAGTAGCGCCGTCTATCCGAATGACGTCTTTTTTCACGTCGGCTTTTACACCCAGTTCGGTTACAACGACATTATTCACACTGACACGGCCTGCTGCAATGAGTTTTTCCGCGTGGCGCCTTGAGGCAATACCTGCGGCTGATATGATTTTTTGCAAACGTTCATTCATACAGTAGGGGAATCCTCTATATTTTCCTGTGAAGAAATATTCTCATCAGCATCCGGCGATTGATTCAGTTCTTTTAACTCACGCAAAGTCGGCAGTTCAGACAGATCTTTGAGGTTAAATACTTCCAGAAATTTTCTGGTGGTTCCATAAATTATAGGTTTGCCGGGAACATCTTTACGCCCTACAATACGCACTAATTTTTTATCCAGAAGCCCACGAAGTGGCGCGCTGACATCCACACCGCGAATGCTTTCAATTTCCGCTTTAACAATCGGCTGCCGATAGGCGACAATTGCCAGAGTCTCCATTGAAGCCGGAGATAAAGAGGCGGGCTTTGCGCCTTTTAGTTTCTTTACCCAATTGGACAATTCAGCTCGAGTGCGAAATTGATAGCCACCGGCAACTTCCTGCAGACAAATTCCACTCTGGCGCTGCTCATATTCCGCGATTAATTTGTCCAGCGCTTCCTGAACTTCAGTTTTATCCACTTCCTCAAGAACTGCGCAAATTTTTTCCAACGCCAGAGGCGCCTCGGAAACCAAAACTAAAGCTTCAATTATAGCTTGAATATTTTCCATTTACGACTCCACAGCGGGGAATACCCGAATTACGCCAAAAGCTGATGTTTGATAAGCTTTGATCATTTTCAGCTTGATTAATTCTAAAATAGCCAGGAACATATAGATAATGTTTCGGCGGCCTCTCTTATCCCCGATTAACTCGTCAAAAGTAAGATTTTTTTCACGTGTCAATCGTTCCATTACATCATTTATTATATCAGCAAGCGACAGCGTTTCCATATCAATTTCCATAAGTTCTTTTTTATCAACGCGCGAAACAAGATTATGAAATGCTTCGATAAGCTCAAAAATACTCACTTCAATTAATTCTTCTTCCTCTGTATCTGATTTCTCAATCTCCGAAGGCATTGGTGCCGATCGCACAAACACATCTCTTTCTAAAAGTGGTCTTTTTCCCAAATCGCCGGCCGCTTCCTTAAAAGTCTGATACTCTAAAAGTTGTTTGACCAGTTCTAATCGAGGATCAACTTCAGACTCTTCATCGGTGGGCTCTTCCGGCACCGGTAAAAGCAACTTAGATTTGATATGGATAAGAGAGGCTGCCATAACCAGATACTCACCGGCTAAATCCAGATTGAGCGATTTGATTATGTTAAGATAATGAAGATACTGCTCGGTAATCAAGGCTATGGGAATATTATAAACATCAATTTCATTTTTCTTAATCAGATACAGAAGCAGATCGAGCGGACCTTCGAAAATATCCAGTTTAATGGCATAGTCTGTTGTTTGTTCTTCATTCATATTAAATTTTGACCGTAGCTCGCACTTCATCCATAGTTTGACGTGCAATCTTCGTTGCCTTAGCGTTACCCTCTTCGATGATTACATCAATTTCCGCAAGATGGTTTGCGTAGTAGTCCATGCGCTCATGCACCGGAACCATAGCTTCAGCGACGTTCCGGGCTAACATTTTTTTACAATCAGTGCAACCTATACCGGCCTTCCGGCAATCTCCATCTATCTGCTTCACTTTTTCGGAAGGAGAATACAAACCATGAAGAGTGAAGACATTGCAAATTTCGGGATTTCCCGGATCGCTTTTTCTCATCCGCTGTGGATCGGTAAACATTGAGGCAACCTTTTGCTGCAATTCTTTACCCCGGTCGCTGATACAGATGGAGTTATCATAAGACTTGCTCATCTTTCTGCCGTCAACGCCCAGCAATTTGGGCACGCTGGTTAAAAGCGGCTCCGGAATCGGAAATATTTCTTTATACAGAAAATTAAAACGGCGGGCTATTTCTCGGGTAAGTTCCACATGGGGAAGTTGATCAACGCCCACAGGCACTCCATAAGCTTTGTACATAATAATGTCAGCAGCCTGCAGCACCGGATATCCCAAAAAACCGAAAGTGGATAAATCTTTACTGGTCAGCTCGGCCTGCATTTCCTTATATGTCGGATTGCGCGTAAGCCATGCCAGGGGTGTAATCATGGAAAGCAATAAAAAAAGTTCCGCATGCTCCTTGATGGCTGATTGCACAAAAATAGTGCTTTTTTGCGGATCAAGACCAACACTGAGCCAATCGATCACCATGCTGATCGTGTTATCCTTAATACATTCCGTGGAACTATACTCGCTGGTAATAGCATGCCAGTCAGCAACAAAATAGAAACAATCGTACTTGCCGCTTTCCTGCAATTCCACCCAATTGCCCAGAGCACCGTGTAAATGACCCAGGTGTAATTTCCCTGTAGGTCTCATCCCGCTGAGAATTCTTTTACGTGTCACTGAAATAACTCCTTATTAAATATAAAACTAAGGCCTCCGATAGTCATAATAATAATGCGGAGGCCTTAGCTAAACAATAACCTGAAAAACAATAATACTATTTTACCTTATCGGCCAAAGTCTTGCCAGCCTTAAATTTTACTACTTTTTTTGCCGGAATCTTAATGGCTTTGCCAGTCTGAGGATTCCTTCCTGCTCTTGCTTTTCTTTTTACTACAGAAAAGGTGCCAAATCCGACAAGTCCCAGTCTGCCGCTCTTCTTGAGTTCTTTGGTAACTGTTGAAATGAATGCTTCCAATGTAGCCGCTCCTGCTACCTTGGTAATACCTGCTTCGCTTGCCATAACCCCAATCAATTCTGCTTTCGTCATTTTTTAATACCCCCTTTGATAAATTTACCTCATTTTATAATTAATCAATACTTCTGCTTTCAGCGCCTGTTGAGGATTAGCTGAAGCAAACCTTTGAAATCCCGCTTACTGACTAGTTTTACAATGTATCTTTCCATAAAATGTACGGTATCCGTAACACAAATAAAATCAAGTATCAAGAAAAAAGTTGAAATAATTATTTTTATTTTATCTGAACCACTCCTTATATAGACAGTCTGCCGCTTCTTTGACAAGAATCACACCTTGTGCTAGTAATACAAATCCATACAAACAGGACAGGGCTATCGCATGAGACAATAAAACTTGTGGAGCAAAAGATATATATTATGCGCTATTCAATCAAAGAAATAATGCGGGGCTGGTTTAACCTTTCGAGGCCGCCCTTTCATACGGTCGGTATTTTACCATTCATCTTAGGAACTATTCTGGCCTACAAGTTAACCTCTGCATTCAATCCGGAGATATTCATTCTTGGTTTATCAGGAGTTATCATGATAATGCTATCCACTTACCATGCCGGTGAATACTTTGATTACAAGGGAGATATTTTATCCAACCAATTGCACAAAAACCAGTTTGCGGGCGGCAGCAGAATGCTTCCCTCCGGGAAAATGCCGCCTGCCATACCGCTTTGGACCAGCTTTATTACTTTAATCATTGCGGCATCTATCGGAATTATCCTGCAATTCGTTTATAAAACCGGGCCATATACACTCGCCCTTGGCGCACTGGGGGCTTTCCCCGGCTTCTTTTACTCTACCCCGCCGGTCAGACTTGTCAAAAGAGGCATCGGTGAAATATTCATCGGCTTTTGCTATGGCTGGCTGCCGGTCGCTTCGGCTTACTATATCCAGACCGCAACTATTGCACCTATTATCCACTTACTGGGAATTCCCATTGGCCTTTCAATCTTTAATGTAATTTTCCTCAATGAGTTTCCCGATTATGAAGCGGATAAAGCAACAGATAAAAAGAACTTGCTTTATCGAATGGGCAAGCAGAAAGGCATTATACTCTACATGGCTATATCATTATTGGCATCTTTTACGATGCTCACTTCTGTCTTTTTTGGTGTTCCCTTTAAGGTTTTATATTTTTATCTGCCCTTTCTGATAATTTCACTGAGCATCATTGCTGTGGCATTAAGAAAAAAACATGAAGACGGCAAAACACTGGAAATACTGTGCGGCCTGAACATTGCCGTCAATCTGGGAATTTCACTTTCCTTCATTCTGGCTTATTTGTAAAACATCATGAGAAAAACAAAAAACAAAGTAAAAGCATTTTACAATCCCCCTTCCCTGTTGCTTAAGCAAATGGGCAGCTCACTGCTCATGGGGTATTTAAACCGATGGCGGAATTTCCCCGGATGGCTTTTTAAGTATGGCTTTAAATCCATACCTGTCGCCAACGGCGCCTGGGGTATGGGCTGCATAGGTTACCCGGGACACCCTGTTTGGGAAGTCACCGGCGCCTGCAACTTAAGATGCATCCATTGCCACGCCGTCAGCGGGCAGGCCGCTCCCGATGAACTTACGACCGATGAAGGCAAAAAACTCATTGACATGCTTGCCGCTAACAGCGAATTCCGCACATTGATTTATACCGGCGGTGAACCTCTGGTGAGACCCGATATTTTTGAATTACTTAAACATTCGCAAAAAGCAGGGCTGGCCAATATCATCGCCACTAACGGGACATTGATTGACGAAGAAATGGCTTTTAAACTTAAGGATCATGGCGTTGTCTGCAATGCCATCAGCATTGACGCCGCCAACCCCGATATTCACGATATGGTGCGCAATAAACCAGGAGCCTTTGACCTGGCGATGAGGGCAATAGAAGCTACAAAAAAGGCGGGCATCCTTTTGCAAATCAACACGACGGCAATGGAATACAATATGCCGCATTTGCCGGAGCTTATCGATTTTGCCGACAATTGCGGCGCCGGAATCATGCTGATGTATCAGCTGGTCGCCGTCGGCCGCGGCGAAAAGATTGAAAAAGCCACATTAAAGAAAACCGCCAATAAATATCTGAGCGAACTTATCGCGCAAAAACAAAAGACCGCACATACAATAATTGAACCTGTCGCCGGTCCTCAGTACTGGCCTTATATTCTGGAAAAAAACGGCATTCGCGACGGACTTATGCTTAAGCTGGCAGGAAAAGTTTTTCACGGCTGTGCCGCAGGCCGGGGGTTTGTATACATCAAAGCCAACGGCGATGTCTGGCCATGCCCTTTTGTCGAGATCAGCGGCGGTAATGTGAGGGAAATGGATTTTAACAAGATTTACTATGAATCTTCTGTTTTCCAAAAACTACGCAAGCGGGAAGAAAATTTAAAAGGTATCTGCGCTGATTGCAATTATAAAACCGTCTGTGGCGGCTGCCGTGGCCGCGCCCTGGCTTACAGCGGAGATTACCTGGCCGAAGATCCTCGTTGCTTTATCAATGACGCTCGCTGACTATAGGAAGCGCAAGCGGAATTGATCCCCAAAGCGAAGCGTCGCGGGATTAATGATACTCAAACTTTAAAAGAGAAGTGCATTGAAGATTGTTAAGTAGTAATGAGGCTCAAGTTTCAGAAACGAAGTGAACTCAAACTTGCTAGTCGAATTATCCCAAGTAGGCTGGGCTGTGAAAAAAAATAATTATTATAAGCAACATCCTATTTCTTAAGTGTCCAACCGTTGCATCGGATAATGCGGTCTGCATAATAACCTTACATTTTGATTTAGGCCGAACCTACCAAGATTCACTGTCAGTAATTCTTAAGCGTTTGACTGACGCTGAAATAGCTTTTATTTTCACTTCAGTAAATGGAATTTAGGTAGTATATTTTATGCACAATATTACTTGACTGGCCAGAATTACTTACATATGCTTTAGCTGTAAAAAAAGGGGATTTTATGGGTGTATTTAGCCGATTATTTCTTCCATCATTACTTGGTTTGTTATTTATTGTCTGTTACTAAACTGTCTTAAAAAGCACAGTAGGAGACAATTGACCGAAAGGTAAAAATATCAAGGATGCATGATAAAATAAGCGCAGTAATCTCAGAATAAGGTGTAGATATTTTCATTCATTGTATAAAACATTAAAGAAGGTTGGTGCATGAGAAACTTAAAGAAATTAATTTTGTATTTTCATATTAGTATTATTGTAATTTTATGCACATCGGCTATTGTGGAGGCGGCTCGACTTTTTAATATTCCCGTGCAGATCAAACAACCCAGTGGACAAATAATTGATTGCCTTGCCAGCGGCGATGAATTTCATAACTGGCTGCATGATAAAGATGGTTACACGATTATCCAGGATCCGCAAACCGGTTATTATACTTATGCGGTAAGACAAAACGGGAATGTGGCAAGTTCCGGATATATCGTTGGCATCAGTAATCCGCAAAGCGCTGGTATGGAAAAAAGTGTCAACCTATCTGCGATTGCAATTAAGGCAAAAATACTTAGCGCCCGGCAATCCATGCACCCCGCTATAGGTCAAGGGAAAGAAGGAATTGCCAATGAATACAACCTGGGGGTAGTTAATGCGCCAACAACTGGTACGATAAACAATCTGGTCGTGTTTATCCGTTTCAGCGATGAAACTGAATTCACCGACGAGATTAGCACATATGACAGCATGTTCAATTCATCAACTTCCGGCGCAAATTCAATGTACAACTATTATCTGGAAGTTTCTTACAACCAACTTGCCATTACCAGCACTTATTATCCGGCACCAGTTTCATCTATCGTAGTTTCATATCAGGACAGTTATACCCGGGCATACTATCAACCATATAATGCATCAACAAATCCTACCGGATATTCAGGCGGAGATAACGGCACAGAAAGGACTAACAGAGAACATCTTCTGCTCAAAAATGCCGTAGCTGCTATCAGCGCTGCGGTTCCTTCCGGGCTCAACCTTGACGGCGATAATGACGGCAATGTCGACAATGTCTGCTTTATAATTAAAGGAGGGCCGACGGGCTGGGCCAGTTTGCTGTGGCCGCATATGTGGTACCTTTATTCCCAGACTGCCAATATAAGCGGCAAAAGGGTTTACGCCTATAACTTTCAATTGCAGACAGCCCTGGCTTCCAGTGGCGTGGGAGTATTATGCCATGAAATGTTTCATTCATTGGGAGCACCGGATCTTTACCATTATTATTATTCTTTAAGTTTAGAACCGGTGAGTGGGTGGGATCTCATGGAAAATAACAGTAATCCACCACAGCATATGGGCGCTTACATGAAATTTCGCTACGGCAACTGGATTGCATCGCTGCCCCTGATAACAACTTCAGGAACTTATACAATCAATCTGCTTACTTCAAGTAGCAATAATGCTTACAAAATAGCCTCACCAAATTCGGCAACAGAGTATTTTGTGGTTGAATACAGAAAAAAAACCGGAACCTTCGAATCTTCTCTACCGGGAACAGGCTTGCTTGTATACAGAATAAATACAGCAGCACATGGCAATAGCGATGGTCCTCCTGATGAAGTGTACATTTATCGACCAAATGGCACAACATCGGCAAACGGGCAACCCAACTCCGCCGCATACAGCAGCGATCTTGGACGAACGCAGATTAATGACAGCACCAATCCTTCCAGTTTTTTATCAAATGGCAATGCGGGCGGTCTGATAATATCTAACGTTGGAACATCAGCAGGCAATACAATATCTTTTACTGTAGGGATAGACATTATCCCCGACCAGTTCACCTTTACAGATCAGACAGGTGTGGCCTTGAGCACTGTAATTACCTCTAATACCATAACAGTATCCGGAATCAATGCGGCTTCACCCATTTCTATCGTAGGTGGCATATATTCCATCAACAACGGGCCTTACATAAGTGACAACGGAACGGTGAACTACGGAGATACGGTAACAGTGCGCCAAACATCATCGGGAAGTCACTCCACGATGACTAATGCGACGCTTACCATTGGTGGAATATCAGACACATTTAGTGTTACTACACTGGCTGCACCTGTTGCTGCCGGTGGCGGTGGTGGTGGCGGCGGATGTTTCATCGCCACGGCGGCTTTCGGCTCGCCTCTGGAACGCCACGTGCAAATCCTGCGGGATTTCCGCGATCGCGTTCTGCTTTCATCTTCCGCCGGACAGGCTTTTGTGGATTTCTATTACCGCACAAGCCCGCCCATTGCTGATAAAATTGCCGCAAACGATGCTTTGCGCCTGGTTACCCGCGCAATGTTAATGCCGGTAATTGGCATTGCCTGGTTAATACTTCACCTGGGAATGTTTATGACTCTGCTGCTCTTCATAGCCATAGTCTTAACAGTTATATTTACAATTGCAATATGGAGGAAGAAATTTAACAGGGTGGAACAAGCATAGCGGTTACACCAAAATGATTGATCTATTGGTATTACTTACATGCCGTGCCGGTCTCCGGCAAGGCATTATTATGTTATTGGATATTGATTCTTTCCCCTGTTTGTTTCAGGTGGAGATGGAGGTGTTTTAGCGCAACCTGGCACTAATTTCTTCCATATACTCGCGGTCTCTTAAAGCGGAAAAAATCATCTTTTTCTTCTAATTCAATTGATTTAGCTTCATCTTGAAAATACTGTTCTCTCAGAGCTTTTAATCTTTCCTCTCTTACCGTTCCCTCGAATTCCTTTACAATAGCCTCGCGATCCTTCATGTAATTCAAGCCATTTCCCCAGCGCTGTTCACGATCTGCATCGCGTTTTCCAAATTCTTCAACCTGTTCCTCTGTGAATCCCATTTTCCTGCGAATATTGTTCATTTCCCATTGGCGTTGCTCCGGGTTCATCTTTTTAAGTTCATCCTGAACGGCATCAATACTGAAAAATATCTTGGCCATAAGATAAGTCTGCCCCAGAATAAATTCTTCCGGAGAATCCTTATATGCATCGTGGAGAGCGTCCTTATACACTTCAATTTTTTTATCGATAGTAGTATTGTCAGCTTTATTTAAAGTAGTCAGAGCATCTTTCACTTTTTCTTTTCTAGCATCTGATGCCAGCACATCACCCGACCATATCTTTTCCGCATCATCGCCAAATAGTTCCCTTCTCTCTTTCCATAAGGCGGCAGATCTTTCGCCGGCTGACATTTGAGCGAGCATTTTTTTATTATCCTCCAGCCAGCGGTTATACTGGTCCAATTTATCCAAAGTATTCATGATATCATCAGCATAATCCGGAAATGCCCGCTTGAGAATAGCATAAAATATCGCCTTCCCCTCCACCGGGTTAGTGGACATTATTAAGTCCCTTATAGCAATAAGGTTCGCCTGAGTGCTTTTTTCTGATATTTTTTTACCATAGAACATCTTCAATTGGTTGACAATTTGATCACTAAAAGAATTATTTTCAGCAAGTGAAAGCTGTCCAACATCATTTGAAATACCATATTGAGTAGGCCGGTCACCTGCATCACGCGTAATTAAATAACAGCAAAGACTGATTGCAAATATTAATACCGCAATGCCGATTGCCACCCATGTTTTTTTTATTTTGCCAGCCATGTTTTACGTTATCTCCATAACCTTATTTTGTTGAATTTGATTTAGGCGCATGAAACATAAAAGGGTGACGGAACCTTTTCTCAAGCTTCCGTCACCCTTGTTTATTTTTGAAGACCACAAACTGATATTACATTCCTAAAGAAGTGGTTGAAGCTTAACCCATATTAAAGATGCAAGTTTCTGTGAACCTGAATCGGTCGGATGAATGCCATCGATAATGATATCGGAATTGACAATATATGGCCGCGGATCAATGAACACACGATAATTGTTTGCCGCAGTTGCATTCTTGACTGCCAGTGCGAGTTTTGTATCACCATAATCTACTGCCTGGGTTAACTTCGTACTGCCGAAAACACCATTTTTAACATGATAATAACCCTGGAAAATGATATTCTTTACGCCGTCTCTGCCCATCTGGTTTAAGAGATCCACCGTATCAACGTACACATCATCGATGAGAGATTTACATTTTGATGAAAGTCCTGATTCCCACCAATCAACTTTACAGTTGTAAGGATCAAAAGCAATGGCAGGTATTAAAATGTCATTACCACCACCGTCCATAAAAATAGTCTTGATATACGCATGATCACTTTTTGCCGTGGCATATTGGCTGGCAATATCAGGAATAACGCCACTATTTACCATAGCTCCCGAAACGCTGTACCGGCGGAATGTCTGGCCGGACCAACTCTGCAGATAATCATGAATTTTGCCAGACAACGCAAAAATGGAATCGCCGACATTTACCACATCGTTTCGGCTGGCATTTCTTATCCATACTGCGCTTACAATTCCACATGCAGACACCATTGAAATCACTAGAAACACTACGGCAATCCGAATAACTAACCAAGACTTAAAGCTTTTCATACGTTCCCCCCCTGTTCAATTTATTGTTTATGCAACATAAATCAACTTCTTGCCTGGGACAAAATTCTATATGTAAAAATAATGCTTCGCTTTATATCTTATTTAGGAAAACACTATCACTAATAAAAAGTCAAGCAAATATTCATTGCAAGAACAGTAATTTCATCATTAATACGAGTAATTGCGTCGCCTATTTTATCGTTCACATGGTAATGTTCATGAATCTGATGACTTTCACTGTTATAGCCTTAACCGTTAACTTTACTATCACAGTATTTATGAAGAAAATAAGGGAATCAGCGCGAACGTTTGATTGACATAATCGAGATTACCACAGAGCAAGAGGTGCTTATCTCAATGACAAATGTTGAATTTATTTATTTTTTGATAAGAAAATACAGTTCACCCTTTTCTTTGAGGGTGCCGGCTGTGGACTGAGCATTCGAGCCAAAGCCGCAGAAAAGATCAACCCGGCCCGGCCCCTTGATTGCCGAACCTTTATCCTGGTTAAGAACAAACCGGGAGAAGGCAACTCTTTGACTGATGTTTCCTTCGGCATCAAACACTGGCTTGCGTAGACGGATGAAAGCCAGAGCGCCTTGCGGAAAGTAATCCGGATCAGTGGCAATTGATCGATCCGGTGTTACCGGCTGCCCTAAAGAGCCAATCGGATCTTTATCCACAAGACGAAAGAATATGTATCGGTCATAATAACTTAGACTCTGATTGCGTTCCTGATCATTTTTACTTCGCAACCAAGATTTTACACTGGCATATGAAGTGTTCCCTTTTTCACGCCTGATCTCATCCAAAAGGCTTGTCGGCATAGTTCGATATGGCCATCCATTGTTCTGCGCATTACTGACAGTGATAATTTTCCCGTCTTCCAGACGTATTTTTCCGGAGCCTTGGATGTGCAAAGAAAATAGCTCGGCAGGATCGGACACCCAGATCAGTTCAAGCCCCCTGCCCTTTAAAACTCCATCCACATCAATTTCCCGGCGGGTATAATAAGGCACTGATTCGCCGTTTTTCATCCAGCTCACTTTAGTTTTATTTTTAGATATTGCCTGCGTCACCAACTCCGGCGGAGTTTTGTATAGCGGGTACCTGTATTTCTCCGAAGGTGTTAAAGAACCATCCAGTAACGGTTCATAATAGCCGGTGAAGAGTACGCCGCCGTGTTCACCATCACCCGCAGCACGGTAGATATCAAACTCCTGCCTTATCTGGTTTTTCTTCTCTTCAATTCCGGCATCACTTTTTATAATCTTGCGGAAGGCGGTGAGAGATTCCATCATTTGTTTTGCCCCGATCAATTTATCCGCCATCCGGTAAACGCTATTCCTGCCGGGGCCTTCATAGTAGGCCACAGAACGATCAATCGCCAGATCGAGTGCCGCAAAATCAAGATCGTCGTTTAGGTCCAACTCTTCCCCGGGAACAACAACAAGCGCATCTGCCGAATCGGCAGGCATTCTCGTTATCGTCCTTGTGCAGGCAGCCAAAGATAAAATGAATAATGTAAGCAAAAGAAGATTAACGGCGTGTTTCATAATTCAATAATCATCGCAAATTCATCGCAGTAGTCGGGATATTTGGAACAGCGGAAACAATCCGCCCAGATTTTTTCCGGCAGAGTGGAACGATCAACTTCCTTAAAACCCAACTTAACAAAGAATTCCCGTTTGTAGGTCAGCGAAAATATTCGAAAGAGTTCCAGTGTAATCGCCTCTGAAATACAGAACTCGACAACCTTTCTGCCGATACCCTTCCCTCGATAATTTTCGTCAACATAAAGGGATCGGATTTCAGCAAGATTTTCCCAGATAATGTTCATCGCGCAAATACCAATAACCTGCGAGTCGTCATCATTGCAGTAAACAATGAAGTCTCTTAATGAATTGTATATATCCATCAAAGAGCGGGGCAACATCTCACCTTTCCCCGCCGACAGATTAATTATGCGGTGAATGGTCTTGACATCCCCGATGCGCGCTTTTCTCAACATTCTTCAACTCCCCCAAAATATCACACACCGGCTTTTTTGGCGCCAGTGATCATTTCTTTGGCATGTTCCCTTGTCGTTTGAGTCAAATCAACTCCACCCAACATCCGACTGATTTCTTCAATTTTCTGCTCATCGGTCAGCATCTCTACCGTGGTAGCAGTTCTGCCGCCCGCGACTTCTTTGGCCACACGGAAATGGCTGCCCCCAAAACAGGCTATCTGGGGCAAATGAGTGATGCAAACAACCTGATGATTAGCGGATACCTCTTTTAATTTTCTGCCTACTATTTCGGCTGTAGCACCGCCGATACCGCTATCCACTTCATCAAATACAACAGTATCAACAGAACCGGTGCGTGACAAAACATTTTTCAGCGCCAGAACAATGCGCGATAATTCACCACCGGAAGCTATCTTATTCAATGCTTTGGGTTCTTCTCCGACATTGGCTGTCAAATAAAATTCAATCTCATCTGCGCCTTTCGGTCCAAAGCTTGCTGCAGCTTTGTCATCCGCTGCAAAGTTTTTTTTGAAATTAACATGAAAAGAGGCGTGTTTCATATTTAACGCGTGGATTTCATTATCCACGGCTTGTGTTAGTTTTGCTGCCCCTTTAGCTCTTGACTGCGAAAGAGCCAGAGCCTTTTGCGTAAGATTAGCTTTTAGCACCGCTTCTTCTTTTGTCAGCTTCTCCAGCTCTTCTTCCACAGAAAATACCCGTCTCAAATCTTCTTCCATTTCCTGTTTTTTCATTAAAACACTCTCCAGAGTGCCGCCGTGCTTGCGCTTTAAGGTACCGATCAATTCAAGACGCTCATCAATGGCCAAAAGTCTTGCGGGATCAAAATAAAGATTTTTACCATAATCGCGCAGCGCCAAAGCCGCTTCCTGCAGCGCGATAAAATTACCTTCAATATCCGCTTCAGCAAGCTTCAAGTCCGCGTCAATTATTTTTATTTCCTTTACCGAATTACGAACTTCTTTGAGCTTTTCACAAACCGAATTTTGTTCCCCGTAAAGCATATCGTACGCACGGTTGGCGTTATCAGTAAGTTTTTGAGCGTTTACCAGCACTTTTTTTTCATTGGTCAAAGTGATATCTTCAGCCGGCTGCGGATCTATATCCACAATCTCTTTTAACTGAAATTTAATCAATGATGTCTTTTCTTCGCGGCTGCGTCGCAGTTCCTGAAGCTTCGTCATTTGAGCTTGAAGTTGCTGATATGAATTGTACACTTCTTCATAGGAAGCCCGCAGCGGAAGGCAGGCACCAAACTCATCAAGAATATCCACGTGGCTTTCATTATTGAGAATCAATTGATGTTCATGCTGCCCACAAATGTTGATCAGAGATTCACTGATTGCAGACAAATTGCCCAGTGTCGCCATTTGCCCGTTGATGAGCGCTTTGTTTTTCCCCGTCCGCGAAATTACCCGACGGATGATCAATTCATTGCCTGCGGCAAAGCCCATCGAAGCGATTTTTTCCCGCAAAGAATCATTGGAAGATACATCAAAGAGAGCTTCGACCGTGGCGGAATCGGCCTTTGTTCGAATCATTTCCGCCGTGGCTCTATCACCCAAAAGCAGGCTTACGGCGCCGATAATTATCGATTTGCCCGCGCCGGTTTCACCGGAAATGACATTAAGCCCGTCACTGAAAGAAACGGAAAGCTCGTCAATAATAGCGAAGTTTTTTATGCTCAGATCTCTTAGCATTTTACTTTTTTCTTGCCCCTGTTGGTAGCGCGCCCCAGCCAAGCTTGGAGCGTAAAATTTCCCCATAGCTGCGATGCGGTGATAGAACTAAATTTGTCACGTATTTTGACTTCTTTATGGTTATTACATCCCCGGATTTAATTAAAAAAGCTTCCTGCCCGTCCAGTGTCACTGTTGCGCCTTTTCCCTTAGACCAAAGTGTTAAATGTAAAACAGAATCTTCCGGGAAAATAATCGGCCGATTGGTTAAGGTATGCGGGCAAATCGGATTGATAATAATTAAATCTTCCCCGGGGAAAACAATCGGTCCGCCCGCGGAAAGTGAATAAGCGGTAGAACCGGTGGGAGTAGAAACAATCAGGCCATCCGCTTTATAAGTTGTCAGATATTGCTTATTGATCAACGTTTCCAGCTCAATAATACGGGAGAGATTGCCCCGATTAATCACTACATCATTTAAAACAATACCTTTGCCAATACTGGTTTTGCCGCGACTGATTAAAGCCTCCAGCATCATTCTTTTTTCTGTGATAAACTTTCCTGCCAGAATTAATTCCAGCGCCGCAAACATTTCATTTAAATTGACTTCTGTGAGATAGCCGAAGGTTCCCATATTAATTCCCACAATGGGAACATCATGCCTGGCTGCATGGCGCGCGGTATGCAGCATAGTGCCGTCGCCACCTAAAACAGCGATCAAATCTGCTTTTCGGGACAAATCATCTCTTGAATATCCACCCCGAATGCCCAGTGTGGCGGAAGTAGCGGCTTCCAGAAAGACTTCCACGCCCCGATCCTCCAACCATTTTTTTAATGATCCGGAGTACTGCGCGCTTGTTTCTTTTTCAACGTTGGCAACAATGCCGATTTTCTTGATTTTCATGATCATAAACCCCAAAATATCTCGGTCAGTAACATAAATAAAAGCTACTGTCTACGGATAAATAATATATGGGTATAGCAAGAAACTCTTTGAATTTGCAAGGCAATTTTCATATTTAAATACTTGACAGACAAGGCGTCCATAATATACGGTGCCTCCATGAGGTGATTATTTATGGGTTTACTTAAAGGCAATTTCAGTTTTTCTCAATTTCATGTGGATGGACAATTACCAAAGGCTTTTTTAGATTTTGTGAGCAGCAATATAAAAGCCAATTCGTTTCGCCAAACAACCAAGTCAACAGAAGAAAAACGTCTGGGATGGGTTTCTCTCACGGACGTGTTAGATGCCGAATTTGAAAATGCTAATTACGCGCTGGGAGATTACCTTATTTTTTCCCTTCGTGTTGACCGCAAGTTGATTCCTCCTAAATTAATGAAGATCAAATTGATGGAAGAAGAAAAACGATTTCTTGCCGAAAGCGGTAAAAACCGTGTCAATAAAGCAATGTCCTCGGGTATTAAAGAAAAGGTGAAATTGGAACTTCTGACCAAACTTGATCCTGTTCCTTCTTTTTACGATGTTTGCTGGGCAGTGGGACAAAACAAAATTTATTTTTCTTCACTTGCCGACAAAGTCGCCGATGATTTTGCCGATTTGTTTAAAAAAACTTTTTCGCTAAATGTCCGGCGCTTTCTGCCGCAGGAAAATCCACTGATAATCAGCAAACCGCCTGAGGCAGAGGAATTTTCTACGGATACTTCTCTTATCGGCCGCGAATTTTTGACGTGGCTCTGGTATAAATCGGAGGAACGTGGCGGCAGAATAACCGTAACAAAAGGTGAAGAAGTAGAATTGAACTTCTTGAAGCGGATTGTTTTGGAGGCGGGTGAAGGTGAATATTCCCAAGGCGTCGTCTGCCATGGAATTCACGCTGAACTCAAAGAAGGCAAAGAAGCCATCCGTCAGGGGAAAAAAGTGAAAGAAGCCGGAATTAAATTAATTTATAATCAAAATGAATGGGAATTCACCTTTCGTGCAGATTCTTTTCATTTTCAATCGTTGAAACTTCCGGTAATGGATTGGCAGGAAACACCCGAAGACCCTTCCGGTCACCTTCTGGAGCGTATTTACCTTATTGAAAACGCGGTAAAAACGATGAACAATTTATATGAATCATTTCTAAGTATCCGTTTTTCTGCGCAATGGGAAGAAAAAGAGCTGAATCTTTTGTCTGGATGGTTAAAGCGTTAATTGACAATTATCCTGTATATTGTTTGCTAATATTTCGATAATAAACTATAATTTAAAATCTAGAATCAATACCACTTATTAATGCAGCAGGAAAGTTTAGTCACTCAACTGGCAATTATTGCTGAAAAATATTTTATTACGGCGAAGGCTGAGATTATTAATTTAATCCGGCAAAATATTATTATCATCATTTACTCAGGGAGGGTTTATTATGGATCAGAAACAAATTGCCAAACAGATGATTGAGTTCAATAAAACTGCGTTTGATAACACCTTTAGCGCCATGATTGCCATGCAGGACCAGACTGAAAAGCTGGTTTCCGGTTTTTTAGAGAAGGCATCGTGGCTTCCGGCAGAAGGAAAAAAAACGATCAATGATTGGATAAACACCTACAAGAAAGGTCGAGAAGATTACAAGGCTTCGGCTGATGAGAGCTATAAAAAAGTGGCGGATTACTTTGCTAATTCTCAGAAAGAAGAAGCAGTCAAAACAGGCAAAAAATAACCACAAGCGAAAATTCATGGAGGAGGGTGATATGGATCCTAAACAAATTGCCAAACAAATGATTGTTTTCAACAAGACTGCTTTTGATAATAACTTCAGTGCTATGCAGGCACTGCATGAACAAACGGAGAGGTTGGTGAATAAATTCTGGGAAAAATCACCAATGTTTCCGGAAGAAGGGAAAAAAGCAATCTCTGAATGGATGAAGTCATATAAAAAAGGCAGCGATGATTTAAAAAATGCTGTCGATGAAAATTTTAAAAAAGTAGAAGATTTTTTTAACGAATCTAAATAACTACTGATCTTCGGCCATCGATATTAAAGAGGGAACGATATTTCTTCCACCGTATCGTGTTTCGCAGCGTTTACTATAATTTTTAAATCAAGGCGTTATCTTTATCGAGAGCGCTTTGATTTAAAAATGAAATCACTATTTCTAGCGTACCAGATAGGGCTGCAAAATATCATCCAGCATTTTTCTTTGATTTTCGAAATCATCTTCAGATTGTATTGGCGGAAGCTTTATCATTTCACAAAATACAATGGTTACGCGGGAAAATGGTTTGGGAATCATAAATTTATCCCAACTATTTAGATACCAGGCATTTTCGGCTTTTACATATACTGGCAGGATAAAGGCGTCCGCCGCCTGAGCAAGGCTGATGGCGCCAGGCTTGGACACACCTGCAGGACCGCGCGGCCCATCCGGAAAAATAATTGCCAGACCATATTTTTTCACTCTATTGGTCATTTCTCTTAATGCCGGACCACCATTGCGGGAAGAAGAACCACGAATAGGATACCAGCCTACGTGTCTTGCCACCCCCGCAGTAATCTCTCCATCCAAACTTTTCGAAGTCATTATGCAGGGATTATATTTCTCAAACTTTTTCCCATAATAAAATGCGGAAAATATCTGCTGATGCCACCCGCAAATTAAAACCCGACCACCATGCTCCATGCAATTCAACAAAGGTTCTTCATTGATTATCTTGAAACGAAAAGTCATGCAATATAACCGCACCAGCCAGTAAATAATCTTACTGGCTGGTTTTGTTGTTGCTAGCATGCGTAATTTTTTAAACATATTTATCGGGACATGTTCATTGATTTAAAAATGGTAGTTGTATTTATTGCTTCTGTGCTGCTTTTTGTGCTGCTTTCTGTTCTTCTTTGGCTTTCTTCTTTTCTTCTTCAGCTTTTACTCTAGCTTTTTCTTTGGCTTCTTTATCCTTCTTTAATTTTTCTTCTTCGGCTATTTTTGATTTAGTTTCACTAATTAAATATTCCACTTTGAAATCAAGACCAATATTAGCATAATCTACAGCTATTTTTTCTAAACGTGTCAGGGCCGCCGAATATTTTTTCTGCGTGTAATAAAACTTCCCTACATAAAATTCATGCTCAGCCTGTTTTTGTTTGCACTCCACGATCAATCTCTCGGCCATAGTAGCAAATTTGCTCTCCGGATAACGCGTAACCAGTTTTTCGAATTCTTTCCTGGCCTTGACTGTTTCTGTCTGATCGCGATCGATTGCTCCAATCTGGTTATAATGGCACATGCCCGCCTGATAGATTGCATATGGCACATTTTCATTGGTCGGATGAAGGCTGATAAAATCGTTATAAGCGCTTTCCGCTTCAATATAACCTTTTTCTTTAAAATATCCTCTGTCACTATAATAGGAATCAGCTATTCCCATATCAGCTAAAACAGCTAATTCATGCAGGGGATGCTCCTCCCTGAGACGTACAAAATATTCACGCGCTTTTGTATAGTTGCCTTGCTGATACTCAAGAGCACCGCGTGAATATAGCCCCTCAGGAGTTCCTTTGACCATTCCCTCCTTCTTAAAAAACGTCAACTGACAACCGGCAACACAAAACAACATTATAATCGTCAAAACAATTATTCTTATTTTCACTATTAACCCTACCCTCGTTTTATTAAGTAAAACACTATAAACCCTTTTTAGCAAAAGCTTCCAACTTATCTTTTGGAACAAGCCCGATCAGGGTATCCAGAACCTTCCCGTCTTTGAACAGAATAATTGTGGGAATACTGCGCACACCGAAGTTAGTGGCCGTTTTCTGATTTTCATCAACATTTAACTTCATCATCTTGACACTGTCTTTTAATTGCACTGCAAGCTCTTCAACAATAGGACCGATGGCTTTACACGGCCCGCACCATGGTGCCCAAAAATCTATAAGCACCGGCTTTACACTTTTCAGAACTTCACCTTCAAAATTATCATCGGTGGCGACACCTACAAATTCATTACCCATATCGCAACCTCCTTTATCTAAATTAATTTAGAAATTATATATGTCACAGCGTACTGAAAAATGTCAAATGCTATTTGGCTTGCTAAAATATTCGTTATTCTTTGACTGTTTAATGCTAATTTGTTATAAATCTTATTATATAAGGAGGATTTATGGGATTATTAGGAGTTATTTCCGGCACAACAATTCTAGAAAGAAGCGATCTGGTGGCAAACAGTAAATTCAAGCTGATGAAAAATGAATTCGGCCAGGCTTTGGTACTGTTATCTGATAATATTGTTTTGATTCTCCGTCATGGCAATGATCTGGATAGCTACATTTTACCGCACATGATTAATCACGCGGCTAATCTGCATGCTCTCAAAGAGCTGGGCGTAAATGAAGTTGTTGGAATTAACTCCACCGGTTCTTTAAAAAAAGATTTGTGTCCGGGAACAATTGTTATTCCCGATGATTTCATTACGCTGTGCGCGACCCCAACTATTCATGAAAATAGAGCGGTACATATCACTCCCGCATTAAATGAAAAAGTGCGCCAAAAGCTAATCAACGCGGCAAAACACTGCAAAATTTCAACCATTGAAAAAGGAACTTACTGGCAAGTCCCAGGACCCCGGCTGGAAACAAAAGCAGAAATTAAAATGATGTCTAATTTTGCCGATATTGTGGGCATGACAATGGCAAGCGAAGCGGTAGTTGCCCTTGAGCTAGACATTCCCTACGCATCTGCCTGTTCCATTGATAATTTCGGCAATGGCCTAACGGAACAACCTTTGAGCATGAAAGAGATAACAGCCGGTATCCGTAAAAATGCCGACTTAATGATTAGCCTGCTGGATAGCTATTTAAAAATATCCGTTTAAAACGCGCCCAACTGACAAGGTTTGATCCTGATTTTTAGAGCTTCACAGGCGGCGGAAACTTTCTTGCGCGACAGTTTTAGCTGTTTGGCTATCGCCCAGGCCGTAGAACAAGATAAGCGCCCGTCACTCAAAGCATCACTAATAGCTTGCTTTAAATCAGGCGCGACTTTCCGGGCGAGCTGCACAATTTTTTTCTGCGGTCTGTAACCAAAAAGTCCCAATTGGCATTCGGTAATGTTGATATTTAAAATATCAAGGGCTATACCAACATCTCCTAAAGATACCGATTTTCTCCCGGCAATTTCTTCCGCAATCAAACAGGAAACATTATTTTCTTTTGCCGCTTGCCGGACTTCCTGCTTCAGAGAATCTTCAACATTGACTTCTGGAGAGTGTTTTTGAGCGTATTTACCTTTATCTGCGTGGGTCATAATCATTTTCCTCTATTTGTAGGTTATTTTACATTGTGAGTGGGTTCAATTGAAGAGAGTGCTTGCGTATCGAGCGTCTGAAATCCATTCTCCTCCAGAAGTTTTTCTGTTTTCTCGGTCTGGTCTACATCAACAACAAAAACCGCTTTTTTCGAACTCTCCAGGACAAAACCATAGGCATTGTTGATGTTGATGCCTTCCTGATAAAGTAGCTGCATCAGATTATCCAAACCGCCAGGTTTGTCGTCAATGAGTACAGCCAGCACACTGCGCAGATGTACTGTTAATCCGGCCTGGGTGAGAACTGTTTCTGCACGCTTGGGATCATCCACGATCAGGTTGATAACTCCAAAGGTATCGGCAGTGGATATGGTGGTCGCCCTAATATTGATCTTTTCCTTACCCAGAACACTGGTGAGATGAGCAATTTTGCCGGGCTTATTTTCCGCAAAAATAGAAATCTGATATGCAATCATATTTTTCTCCTTAGTTTAAGTTTAATCTTTCCTATTGTCAATAACCCGTACCGCCTTCCCCTCACCTTTGGGGATACTGTCCGGTTCCACCAAATCAACTTTCGGTGTAATCAGTAATTCGCCTTTCAATTCCTCGGTAATTTTCTTTCTTAAAATCTCCAGTTGTTTGATGTCACCGGCAAAATATTTTTTATTGACTTCGACTTTAACCGTCATGGAATCATTGAAATCAGCGCGATCGAGGATAATCAGGAAGTTTGTGCCCACATCAGCGATTTCCATCAGCTTCTTTTCAATCTGCATGGGGAAAATATTCACGCCTTTGAGAATCAGCATATCATCAGAACGTCCTTTGATCCTTTCAATACGACGGTGGGTTCTGCCGCAAGGGCAGATTCCCGGAATAATTCTGGTTAAATCTTTTGTTCGGTAACGCAAAAGTGGCATGCCTTCTTTTTGTAGAGAAGTCATGACGAGTTCACCTTCTTCACCATCGGCAACCGGCGCAAGAGTCTTGGGATCTATGATCTCCACCAGAAAACTATCTTCCCAGATATGCATACCATTTTGCTGTGGACATTCAAAAGCTACACCCGGACCATTCATTTCAGAAAGGCCATAGGAGTTAAAAGCTTTATAGCCGTAGATTTCTTCAATCTTACGCCGCATTTTTTCCGTATGCGGCTCCGCGCCAAGAAAAGCAATCTTTACTTTCGTATCTTTACGCGGGTCAATCTTCAGCTCCGTAAACACTGTCGAGAGGTGCAGCGCGTAACTTGGAATAACGTGGACAACCGTTGTTTCAAAATCCATCATCAGTTGAATCTGACGTTTGGAGTTGCCAGCGCCAGCGGGAATAACCAACGCGCCGATCTTTTCCGCACCGTAATGAAAACCGAGTCCGCCGGTAAACAGGCCATAGGTCATCATATTTTGGAAAACATCACTTTTGCGCATCCCGGTCATAAACATGCAGCGTGCTAAAAGATTTGACCAGATGGCAATATCGCTTGCCGTATGGAAAACTACCGTGGCTCGGCCTGTTGTTCCCGAAGATGAATGCATCCTGACCAGTTCATCTTTCGGTACCGCGATAAAACCATAAGGCCAGTGTTCGCGCAAATCATCCTTAGTGGTAAAGGGAAATTTTTGAATATCTTCAAGCGATTTTATCGAGTTAGCGCTGATGTTTTTCTCTTGAAATAGTTTGCCGTAATAATAAGATTTTTCTGTTCTTTTAATTGTATCTTTGAGTTGTGCCAGTTGCAATTCTTCCAGTTTCTTCCGGTCTATTGTCTCTACATTCTTTTCCCAGTACATTTAATCCCCCGCCATATTGGCATTTCTTTCTTTTTTACAACCACGCAGATCTTTTATCGATTCTAATCTCATGTTTATATGGGTGTGTATATCGGTAAACAGGATGATAAGTAAAGTAAATATAAAAAGGTATTTCGTCCCGTAATATTTTGTCAATGTAAAAACTGGAACTGCGCACGCATTATCCTGCCTACTGTAATTTTTGCATCATAAATATCTGTCTTCAATAAATCAAGCATATATTGCGGCAAATAAACTCAAAATACATTGACAAAAAAAGCTTTCTATATTAAATAAATAAGGTAGTTGAGTTGGGATAGTATTACTAATTATTCATTGGAGAATTCCCAGCATGACAAAGACAATATCTTCTAATCCATCTTCAATATATAAATTATAGTTAAAGTCGGACTATTGCTTAAACATTATTCGATCTTTTTAACATTTTTTTCATCCTGATATTTTAGCGTTAACGATGAGGCGAATTATGACTGAAGCGGCAACTGATGCTGAAAAAAATCCTCCGAATGAATTACTTTTTATAAACTGGCTGGAAGCAGCAACTGACCTTTGGTCCAATCTGGCCAAAACGGCTGCGCCTAATCCTGATGGTAGCAAACAAACCAAAAACGCCGCACAAAATCGTTTTCTGGGACAATGGAAAACTAACTTGAGCTTGATGAAGTCTTTTTCTCAAGCCATGAACGAGTCTGAATCTGAATCATCAACTGCTCAAGCTATTGATGTCCTGCCGAAAATAATTTTAAGAATGTCTAAATCCGGTTGGGATACTGGTTTTCAAATCCAAAAACATTTATTAGAAAAAATCGGTAAGATCGGTAAAAGAACCGAAGCTTATAACTTTGATAATTTGGATGAGGAAGTCTTTAAAGCATCAACTGAAATTTATGAAAAGGAATTGCAGCAATATTTTCACGTTCCGCCCCTGGGGCTCAACAGATATTATCAGGAAAGATTAAGCAGTCTTTTAGATAAACATAATCTTTTTGAAAATACTTTGGCTGAATTTCTCTCTGTTTTGTATCTGCCCATGGAAAAATCATTTAAAGTTCTGCAGGAAAACTTGCAAAGCATGGCTAATGAAGGAACGCTGCCAAAAGGAACAAAAGATCATTACGCCATGTGGATCAAAATTTTGGAAGGGCATTACATGAACCTTTTCAAATCCAAAGAATATACAGATGCCCTGCATAAAACACTCAGCAAAATGGAAGATTTTTTGCTGGCAAAAAATGAAACTCTGCATGATTTTTTACAATTATTACCTATTCCAACAAATAAAGAAATGGACGAATTGTACAAAGAGTTTCATGTTTTAAAAAAGCGCGTCAAGGAACTGGAAAAACAAATTAAGGTTATGTCTAAAGCAAACAAAGGCTCACAACAAAGTGCCCCTGCAGGTTGATACAACAATCAACCAGACTGTAGAAATGATTTAACATCTCAAAAGGCATGCAATTAATATGACGCAAACAAAAATTCCAATAGAACTCATTTTAGAGAGCCTTGCTGAAGACACGGAAAAAGCCCAGAAGCGCGCCGAGAAAGCGTCCGATGTTTTGTTGAGCCCGCTTCATTATGATGTGGCGTCAACTCCTTATGACATTGTTTACGAGGAAGATCGTGTAAAACTTAAACACTATTCCCGATCCGAAACGGCAGAAAATAAACTAAAAACACCTCTGCTTGTCGTCTATGCCTTGATTAACCGCGAAACGATGCTCGATTTGCAACCGGACAGAAGTGTTGTGAAAAACTTCCTCCAGGATGGCATTGACTTGTATATGATTGACTGGGGCTATCCGACACGCAAAGACCGCTTTGTGACTATTGACGACCATGTTAATGGCTATATCGATAACATCATCGACTTTATCCGGGAAAAGCATCAAATCCAAAAAGTTAATATAATGGGAATTTGCATGGGCGGAACTTTTTCCATCATGTATTCCGCGCTTCATCCTGATAAGATAAAAAATCTTATTACAACAGTTACACCTTCGAGTTTTGACACAGATAAGGGTCTTTTGCACGTCTGGATGAAAGATATCGACATCGATAAAATGATTCAGACTTACGGCAATATCCCCGGTGATCTGATGAATCTTGGTTTCCTGCTGCTCAATCCCGCGCGCTTGATGATTGATAAATATGTCGGATTTATGGAAAATATGGATAACAAAGAATTTGTGGAAAACTTCGTGCGGATGGAGCGATGGATTTTTGACAGCCCTGATGTGCCTGGAGAAACATTCCGCCAATTTGTTGAAGACGGTTATAAAAACAATCTCCTAATCCAAAGCAAAATGTACCTCGATGGCAAGCGTGTGGATTTAAAAAAACTAACCATGCCCATGCTTAATTTTTATGGGAAATATGATCATCTTGTACCACCGGAATCCTGTGATCAAATAACTAGTGCTGTGGGAAGCAAGGATACAGAAGATGTATGTCTGGAGACTGGACACATAGGCATTTATGTCAGTTCCAAATTTCAGAAACAATTTTCCCCGAAAATCGCCGAGTGGCTAAAAGCACGCGACCAGGATGAACTCCCTGTTCCAATGCCGCCAAAGAAAAAAGCTTCAGAAAAAACAAATCCGTTGCATAAGCGAGTCACAATAAATAAGAAACCACCAACGCGTAAAACTCAAACAAAGAAGTTGGATCAATTGACCAAAGGAAATAATACTAAGCCACCCCAAAAACCACCCTCCAAGGGAAAATCACTGCTAATGCAAAAAATTTCCGAGATTATATAATTTATTGGGAGATTAAAAATGACAACTAAAAATGACTATTTTCAAAGTTTGATCAAACTGAGCAGGGAATTTGGCACTACCAAGGATCAGGACAAGTTGCTTAATTTAATTGTCTCCAACGCGGTAAAGACAATGAAAGGTAAAGCAGCAAGTATTTTTCTCATGGATGAGGAATCGCAATCTTCTGCCAGAAATGTGGCTGTAGCTCAAGTGGGACTTTCGGCAAATTATACTCATGCGGGCCCCGGCCATGCAGTAAAAATTTCTCCCCAACTTCTAAAGGATGGCTATATATACTTCGAGAATGCAACTACAGATAAGCGTCTGATGAATCATGCAGCAAAGAAAGCTGAAGGAATCGGCTCCATCCTGACAGTCCCAGTTATGAATAAAGGCAAAATGCTTGGAATTCTGAGCCTTTACACAAAAGAAATAAGAAAATTTACAAAAGATGAAATTGATTTTCTTTCCATTTTGGCCGAACAGGGAGGCATTGCAATTGAAAATGCCCAGTTAATTAAGAAACTGCGGGATAACTCGCAAATCTTTCTGAATTTAGCGGCAAGCATTTCTTCCAGTCTCGATCTTAAGACAATCCTTCAGACTCTTACTGAATCTGTAGCTAAATGTCTGGATGTAAAAGCGGCATCGGTGCGGCTTCTCGACAGTGATAAGCAAACTCTGAAATTAGTCGCCAGCTTCGGCTTAAGCGAAAAATATCTGAACAAAGGGCCTATTTCCGCGGAAAAAAGCATAGCCGAAGCCCTAAAGGGAAAACCGGTGATAATTAGTAATGCTTATACTGATAGCGGTGTACAGTACAAAAAAGAGAAAAAGGAAGAAGGTATTGTCTCTATCTTGTGCGTCCCGATTAAGTCAAAAACAGATGTTATCGGCGTGCTTCGTCTATATAGCGACCGGCAACGAGAATTTACCGAAGACGATATCATTCTTGTTACGGCCATGGCTTCACAGGGCGGTCTCGCCATTCAAAACGCCTGTATGTATTTAACTGTTCAGGATGACATTAAAGATTTAAAGGAAAATATTTGGAGTCATAAACTGTGGTTCTAAAAGGCAGCGGAGGTAAAAAATTATGATGACAGGAAAAAGCATTGAACAATTAAAGGTTGGAGATACGGCATCTTTTGGAAAAACAGTTTCGGAAAGTGATATATATTTATACGCAGGTATTACCGGCGATTTTAATCCGGCGCATGTAAACGAAGCTTACGCCAAAAGCACCTTTTTTAAAACCAGAATCGCGCATGGCATGTTAACCGCAGGTTTCATCTCGGCCATTCTGGCAAACCAATTGCCGGGACCAGGGACAATTTACTTAAAACAAGAGTTAAGCTTTCTTGCTCCGGTGCATATCGGTGATACCATTACTGCCGCGGTAGAAGTAATAGAATTAATAACGGAAAAAAATCGCGCACGGTTGAAAACAACGTGCAGTAATCAAGATGGAGTGTTAGTACTCAGTGGAGAAGCAACTGTGATGCCGCCGAAAACTAATAATAATTAACCACGGGTATAAATACCCTCCGCTTTGCGGGATTGTTCAACTTACCAATTCCGCTTCGCTTTCGGAATTGGAGTTTCACAAACAAAAAGCCTCCGTGGTACTTATAATTACCGCGGAGGCTTTCCGTTGTTCAATTCACCTGCAATCAACATTCAGGCTATTTTTTATTAAAAAATGATTCAACCTTTTTAAAACTTTCGTTTGCTGAATTTTTAAATTCATTTCTGCCGTTCTTGTACGTATTGATCCAATCAGAAATTAACTTTTTGCCATCTTCCGGAAAATAAGAAGTCTGCTCAATAAATGAGTTCATCATTTTTTCAGTCTGATCTTGCAATGCAGTCATTGCTTCAAAAGAGTTATCAAAAGCTGTTTTATTAAAATCAATCATTTCTTTAGCGATTTGTTTTGGTTCCATTTTACCCTCCTAGGTAGTTAAAGATTATTTACAGGTTGCTTAATTGCTTTGGGACGCGCCTTACACCTTCAATCACTTTGCTTTTTTTGCTTTCTTATTTGATATAGTCTCAATTTCTTGTTTATTAAAATATTGGGTTACTTTTTCATAATTTTTATCTGCTGTTTTCTTAAACTCAACTTGACCATTCTTGTAAAAATTTACCCAATTTATAATTGCCTCTTTTGTTTCTTCAGGAATTAAAGAAGCCTGCTGCAAAAAATTATTCACCATCTTTTCCATTTGCTCTTGCACCACAGAAAATGTATCAAAAGTATTATCAAAAGCCGTTTTGTGATAATCAATTATTTGCTTGGCAATTTTCATATTTTCCACTTTTTGATATTTCCTCCTTATATTTTTCTGTACTTGTTGATATTCATTATATTCATTTTTTCTGCTTTGTCAATAATATTTTGTTGCATTGCAATATATATTTTATCGTGGACATCTCAAGAGATCTTGCTAATATTCTACATATTATTGAATACTTACATAGTCAGCAGATACTTATCACCAGCATATATGTTTAAATATTTAATATTTATGTTGCAAATATTAGCATGGCAATATAAAAGAACTACAAAAAAAGGGAAATAATATGACTGACAAATTACTGCTAAAAAAATACACTAACCGCCGACTCTACGATACTGAAAAAAGTATTTATGTAACACTTGAATATATTACCAATGTGATTCGCCGGGGAAGGCAAGTATCTGTGACAGATGCCAAAACCGGCGAGGACGTAACCGCATCAATACTCACTCAAATAATTATGGAAGAAGCTCGAAAAAAAAACTACCTTTTACCGATACCGTTGCTGCATCTTATTATCCAATACGGCGAGACTGTATTGAATGACTTTTTTAAAAAATATCTGGAACAGACTATTAAGAATTATCTTCTTTTCCGAGACTTTACTGATGATCAATATAAAAAGTACATGGATTACGGCGGTAAATTTCCGGAAGTAAACCAGGAGATAATCAACACTCTTGCTCCTTTTAAACCAATTTTTGACATATTTTCCGTGAAGGCAAGTAATCAAAAAAACAAGTAGGCAGAACATCTCGCGCCGTCATAATTGCCACCCTTCAGCGCATCAATATCAACCTAAGGGCATTTACGGCACATTTACAACTTGACAATATTGCCCTCATCCCTTAATAACATTACACAAATTTTAAGGTGAAATTATATTGGCAACTTATTCCAAAAAAATAGTCATTCGTTATACTCCGGACGCAGTTGCGCAACCAATAATTTATGAACTGGTTAAACAATATGATTTGGTTTTTAATATTCTCAAAGCAAGGATATTCCCGCGCCGTGAGGGCATGATCGTTCTTGAACTTACCGGTATAAAAGAAAATTTTGACCGCGGCATCCGCTTCTTAAAAGAAATGGGGTTGAAGGTTGAACCTCTATCCAAAAGTGTCTGCCAAAACAACAACAAATGCGTTCACTGCGGAGCCTGCACTTCTTTCTGCCCTACAGGAGCGCTGACCTTTGAAAATCCATCACTAAAAGTCATATTTGATGCCGAAAAATGCAACGGGTGTGAACTCTGCGTCTCCGCCTGCCCTGTCCGTGCCATGGAAATTAATCTTCTTTAAGCAGATTTTGTGCTCCAACAACAGCCTTTGCAATTATTATTTACGCAAATAGGAAAAATGATAATTATTGCACTATGGACAAAGATCGCATATAATTTCCAAGTTAAAAATTTGATTTGTAAAAAATTTTTACAGACCCAAAATATGTTTTTTCTCCAAAGGAGATATTTATGAAAGTCAAAACTCAGGAGTTTTTCAATGTTTATTCACACTTTGCCGGGATGATCGCGGCTGTCATTGGCACTATCTATCTGGCAATGGTTGCAAGTTCTTCGGCATCCGCTCTTGTCACAGCTCTTATTTATGGTATTTCTGTTGTTTTCCTTTTTTCAGCAAGTGCCCTGTACCATGCTTTTAAAAAGAAAGATGATGAGCTGTCCTTCTGGCGTCGAATGGATCGCCTGGCAATTTTTTTCATGATTGCAGGAACATTTACTCCGGTATGTTATTTTTGCCTTGATGGCTCATACAAATGGTTCATGATTGCCTTTCAGTGGGGTCTCGTTGGCGTTGGTGTGATTTCTCAGATTTTTTTCCCAAGGGCTCCAAGAAAACTATACGCGGTTATCTACCTGTGCATGGGTTGGTCAGGGCTTTTCACCATCAAACAGATGCTTGTCAAAATGACTGTATCTCAGAGCGTTCTAATGTTTACCGGTGCCGCCGCTTTTACACTGGGGGCTATTATTTATGCCATAAAAAAACCAAAATTAATTCCTGGTGTTTTCAGCTTCCACGAACTCTTTCATATCATGGTGCTGGTTGGCGGAGTGCTTCATTACGCCATGATTTACGGAGTTTATTCCAATCTTGGCGCCTAAATATTGAATACATCTAATAAAGAACTAACAAAACCAGGTCAGGTGACAGACAGGCTTCTGGCAGCCGAGTCTGCGTTATTTACAAAAGAGTATGAAAAGAATTATTCTGCGGGGGAGAGCAAACCTCCAAATATTGGAATGCCGTTTTTTTTATACTCACCCGGGTCTGATACAGGCGTTCTCCTTATTCACGGGCTGATGGCTGCGCCAGAGGAGGTAAAAGAATGGGCTATGTTTCTGCACGAAAAAGGTTTCACCGTATATGCTCCAAGGCTTTCAGGTCATGGAACATCCTATAAAGATCTCTCGACTCGCAACTATCAGGACTGGATGGATTCTGTTAATCGCGGCCATGCTATTCTGAAATCATGCTGCAAGAAAATTCTGGTGGCCGGTTTTTCAACCGGCGCAGGTCTTGCTCTGCAATCGGTTATCTTGAAGCCCAATGATTTTGAGGCTGTGATTGCCATCAGCGCGCCGTTGAGATTCAAAAGCTTTTCATCCAGGTTTGCTGAAACCCTGAATGGGTTTAATCAATTTTGCATTTTTTCAGGTATGGGCAACTTTGCAAAAGAGTTTATAAAAAACGATGCGGACAATCCCCATATAAACTATCTTTGCTGTCCGGTAAGCGCCTTTGTTCAGGTCAAAAAGCTGATGAAAAAAGTTCGCAGATCACTTTCTGACATTTCTCTTCCAGCACTTGTAATCCAAGCAAAAAATGATCCTAAAGTCGCCCCTCAAAGCGGGCCTGCAATATTTAAACTCATTGGCACAGATAAAAAACACTTTTCCTGGATAGATTACAATATGCATGGAATTGTGCGCGGCGAAATTGCCCTCGATGTTTTTAAAGAAGTGGAATCATTTCTTGTAGCGTATAATCTGATCAATCCCGAAAACTAGTTTTATTCTATTTCTAAATCAGAAGTAATCGGAAGCGGTTGTAATAGCTCAAATATTAATCAACATCTTCGGCAATCACCCGCGATTACTGGTAATTTCATTCAAGACTGTGTCGTAATGTCAAATGACAAAACAATGGTTTATTATCTCTTCACTTATGCTTTAAAAGCAAAAACGTTGCCGAAACACGGCAGATATTTTTTTCTTTATCATCTGTTACCAGGCAATCACCGATAATCAGGCTTTGGCCTTTTTTAAAAACTGTGGCAGTGGCAATAAGATCCCCGCTGCTCACTCCCGCCAGGAAATTGCTTTTGAGTTCAACGGTAGTCAAGCCTTCATCCGGCCCCAGCTTTGACATCATCGCGTGAGCAATCGCTTCATCAGCCAGCGCGACAATAAGCCCGCCCTGCATTGTTTTTGCTCCCTGCAAATACTCCGGGCGCACGGACATCTTAAACCGGGCATAGCCATCCTTGAATTCAATCATGGTTATCCCGAAATACTCCAGAAATGGGTTCAAGCCTTTTTGGCCATCTTGAATTTTTTTCAGGTAAAGGTTGTAATTATAAATAGCCGGCCTCCTTGTATAATGCAAACGGTATCATGCAAGAAGATTGTATGCCGCCGGATCAAGCGGTGAGCCTGCCACAAAGATACGAGTAGCCAGTTCCCTATCCAGCATCAAAATACCTTCTTTAGAGCCCTCTACCATGGCCAGCTCCCGGGATACTTTTTCCGCATTTTTTTCTTCTTCAATCTGCTCCTTTAAAAACCAGGAAAGCATGGGCTCTGAGCTATAGTCGTTTTCTTCACGGGATATTTTCGTTAAATTATTGATCTTGGCGGTAATGAACTTTTCATGTTCATAGGCATCCTGCCAAGCCTCCAAAGGTTTCTTCCATGATGTTTTGATCTGCTTTAAATCCAGAAGTGTCACCTGACCGCCTCTATCGAGAATGTGATCAAAAAACTTCATGGCATGTATCATTTCTTCATGTGCCTGACAGCGCATCCAGTGCGCCATACCGTCGAGGTTCTGGGCGTGAAAATAAGCAACCATTGATAAATAGATGTAAAAAGATTCCATTTCATGCTTGATCTGCTCATTCATCGCGTTTTTAATTTTTTCTCCAATCATGTTAGTAACCTTCCTTTCTTTTAGTTTTGATGCTTAATTTATAATCCAATTTGTAAAATAAGCAAATAGTTTTTACGGAGAGATTGCCACGCAGACCGATGTTCTACCCGCAATGACTAAGGTTAAATTATTGTATTATTTTTCGCGCCGCATAACATGAACGGCGGTTGCTTTGAAAGAGGCGGAGATGAAGGAACCTTCACATATTCCTAAATCCTCACAGGAAGGCATGGTAATATAGGCAACAATAGGAAAGCCGCAATCAAGCATCAGCTTGTAGAAAAAACCCTGCCGGATTATATTCTGCACTTTTGCCTCAAAAACATTGCGGGCACTAATTTTTTCAGGCACATCTTTGGACACAGTAATATTTTCCGGCCTTAAACAGCAGTAAACATTTTGTCCCGGCAGATAATCACCCACGGCCGAAATATTTTTACCGGCAATGGCAATCTCCATCAACCCGGCATTACTGCTTTTAACCGTGCCTTCCAGAATTGTCTCTGTGCCGACAAAATTTGCCACAAATTCGGAGTCAGGCTGGTTAAATATCTGAGACGTTGTTCCCGATTGTATAATTTTGCCTTCAGCCATAACGGCTACATCCTGCGCCAGACGTAGCGTTTCCTCACGATCGTGAAGAGCCATCACAGCAGTAATTTTTGTTTCTTCCAGAATATGTTGTAAATCATCAATCAGAGTCTCGCGCGTTGGAGGGTCCAGTGAGTTAAAAGCCTCGTCCAATAGGATCAACCGTGGTTTGATGGCAAAAGCACGCGCCAGAGAAACCCTCTTGGCTTCTCCACCGGAGAGAGTTTTTGCGGATCTGTTTGCCAGAGCGCTCATACCAAAATAATTCAGCGCATCCCCCACACTCTTTTGAATTTGAGCGTGGTTCAGATGACGAAATTTCAAACCCAGGGCAACATTATTATATACGGAAGTATTCAAAAGCAACGGCTCCTGAAAAACAACAGAGACGCTGCGGCGCAAGCTGGCGCGACTGGCGCTGCTATCAACCGGCCATCCTTGATAATAAATCCTCCCATGGCCTGGTTTTAATAAGCCAGCCAGTGTCAAAAGAAGCGTTGACTTGCCCGCGCCGTTGGGGCCGATGAGTGCTAGGATTTTCCCCTGCGCGATAGTAAGCTCGCCTATATCCAATACCGTTACACCGCCGCGCGAAAGTACAATATTTTCAACTTTTATCAAAGTCTCTGATTTCATCGTTTATGCGGCCTTTGCTGTATTTGTGTGAGCAGAAGATTGACCAGGAAAGCGAGCAGCAGAAGGATAATGCCCAGGGCAATGGCAATATCAAAATTACCTTTGCCTGTTTCCATAACTGTTGCCGTAGTGAGCACACGTGAGTATCCCTTGATATTACCGCCGACCATAATGGAGGCGCCGACTTCGGAAATGACTCCGCCAAAACCGGCCATGACCGCCGCCAACAACGGCAGCCGTGCTTCTTTGATAAGTACCCAAACCATTTGCAAACGGCTTGCGCCCAAAGAAAGAATCTGCAAACGCAGGTTGGGCGGCAGGTTTTGAATAGCGGCAAGCGAGATGGCCATAACAATAGGCGTGGCAATTATTGCCTGAGCAATAATCATGGCGTATGGTGTGTAGAGAATCTCCATAAAGCCCAGCGGACCGTTGCGCCAAATCATAATAGTGACAAAAAGCCCGACCACAACAGGCGGCAGACCCATGCCGGTATTGATCAGACTGATGACCAGCCTCTTGCCACGAAAGTTGGTTAATGCAACAACCGTCCCTATGGAAACACCAATGAAAAGGCTGATGAACGTGGCTGTCCCGGATACTTTCAAAGACAGCCAGGTTATTCCCATTACTTCCGTATCAAAACTGATAATTAACTCAAAAGCTTTTATTATTCCTTGAACAATTAATTCCATTTAATTACTTGCCTAAATCTTCAACTTTCTTTCCGGCATCCGGGAAAAAGAGAGGAGAACCGTATTTATCCACACCAAAGCTTTTGATGATGATTTGAGTTTTTTTAGATAACATGAAATCGGCAAATGCCTTTGCTCCGGCGTCATTAACCTTAGGCCATTTGGCAATATTTACTTCCATGACGTGATAGATGTTGAGCAGGGCGGCATCACCTTCCACTAAAATATCCATGCCCAAATTTTTCTTCATTGCCAGATAGGTGCCACGATCAGCCAGTGTATAACCTTTTTTCTCGGCGGCAACATTCAATGTCTGACCCATCCCCAGGCCTGTCTGCTGATACCATTTCTGCCCTTCCGGATTAATCCCGGCGGCTTTCCATAATTTCTTTTCCTGAGAATGAGTTCCCGAATTATCGCCTCTGGAGACAAACAATACTTCTGCTTCGGCAATCAATTTAAATGCTCCAGCCGCTGATTTTGTATTCTTTATTTTTGCCTGATCTTCACCTTGTCCAACAATTACAAAATCATTATGCATCACCAACCGCCTGTTGACGCCAAACCCTTCATCAACAAACTTCTTTTCCGCATCCGGTGAATGAACCAGCAGAACATCTGCCTCACCTTTTTGTCCCATAGCCATGGCCTGGCCGGAACCTACGGCAATTGTCTTTACAAAGTAACCTGTTTGCTTTTCAAAGATAGGAATCAAAACATCAAGCAGGCCTGTATCCTGAGTGCTGGTGGTCGTCGCCAGAATGATATTTTTTTGCTTAGGTGCAGCCTGCGCGCTCATCACATTCGCTGCTAAAATCGATGTCATTATCAAAATGGTTAATTTAAACGTCTTTAAAATTTTCATCAGTATTCTCCTTATTTTTTACTGTTGGTTGTATTGTTATTTTTTCAGTTTGTTTTTTTGCCATTCTTCTGAATTGGGGAAGAAGAGCGCTGAACCGAATTTTTCTTTACCGAAATCCCGGATGATCAACTGTCCTTTTTGGGCCAATTGTGCTGGATAAAAACACAAATTTATCCCCATTTGCAGCGAAGGACATACACGGAAAAATCAAAAGAAATAAAACTAACCACTTACTCATACTTTTTTTCATAACCTGTAAATCCTTTCTATATTTATTTTTTTAACGCTGTTATTGATGTGAATGGAGGATCTTTCCTGAATCCAGAAAGTCATAACCTCCAATTTTTTCCACGCGGTTTCTAAATTCCTCTGTCTTCAACGTCTCAATAAAAGACTGCACACCTGATTGAAAAAAAGTGGATTGATCAAGGATCATATCAAAACATTCAGAAGTGATGGGCTTAAAGGCCAGACCTAAAAGTTTCCCAATCGCCGCTGAAGCTATACCTACTTGGGCATCGCCGGCGATAATGGAAAGACCAACTTCAAAATGAGTATAAACTTCTTTGTCATAACCCTCGATCTGGTCGACAGCAATTCCCAGTTTTTGCAAATGATAATCCAGAAGCATTCGCGTTCCGGAACCTAACTGACGGTTAATGAATTTTATATTTTTGCCGGTTAGACTTTCAAATCCTTTAATCTGAGATGTAATATCCGGTTGAATAAGAAAACCCAATTCCCGATGAAAAAGATTAACGACCACAGGATGAATATCGGGCAGGTATTTTGACAAATAAGGAATATTATACTGGCCGCTTTCGGCATCAAAAAGGTGAGACAGCGCAATATCAGTATAGCCATCATTTAAAGCTTTGAGGCCATTAACGCTACCGGTATTGGCCGAAAAAATAAAAAAATCCGGATGAGATTTTTTTGTAGCTGTCAGCAGCATATCCATAACCGGATCGTTACTGCCGGAGGCTAGAATTGCGCCGCTTATTTGAGAGCTTTTCTTTCTAGCCTGCTTTATGCCTGTTGTAGTATTAGTTTCGATCCATTCATCAATCAATTTTTTGGGAAATATCCATTTGCCTGTAACCCGTGTACAAGGAATCCTACCAGCTTTAATCAGGCCATAAACCTGTTTTTCATGGATATCAAGATACTGCGCTACTTCTTTTGTATTCATCAATTCTTCAGACATAACCTCTCCTTAAAAAGCACCATGTTAATAAACCATACCGGCAACAATTTCAAGACATATTGTTATAAATTTCTACTAATTATTACTAATTATCACAAGTTGTTTGTTTGAGCAAAAAAGACAAAGGGCATAGATTGATTCTTGAATAGTGATAGATAGAAGATATTATCATCAAGGTGTAGATTGCTGGCGTTGCCACATCGCTCTATAGACGCCATCTTGGGCCAATAGCGCATCGTGTTCTCCACGTTCAACCACGCTGCCATCGACTAATACAAGGATTTCATCAGCATTCGTGATCGTTGACAAACGATGAGTGATAATCAAAGTGGTGGTATTATGCGATAAATCTTCAATGTTCTTTTTGATAAGACGTTCCGTCATACTATCCAGCGATGACGTTGCTTCATCAAATATGAAAATACGTGGTTGCTTAAGCACAGCCCGTGCAATTGCTATCCTCTGTCTTTCACCACCGGAGATTTTTAGACCTCGTTCTCCCACGATCG
The DNA here is from genome assembly GCA_025355345.1 of Syntrophaceae bacterium. GTDB lineage: Bacteria > Desulfobacterota > Syntrophia > Syntrophales > Smithellaceae > FEN-1160. Next base: position 40,438 of record JANXZU010000139.1, read on the forward strand.
TGTTGTAACCTTTGGGTAGCGCTGCAATGAAATCGGCAAGGCCTGCAAGTTTTGCGGCTCCTTCAATTTCTTTGAAACTGCAGCTTGGCTTGGCAATACCGATGTTGAACGCCAGTGTGTCATTGAACAAGACTACATCCTGCGGTACGACAGCGATAACCTCCCTTATACTTTCCAGGGTTCTTTCATTAATTGGATAACCGTCTATCTTGATACAACCTCCGGTAACATCATAGAAACGAAATAAAAGCCTTGAAATGGTCGACTTTCCTGAACCGCTGGGGCCGACAATAGCCAAAGTTCTGCCCGGACGAATGCAAAAACTGATATCATGTAAAATAGTGGAATTGACATTATAGGAGAATTGAACCTTATTAAACTCGACTTCACCATTTCCCGGCGGTAACGCCTTCTCCCCGGACATCGCCTTGATTTCGGACCGTTGGTTCATAAGCTCAAGCATCTGTTCAATATATGTGATTCCGGTTTTAATCTCACGATAAGCAAAACTAAATGATTCCAGTGGATGCAATAATTGCATTAAATAAGAAACTACCAGCACAAACCCGCCCACCGTCATGGTACCTTCCGCCACATCGAGCGTCGCGAGAACTAATGTAGCTGATAATGCTAGCATCAGACACACTGTTTGGGTTAGACCAGTTGTGGTACGACGCCCGTAGTATCGTATCCAGCCATCTTCACTACTCTCCAATGATTTATCCAGACGATCGCGAATTACATGCTCACAACCAAAATATTTAATTGTTTCGTAATTAAGGTAACTATCAGCAACTACTCCGGCTGCTTCAACCTGAGCATCGGCAGCTTCGCGCTGCGGCTCCCTCTGTCTATTGATACCTCGGATGGTCACAGCGATATACAAGATGGCAGTTGCAAGTAGAATACCAACAAAAGAAGGCTTTCCTAATGCAGTAATTACTGCACCCATCAATACCAATTCAAAAACAAGTGGAATTACGCAATACAATGCATTTTGCAATAAGAGGCAATAACCAAGAAGACCGTTTCCGACGATTTGCTGAAGAGCGCCTGTTTTTCGATCCAGATGAAAACGTAATGAAAGCGTATGAACGTGATCGAATATGCGCAGCGCCAATCTTCGCCGGATTCTCTGCTCGATTCGGCCGTACATGCGCCATCGAAGTTCACCCCCGATTTTGACTAAACTTTGAGCACCGATGTACACGAAAATGAGAAGAACCGGAATTGCGCTCGGTAAAACCACCAAACGATCGATGAGATACTTAAAAAATAACGGAGTGATTGTACTGAGTACCGCGATACCAAGAATAAGTATTACAATCCAGATTAAGCTCAAACGTAAACCAGCCCCTAACTCTTTCCAGAGCAAAGACAGCAAATCTTTGAGAATATAATAATCTTTTCTATAACGATCCAGCAGGTTATTTCTCTCTTTCGTGTTTAAGTTAAGAGCTTAGGACTGGCAGTTCTCAATTCAGATGTATATGACAGATCTGCAGCAGCAAGCCTCCGCTTAATCTGCAGCATTGAAACGAAGAAAAGAAATTGGATGTATGGCAGTATCCGGAGAGATTTCTTCAATAACCTTCTGGAGCAGCCCATAGTGACCTTCGGTATCAAGCCAGGCCCATTCGCCATTAGTGTTTACCTCCAGGAAAAAATAGCCATCCTTTCCCCATAAAAAATCAAGCCTGCCGAAATGGAGTCCCATCTCTTTCATAAAACCGACAACACCTGATGCTATATTGTCCGGTAATTGATGAGGTTGCCAATCGCCCTGTTCCCAATCGGAAGGCAGTTCACGCCAGTCTGTAACCCGATCAAGAAATCCTTTTCGATCAAGCTCAAAAGCAAATAAACGGTCATGGACGAATGCCACTGTGACATCCTTTTGAGCGTGCACATAATGCTGAATCATCCATGGACATTCCGCAGATAGTGAACTGTCCACAACCTTCGTTGTAAAAAGTAATTCCCGTGCTTCTTCATCACCCACCGGTTCCATCGTCAGACTCTTAACCACGATTTCATTATTCGCAGAAAAAATGCTTTGCGTGTTCCGACGGAACTGGTATTTTGGCACCTGAAAATATGATGCGGCAATTCGCATTTGTACGAACTTACCGGCATGTAACTCGGCAAAGGGTTCAACCAATACAATCTTCCCATCTAACCATAATAGGTTTACCATTTCACGCAAGGCGTAGAGCATCTCACCATCATAGTAACGGTCTTCACCGGTGCGAGAAGCAGGACGGTGGGAACGTCGGCTCCATGGTTTCCGCCATAAAACTTTGGCTATATCCTCACTTGCTATTTCACGTCCGCTGGGGTCGGCAATAAAAATACCTTTCGTTGTGATTTCAAAGCGATAGTCGTTCCAGACATCATAATTAAAACGGAAAACTTTATCTGCCCCTAAACGAAATACCAGAATATCAGCAGTTGTATCATAGGAATTTGTTACAATTAACAGACGACGTTCTTTCATTTATTATCAAATACCTCCATCAAAGAACAATCTGATTTTTTTAGTCAATCGACAGGTGGTGCCAAAGATACATACAAACACAAATCGCTCACTGTGAAAAAGTATCACAGTGAGCGATCTTAGGTCTCACAGTCTATTTCTCAGTCTGGATCCTTACTTTCGCCATCAAAAGCTGTATCGCTCTTGGCAGACCACTTAATGAGGGATGCATCCTGTCCTACCCATCGACGTTGCTGGGTGTAATCATAATTACTCCCGGACTCAAATAAATCTGCTCCCTCCGTCGGCATTTTGCACCTTGCCAAATCTTTAGCTGTTGTCATTTATCTTCACCTCCTTTCTCCAAAAAAATCAAATTAAGGATATGAACGTGTTACGATTAATTTTTACTCCAAAGTGTAGATTATGTCAAATTTATTTATAACCAAAATTAATCACCTGCAAAAACAATCAATTAAAAAAATAATATAAAATCAATAACATAAAATGATGTTGACATTTATTAAAACTTGATTTATCTTCTAAAAAAGTAATTTGTTTTATGGTGTTTCCTAACTAACCCTTTAGGCAATTGAAAGTTTTTTATGGGGAATCGGATAATAAAAAAGGAGGGGGAAATAATGAAAAAAGTGAAAACAGTAAAAAAATTAAAGCGAGTCACAGAGATTAGTGCAAAAACCGCAGATTCGATCAAAGGTGGTAAAAGCTGCAGCTGTTCTTGCCAGACGGCGAATGAAAAAGCTGCAACGACTCTTAGTACGTTTACCGCTTAGTCCGTTTGACGAGCATTAGGTTTTGCTTTCTACCCATAATAACCTGGACGAAAGTGTCTGGAATATGGGCATTAATTAATGTTTTGCCTTCAGCCTGATCAGGTTGCCAAGCAATGGACACCTTTTAAGCTGAGTTGGTTTTTTTTGTTCAAAAAGCAACGACGAGTAGTAATTTTGATCTGGTCAAGTAAAAACGGACACCTGGTTAAGCTGCTTTAGCCAAAATAAAATTATTTTCAAAATCATTTGGATTTTTGTAATCCAAATAAGAATGAAGACGATTGCTGTTGTAAAACATTTCGATGTACTGGATCA
>JANXZU010000027.1 GCA_025355345.1 Syntrophaceae bacterium
ATCTAAACAATATTTCTGAAAAAGAAGTTGCTTTTGTCGTCAATAAACTTAATAATCGACCACGAAAGTGCCTCAACTACCAGACTCCCCATGAGGTCTTTTCTTTAGCTAAATGTGGTGCACTTTGAACTGGAATTCACCATCTGCATATCGCGAAAAAGATCTGGCTTTCCTTTTTGTGGCAAAAGACGCCGAGCTATTTGATTGTCTTTATAACACTCTTAAAAAATATCACGACAAGAGCGAGCAGTTGCCTATATACAAATCACTACATCCAGCACAAAAAAAGAAACGGATATAACTGCGAATGGAAATTACGGGAATAATGGTTCCAATTAATTAACAACTTCTGTAAACCAATATCGATAATGGCTTCTCGTCCGGTTGCATGATAATTTATGATTGTTTGAAGCGGTAATCCTCTCCTCCATTAAGAACCCAAAGTTACGTATAAGTAGATGTTGTCAGTGTCAGTGATGATGAGTTGGTTTTGAAAAAAGTAATATTAAAAAACCATCTCGATATCGCCCGAGCATTCTCCGCTTATGTGCATCAGGCATTTATCTATTTTGGGGTGCATGATATACTTAATGCCGAAATAGTCGAGCCAGCATTCAATCCTGAAGATGACGCCGCATTCGTACTTATCGATTACACCCAACCTCTTGATTCCCCTATAAGCAAAACATTTACCAGGCTCAAATGACCAATGAAGAATGTTCTGCCGGGGGAAAGTCATCGTGGCATTCATAAAGGGCGGAATGAAGAGCGTTTTAGCCATGGTAAAGTATGCTTTAAAATCATCGAAACTCTCCAATTTATCTTTTTCAAAACCGATGACTTTTTTTGTCCGTTCAATTTCGAATGACGCCAAACCCCTGATTGCCGATTTGTTCAGCATGTTCGTTGTCTCAATCCCTAAACTGCCAAGGCAACTGTAAAATCACATGCCGTCGTGGGTCATCCAGCAGCTGTTTTCCAGCTCGATCAATTCCTCTTTCGATATTTCAGTTAAAGTCTTCATCTTTTATCCTCTGGACGTCAATTATATACTCGCACAACCGACGATACAGTCAATATTGTTTTTAAAGTTATGCTGCGGTTACTGAACTTATCTATTCCGAAAAGCTACACAGTGCAAATATTTTCCTTTATGGACAGCTTCCAAGCATTTGTTACAGGATATGCATCTGGCTTTTTTATCCGGGGTTTTTTCCCATTGACAAATAAGAGCCGGTTCAGAAATTAGAGGACGGCACAACGCGACAAAATCAGCCTCTTTGTTTTGAACAATCTCTTCCATTATTACGAAAGTTCTAAAACCTCCTACAGCCATGACTGGAATATCCACCTGAGACTTGACCTCACGGCTCCACGAACGAAAGTATGCTTCCTTGCTTAATTTATTAATCTTTGTTCTATATTCCGTACCCGAGTATTTTTGCCCTCTTACACCGGAACTGATCTCGATGGCGTCAAAACCAGTATCGGCCAGCATCTTTGCGGCCTGAATTCCTTCTTGATGCTCAAGACCTCCCGCAAATCCATCTTCCACACCCAACTTGATCAGTAGCGGGTAGTCATCACCAACATGGCGGCGCATAGTTTTGTAAATCTCCCGATGAAAGCGTAACCTGTTTTCCAGATTTCCACCCCAATCATCGCACCTTCTATTTGTAAAAGGTGAAAGAAATTGACTAAACAGGTAACCATGAGCACCATGAATTTGGACTGCATCAAATCCGGCTTGTCGGGCGCGGCCTGCTGCCTTACCAAAGGCTTCAATTACGCTCTCAATCTCTGTTTTCGCTATCTCACGATAATTACCTTTATAGTAAGGATCATCGGCAATTACAGACGGGGCAAGGGGCAATTGCCTTTTTGTCTTAACATAGCGCGCTTCCCGGCCGCCATGAAACAGCTGTATCGCGATTTTTGCGCCATGTTTATGGGCAGCTTCAGTTAATTTCTTCATGCCGGAAATAAATTCATCAGACGCAAGTGAATTCATATATGGTGAAATTTGACCAGATGGGTGAACATAGGTGATTGCATGAATAATGAGGCCAATGCCGCCTTCGGCCAATGCGGTTATCAGAGCGATTTGACGTTCCGAGACATGCCCAGTTAGCTTCGCACAACCATCATAGGTAGCCGACCGGACAAACCTGTTTTTGATTTGTAAATTTTTTATTGGGGCTGGCTGGAATAATACGTTCACGAATAGTTCCCTTCATCCCGAATTAGCATGAAGCAGGGGACAGGCTTTCCTGCCCCCTGCTTCGTTGAATAAATGGTTAACAAAGCATCATTTTCTTAACCAATGATTATAAGGCTTTGTGCTTCAATCAAAATTATTTTTTCCCGTAACCTATTGTCCTTGCCGATTCAGCAATGGCATCCAAAACGGCAGGATCATCAATAGTTGAAGGAATAACATAGTCTTTGCCATCAACAATTTTGCGCATAGTGCTGCGCAGGGTTTTGCCGGAACGGGTTTTAGGCAAAGCCTTCACCACGGCAGCCTCTTTGAAACAAGCCAGCGCACCTAATTCCGCGCGAACCATCTGCACCAGCTCTTTTATTATATCCGCAGGATTGCGATCCACACCGGCTTTTAAAACTACAAACCCTACGGGAACCTGACCTTTTAACTGATCTTCGGCGCCAAAAACGGCGCATTCCGCAACGTCTTTGTGTTTGGAGACTATCTCTTCCATGGAGCCGGTAGAAAGTCTGTGACCCGCCACGTTAATAACATCGTCAATGCGTCCCATGATATATACATAGCCATCCTTGTCAAAGCGGCCTCCATCGCCGGTAACATAATAGCCCGGCCTCTCGGTAACATATTCAAGATAACGTTTATCATCCTTCCAAAGAGTTGGCAGGCAACCGGGAGGAAGTGGCAGTTTTATTACAACAGCTCCTTCTTCACCATTGGGCAGTTGATTACCATCCCCGTCCAGTATCTGAACATCATATCCTGGCACAGGCTTGGTAGGAGATCCGGCCTTGAGGGGAAAGGGCTCAATACCCATGCAGTTAGCGGCAATGGGCCAACCTGTTTCTGTCTGCCACCAGTGATCAATAACGGGGATTTTCAGCATATCAGTCGCCCATTGATAGGTATCCGGGTCAAGACGCTCGCCTGCAAGGAATAGATATCTTAAACAGGCGATGTTGTATTTCTTCAGATAATCACCGCTGGGATCTTCCTTTTTAATTGCACGAAACGCCGTCGGCGCGGTAAACAGAATGGAAACACCATGCTGGGAAATAACACGCCAGAAAGCTCCGGGATCCGGTGTACCGACAGGCTTTCCCTCATAAAGGATTGTAGTACATCCGTAAAAAAGAGGCGCATAAACAATATAGGAGTGGCCGACAACCCAGCCCACATCAGATGCCGCCCAGAAAACTTCGCCGGGTTTGGCGTCGTAAACGTGTTTCATTGACCAATTCAGGGCTACGGCATGGCTGCCGTTATCTCGCATAACGCCCTTCGGTTTTCCTGTTGTCCCTGATGTATAAAGAATATAAAGAGGATCTGTTGCCGCTACAGGCACACAGGGCGAGGCCTTGGCACCTTTGACAAATGCAACCCAATCCAGATCACGGCCGTTCGTAAGTTCTGCTTGCGTCTGCGGACGCTGAAAAATAACACACTTTTCCGGTTTATGAGTGGCCAGCCCGATCGCACCATCAAGCAGTGGCTTATATGCCAATACTTTCTTGCCTTCTATACCGCAGGATGCGGAAATTATAACTTTGGGTTTGGCATCATCAATGCGGATTGCCAACTCATTGGGAGCAAATCCGCCAAAAACTACGGAGTGAACAGCGCCAATCCGAGCACACGAAAGCATCGCCACAACTGCTTCCGGGATCATGGGCATATAGATAATAACTGTATCACCTTTTTTAACACCGATTCCGCTTAGTGCTCCGGCAAACTTCGCCACCTGATCCAGCAGTTCACCGTAAGAGATTTTTTTAACAGTGTCGGTCACCGGGCTGTCATAAATAATGGCCGCCTGATCTTTCCTTCCAGATTCAACATGATAGTCCAGAGCATTGTAACAGGTATTTAACTGACCTCCGGCAAACCAGCTGTAAAAAGGTTTTTTACTGTCATCTAGAACTTTGTCCCACTTTCTTGTCCACTGAATTTCCTCGGCTGCCTCGCCCCAGAAAACATCAGGCTGATGAATAGATTGCTCATAAACATCCTTGTATTTTAACGAATTCGACATTGTGCCTCCTTGCGCCTGTTGAAAACAGGCAATATTTTTTATTTAGTGCCAATTACCGTTGATTTAAAAAGGCCTCGGGAAAATGAGGTGTATTAATGAGTATATTTATAAGATTTTTTATGTCAATGAAACTTGACCTGACCTATCATAATTCTTGCATCTTAAACTTTTTCCTTTTCTTTCAAATCCGCCGCAGACATGAAAGGAATTGTCAATTCGTAAACCCCACTGGAAAAAACTGCCTTAATGGGAAACGGCGCCTTTTCATAAACTTTTAACATTGATTTATTGTCCGCCAGAACATCCGCACCAAATTCGGTAATACCTTCTTCACGGGCAATGCGAATCAAAAGATCAAAAAGATATGAAGCAATTCCTTTGCCCTGATAGCATTCATCAACAATAAATGCCGTATCCGCACGGGTCTCATTACTCAGCCTTACATAACGCGCCTCAGCAATAATTTTTTCAACACCGGATTCCTCAACTGAACCAACAATGGACATTACATAACGGTAATCAACATTTACATACGCCTGCATCTTATTATGGGGCATGGTCTTAATCGGACTGAAATACCGATAGTAGACGGCTTGATCGGAAAACCGGTAGAATAACCGGCGCATCTCGTCTTCGTCGGATGGTTTAATCGCACGGAAGCGGACGTTCAGGCCATCCTTAAACGTGTGTGTGCGGGCAACTTTCTCCGGATAAAGGTGTCCAGCAGAAACAAAGAATATTTGATCGGCGTAAAGCATTTTTGCTTCCTTGGCCTGCCTGACTAACTCAGCCCGGTCATCGGGATGCGCGATCTCAATCAGTGCCTGCGCCCGCTGACGCATGGTCTTCCCCATCAGGTGGGCTACACCGTATTCCGTAACAATTAGATCCATCGACTCACGATTAGTGAACTGGAAAGGGAATTTATCAACAGATAAAATAATGTTCGGTTCATCTTTAAGGTTCCGGCTGGGAAGGGCAAATATGGTTCGACCGTTACGTGAAAGCGCTGCACCCATAAATAGTTCCTGAACATTCCCAGGCCCTGCCGTCACATTACCTTTGCCGACATGAAGGGCAACATTACCCGTCAAATCAACTTTTCTGGCAGGAAGTAATGCCACCATATTGTCATTGAGTCCGATGGTCTTCGGATCCATAATCACGTCCTGTGGCTGAAATTCCACAAGGGGATTTCGATCCAGCCACCTCATCAATTCCTCCGTACCCAGAACATAGGAAACAGAAGATTTTCCGCGAAAGACTCCTTTTCTCCGATTTGTTACTGCTCCGCTTTTCACCAGATCCATAAGTGCATCAGTAAAAAATGGCGAATGAACTCCAAGATGTTTTTTCGTAGCTAAAGTTACGCCCAACGCCTCATACAGGGGACCAATCCCGAAAGATATACAACTTCCATCTTCCACAACAGAAGCCACATTGGCCGCAATTTTCAGATAAATGTCCTTAACGCGCCATCGGCCAATATAAATTGGGGTATCCTCTGTTTCGATAAAGTAATTGAATTCATCGACATGGACTACTGTGTCTCCCATTGTACGGGGGACTTTGGGGCTGATCTCACCTATAACGATACTGGCGGATGCCATGGCCTGACGCTCAACATCCACCCCGACAAGATTAGCATAGCCATTTTCATCAGGCGGTGAAATCTGAATGAACACAGCATCAATGTTAATGGCACCCATTTTAATTAGCCATGATATACGCGAAAACCGGCTGGGAATCAAATCTACCCTTCCCTCACTGATCGCATCCGAGGCAATCCATCCGGAGAAAAACGTCTTCAGACGGAATTTCCGTGCGTATCTCTCATCTATAGCAACGGTATCACCAAGGCTGACTAATTGGATTAACTCAAGATCAAGAAGATTTGTCTGTTTTGATGCCATGAGACGTTTGACTAAAGTGCGCGGCTCGGCCATGCCCGTCCCGAGAAAAATGCTCATTCCCGGCTCGATCTTCTCAAAAATCTTTTCCGCAGAAACAATTTTGTCTTTCCACATAAATTTATTCTATTCGAACAATCCTTTATCGCGGCGATACCAGTAATCAGGAAAAAGGCTGTACATGATTCTGGATACCGATCCGATATATTCTTTCTTTCTTCTATCAAACTGACAGGACTGAATAATCATGTCCTTGATTGCGTTTTTGTTGCCCGCTTCATTAAATATGTGGTTGGCACAGGTGAAAAGCGGGCTGTACATATTTTTCTTTTCTAAATACTTGCAAACATTTTTGATTGTACTTGGACCTTCGGGAGTTCCGTCAATTTTCTCCAAAACGCGCAAGTTAGTTTCAATGGGATTGCCGGTATACAGTTCATAAAAATATTTCCCGTAGCGGTAATTCTTACTGGCCATGGATGAGACCGTTACATACAAATCCCCCACGCCTGCCTGGCTGTGGAAAGCTTGAAAGCTTCCGCCTAAAATGCGCGATAGAGAACGGATTTCCACACCGGAACGCGCGAATATCGTACCTGGAATAGAATCTCCCAGGTCTAACGAATCTGCAATCCCCTTTATATTTGCCACAATATTTTTTAACGCTCCGCAGGCCTCCACTCCAACGATATCAAAATTGTAATAGGAACTTAATTCCTTTTGGTTAAACTTGAACAAATCTTCTCTGATTATATTGGCAATACGTCTTTTACCGGCAACTGTAATACATACAGGATTGCCCAAGGCAAGATCCATATCGAAAAAGGGACCGCCAACGGAAATAACATCATATTTATGTTTTACATTGTAAAGATTGGTATTGATCAGCTGCGAAGGAGTGATCAATTCCTTGGAAATTTCATCGGAAATTAATCCTTTGATAGGAGAGATAAAGCATGTGTCCCCTGCCTTTTTATCAATCATTGGTTTTAGATAATTAAGCAGTTCCGGCAGGCGATTCATGGTTACAGCTAAAATAATAAAATCGTTATTTTCTACTACATGCTCCAAGTCGTTTGTGGCATAAACTTTAGGCGATAGACGGGGAACTTTGTCCATCCCGCCTAAGCGAGTAGCTAAGTCTTCCGTTAAGTGGAGTGGGTTTATATGATCACGGTTTATTGTTTTACATACTTCCGCATCATGATAATAAATGGCCACCCGTTTGTTATCGCGGCCAAGCTTATAAGCAAAGGAAGTTCCTAAACGTCCCGGCCCAATAATCGCTACTCTTGAGGCATCTAAATTAGAAATTATCATTTATTACACTCTTTAATTTAAATTTTAATTATTATATGGAATAACATAACCGACTGTCAAAATCTAATACCAAGTTGCTTTCAAACACTAAGATTTTAATTTTTGAAAGCTTACTTGGTATTATGCCCGTTAAATCAACCTTTAATGAGACTCACTGATAGTGAGCCAAGCTGAAAACGAACGAAGTGAAGTTTTCAGCGTAAGGCTAACTATACCACGTGCGAAGATAAGTAGGGCTATTATTTGAAAGCTGGTTGCTATATTAGCTTTTTTACAGAAAAAATAAAACTAAATTTATTAATAAATTTAGTTATTTTTTTGTTGCATTATCAGAAGGGATTGTTTAGAAAAATAGAGGACTTGATAAAGATACTGAATAATCTAAACGGAATGATGATTTTATGGTGAAATCCATTG
>JANXZU010000053.1 GCA_025355345.1 Syntrophaceae bacterium
GTCAGTTCGCCATATCATATGCGCAGAATTAAGATAATAGTGATAAAAGAATTTAATCAAAATGATGGCTTGTTTTATTTTGTTCCCACTCATTATGAAAAAGCGCCGGCCGAGTTTTGGGAATTATCGTGGGCTGACTGGAGAAAAGTGGGCAGAGAGTACGGAAAAATTTTGTGGTTTTATATTTATTCGTGAAACTCCAATTCTATTGAGATTGTTGAAACAAACACGGACCTGTCTTTTTGGACAGGTTGTAACAAAAAGCCTGCATGATAAACGCCCTGCGCAATTAGCAATATGGAGTTTTGTGCAGCTCTCAAATCATAAAAAAATGTTTGACAAAATACACGCACGGTTTTTAAAAATGATTAGTAACTGCTATTGGAGATACGTCTCCCCATAATAATACTATTAATATTCCTAAGCCGCCAAATTGCAAGTCTCCATGTTCATCAAATATAATCGACGAGTTTACCGCTCGTCATCCTTAACCTTTGACTGATAAGCATTCCGAGTTTCAGCAGAATCTTGGCACCAAGTTTGGGAATTTCTTCGATCAGACGATTCAGACTTTCCTTTGTGAGGACTAGCATCGTTGTATCCTCAATGGCTAGTACCGTCGCCGAACGCGGTTCTCCGTCGAAGAGGGTCATTTCTCCGAAGAGCTTACCTGCCGTCATCGTTGACAGGACTTTCCCGTGGCTCTGCATATCTTCCTTAACGACGTTGACACTTCCAGATACAATGATACACATGAACGCTTCACGCACTCCTTCGCGGATAACGGGCATCCCTTTCGGGCTTTGGGCAAGTTGAATATATTTGGCGAGATTTTCAATTTCTTTTGTTCCAAACTCCCTTGTCCAGTTTGTTTTTTCCATCAAATCTGTTCTTTGCTGCGTGGTGGATTTTATGTATTCCATAGGGTGTTACCTTCGACTCCGCTTTCTCCATTATTGTGTTATGGCTGAACCTTCTGCTCGTAATATGGAACAGGCTTCGGAATGGTCAACTCATGGCGAATACTGAGTGGCGGTCTAACTAATTGCAGCTTTGGTACTTTAAACCCTGGATCAGCAATTTTTAATGTGTAATCGGCTGTGGCGGTGACTTCATTGGAATAATTAGAAGTTTCTGCACCATATGTCATCCGCACTCGGTAAGTGAAGTTTTCAAACAGTTGATAATTTTCTTTCTCTGATGAAGTGTTGTCAACATAAGAAGAAGTCTGGGGCACGGTGGCAATTACAGAATAGCTCCCGTTTTCGGTCTTGCGTTCAATGCTGTACTCTACACCTTCGAGCTGATTATTGTCGGACCATGTCAGCTGGATCCATGCGCCTTTAACGGTTGCTTTGAGGTCAGTCGGATCCTTGAAGAGTTGGGATTGCGAGCCGATGGAGAAATCACCGCTGTTATCCTCCCCGCATATCACGCCATTAACCTCATAAGCCACATAAACCAGGGCTTTATCGGTGGTAATGTCAGGCACATGCCAGGGATAGCTGCCGTTATTGTAGGCATATGTAATTTGATTAAACTGACCATACCCGAGATTTACGACATAAGAGATGCTTACGTTTCCAACCCCGGGAGGGGCGGTTGTCCAGGTGATTTCCTGGTTGGAATCGGCGAGCAAACCATTGTGCATGTTTTTAGGCTTTTGCAGAGTTATTCCCGCCAGATGAGGTATGGCAAATGTTTGTTTTGTGTGTCCAGGAACGGCAACAGGCACATTAGGCTTATATGTATAGGGCTGCACTATAAATTTACCCAGGGTGTTCTGTCCCTGCTGTATGGCCAGAGTGAACTCATTGAGGTTAACGGCAACGTCATTATCGTTGGTTACTTCGATAAACCAGATATTGTTGTCGCTGGGTGGCCAGTAATCGACAGCATAATCAGGAAGGGGAATGTCGATCTTAAGGTTCTGGCTACCGTCATAACAATGCCCTTCAATATGATTGGGGTGATCCCAAAACAACCAGGGATCTTGCCCTACAGCACCAATCTTTACAGCCAGCTTGTTACGCTCAGCGCCTGCCTGTCCCTGCAAATCAATTCTTGCGGAATAGGCATATTTGGTACCTGTGCGGTCCGATAGCCCATCCTGAATGTAACGCCAACTGTCGATATTGGCTGCAAGATCGCTGTACTTCAGCCAGATGAAACCGTTGCCATTCCATTTATCGCCCCAGCTGTTGAGAAGTTTAAAAGCTCCCTTTCCCGCCCCGTAATAACCATCACTCCACCCGACAACGGTCACACAGTGGCCTTCTTTAGGATTTGGACCCTGGATGGCAATTAAAGGGCCACCGACCAGAATCGGGCCATATTGCAGCATGGCTTGTTTCATGGCATTTACGTCAGGGGTGTAGGATTCATCGCTAAGTAGCGCCACTTTGTAATAGTCCGCTTGTGCATTATTTTTCGCAGTGGGTTGAGGCATGGTGCTGAAGTCTGCTACATCGTTGGCAATGGTCGCTTTATCATAATCGGAAGGGAGGTTGGCTTCCGGGCACACGCCCCAATTTTCAAGTACATATTTGGTGCTTTTACCGAGCGATTCCTGCGTGGTATGCAAATACCAGAAGGATAAATCGGGGGTGTAGGAGGATTCCATTTCATTTAGGATATTCATTACATGCATCATTGAGCGTCCGACACATCCGCCCCAGCCATCCTGGTTTTCAGTGAAGGTTATGTACTGGGAGTAATCGAAATTAGGCGGAACAATTTTACCATTCTTCACAGTTATCTGTTGCAGCTGGCCAGGATCAATCGGGTGGGCAAGTAATTTATCGCGTTCCAGAAGTGCTTTGTCAAAGCTTTTGCTCGCAAAGGGTTGTTTTAATCCATCGACAACCCAACTGGGCAGATTCTTCTGAGAATTAGTAATTGTATCAACATCAGGTTTGTACGAACGCCCATTGCAGGCAATCGTAAGCATCAACAACAGTGTCACTAAAACATAAACACAAAACCGGACATTTCTTTTCATAATTTTATCTCCCTTTTATAGATTAAAAAACATTCAAGATAAACGATGGATAAGAACTTCCTTTTTGTGGGATAAAGTATAGGAAACGTGATCTTGCTTGTCAAGGGTAATTATGGGAATGGAAGGATTATCCCGACATGCTGCGCTATCGGGATAGTTCCCAATACCCGTTGGCTATTGGATAATTCGACTATTAAACTTCAATGTGCCTTGCTTTTGAAGTTTTAGTCTCATTACGACCAACGCTTCCTATAGTCAGCGAGTCTCATTACCGTTTTTTCCGGAAAATAAGTTTTAGCGGCACGCTATCAAAGTCAAAAGTTTCTCGGATTTGATTGGTCAGGTATCGCTCGTAAGAAAAATGTATGCCTTTTATGTTGCTGACAAAAAAGACAAAAGTAGGAGGCTTGACATCTGTCTGGGTTGCATAAGCAATATGCATTTGGCGGTTGGCATAACGTGGCAGTGGATTTCTCTGCACGGATTTTTCTACCAGATCATTTAACGGAGATGTGCCAATTCTTTTTGTATATTGACTGTAAACTGTGTCGATCAATTCAAAAATTTTCGGTGCGCGTTGCCCTGTAACTGCTGAGATAAAAATAATTGGCGCAAAGTCCAGAAATTTAATTTGATCCTTAATGTCTTCGACAAATTTCCCCACGGTGGAGTTATCCTTTTCAATCTTATCCCATTTGTTTACTACGATGATGCAGGCTTTGCCGCGTTCATAGGCAAGCCCTATAATCTTTGTATCCTGATCGGTCAGACCATCTTCGGCGTCAATCAGCACAAGCGCGATATCACAACGATTGATGGATTTTAACGCCTGAACGACGCTGTATTTTTCCAAAGTCAGGCTGATTTTGCTTTTCCTGCGGATGCCGGCTGTATCAATCAGCAGATAACTCTTGCCATGCACCTTTACCGGCATATCAATGGCATCTCGTGTTGTGCCCGGTGTAGGGTTGGCAATGCTTCTTTCCTTGCCGAGGATGCGGTTCACCAGTGAGGACTTGCCCACATTGGGTTTGCCGACTATGGCAACTTTAATCTGGTTGTCTTGATCATCTTTGTAGTCGGCTGCATCAGGGAAATCACGGGTAATAATAGTCAGCAGTTCATTAACACCCAGGCCGTGCTGCGCGGAGATCGGATGGAACTCATCAATACCCAGCCTATAAAAATCGGTGAGCATTTCCTCATGACGCTCTCCATCTACTTTATTGGGAACATAGTAAACACTTTTGCTTTTACCGCGCAATTGTTTGGCGATTTCCATGTCTGATGGGGTAAGTCCGTCTTTTCCATCCATTAAAAAAATAATGACATCCGCTTCTTCAATGGCCAGATTACTCTGCTCGCGCATTTGGACAAGAATTCTTTCTTCCGACGCAGGCTCAAATCCCCCGGTATCGATCAGCGTGAAAGCCTTATCCTGAAAAACGCAGTCCATATAGTTGCGGTCACGGGTGGCGCCAGGCTCGTCAATGACAATAGCCTTTTGCTTTCCGGCAATCCTGTTGAAAAGAGTCGATTTGCCCACATTTGGACGGCCAACAATTGCTATTACTGGTTTTACCTGCATCTAATAATTATATCCTCTTCTTAGTGTTTCAATAAGCCAAATTCTCTCAGCATCTTATCAGAGCTTGTCCAGTCTTTGCTTACACGTACAAAAAGTTCCAGAAAAACTCTGGTGCCAAAGAGTTTTTCCATCTGCAGCCGGGACTGCGTACCGATATTTTTGAGCATCGAACCTTTTTTCCCGATCATAATCGCCTTTTGGGATTCCTTTTCGACGTTAATTGTCGCGCTGATTCGGATTATGTTTTTCGCCTCATCCTCTTTAAACAAATCAACTGTAACAGCGCTGACGTAGGGAATTTCCTGATTGGTAAGAACCATTATCTGTTCGCGGATGAATTCAGCAGCGATAAATCTTTCGGTGGCGTCAGTCATTATATCTTCGGGGAATAATTGCGGCCCTTCAGGAAGAATTTGTTTGATTGCCTCAAGCAGTTCGGCAATACCATCACCTCTAAGAGCGGATATGGGAAAAATTTCACGGTAGTCATAGAGCTTACGGAATTTGTCGATCAGTGGCAAAAGAAGCTGCTTATCGATCAAATCAATTTTGTTGATCACCAGAAAAACAGGAACTTTTACTTGTGCCAGTGACTCTATTAAAAAAAGATCATGATGATGAACATCAGCATTGGCTTCGATCAGCATGAGCAGCACTTCGGCATCACCGATCGCCTTCTTTGCTGTTTCCACCATGGCGCGATTCAGCGGCGTTTTCGGATTGTGAATTCCCGGGGTATCCATAAAAATCATCTGTGCGTCCGGAAAATTAATTATGCCGGTTATTTTGTCTCTTGTAGTTTGAGGTTTATCTGCAACTATGGAAATTTTATCGCCGATAATGCCATTCAAAAATGTTGATTTACCCACATTGGGGCGGCCAATGATGCCGATGAAGCCGGATTTAAACAATTTCATTTCTCCTGTTAATTTATATAATCCCAAGAATCTTCAGACTAAAAGATTCGTCTGAATCGGTTGTTACGGAAATTTCGCCACGCGTTTGACTTGAATTTGATTGTACAATTAATTTCGCGTCGGGGTAAAGCTTTTTTATTGCCGCGATGTTAATATTAGCCATACCCCGAAAATTAGATATATCCTGCGAGGATACATTAAAACGAAGCTCTTTTGTTGTTTGAGGAATATCTGCCAAAAGTTTTATCGTCGCATTATAGAAAACAGAAGACAGCACAAGACTGCCGAAGGCCGGATGAATTGGTCCGGCGAGGACTGCTCCATCTTTTTCCAACGTCGAAGTTACCTGCAGGCCGATTCTAATTACACGAATTCCGGTAGCACTGAGTTTTTCCCAGGCCATGCGGCATAAATCGACAGCCTCGGCCAGTTCCAGCGGTTTGTAATTTCCGCGCCGGAATTCTTCCGCCAAAGCAGTGTCGCTCAAAACAAGAAGCGGATGAAGACGCACAGTGTCCGGCTGAAGCTCAATTGTTTTATTGATGGAATTCATAAATCCATCGGCGGTGTCTTTTGGTAAGCCGGCCATCAATTGTAGTCCGGTACGAAAACCCTGTTCTTTCAAAGTTTTCATGGCCAGTACTGTAGTTGCGGCATCATGGCCTCTTTGGGCAAATCTGAGGGCTTCATCATTAAAAGATTGCGCGCCGATTTCCACCGTCGAAACATTGTGTTTTTTTAGCAGTGAAAGACTGTCTTTTGTGATGTAATCCGGCCTTGTCGAAACTCTAATAGAGTTTACCTGCCCACTTTCAACATAAGAGCCGGCCCAGGAAAGGAGTGTTTCCTGATATGCCTTGTCAATTCCCGTGAAGCTGCCGCCGTAAAAAGCAATCTCCACATTTGAAGATCTTTTTTTATTCCAGTTCAAATAAGATTTAACTTCAGTATCAAAAAAATCCTTTGTTATTTGGGGAGCGTAATTTCCGGCAATAATTTTTTGATTGCAGAAGATGCAAAGATGCGGGCATCCGCTGTGCGTAATGAAAATCGGAACGATTAATGGTTTGCTTTTTTGTTCAAATTCATGATTAATTTTCTTCAATTTGAAATATTTCCCATGCTTTTTGAGCAGCCTGCTTTTCCGCTTCCTTTTTACTTTTGCCGTAGCCGGTTTGCGGCGTTTTGTCCGCAATAGTTACCTGCACCTCGAAAATTTTAGCATGGTCAGGGCCGCTGGAATCAATTAGCGTATAAACAGGGGCGACTTTATATCTTTTTTGACAAAATTCCTGAAAGGCTGTTTTATAATCGAAACTCTGAGAAAGTAAAACGCTATCATCCAAAAGAGGCGCCAAAAGCAATTCTAAGATATTTTTTACTTCGTTAAATCCGGAATCAATATATAATGCCGCGATAACAGCTTCCAGAGAGTTGGCCAGAAGGGAATCTTTGGCACGGCCGCCGGAGTTTTCTTCGCCCTTGCCCAGCAAGAGACAATCGCCCAGCGCAAGCGAGGATGCAAGTTCGGCCAGCGGCTTTTCGTTGACAATACCGGCGCGAATCTTGGAAAGAGTTCCTTCAGAAAAATCAACATACCTGTTAATCAGCAGGTCGCTCACGCAAAGACCCAAAACAGCATCGCCTAAAAATTCAAACCTTTCATTATCGGCAAGTTGTAAAGACGGATTTTCGTTCACATATGATCGATGGGTGAGGGCGGTAGAAAGAAGGTCGATATCGTTAAACCTGTAATTAAACCTCTCTTCCAGAGCATGTAAATATTTCAGTCTATTTTCATCCATGGACAATTTTCCCATAAAGTTCTCCATATCGGATATCTTCTGTTTGTACGATGACAACTTTATTTAACGCAGATAAATCAGGTTTATCTATTAAAACCGGTAAATAATTTTGCGAGACACCCTTCATCAAACCTGTTTTCTTGTCCTTAATTTTTTCCACCATCACCTGAAGATTTTTGCCCAGAAAACGCAGTGTAAATTCTTCTCTTTTCTTTGCGTTTAAGCTTCTCAAAATTGCCGCGCGCTGCTTTTTTACTGATTCAGCCACTTTCGGCGTAATCTTTTGCGCTAATGTTTGTGGCCTTTCGGAGTAGGGGAAAACGTGCAGATAGGCAATAGGTAAATCTTGCAGCAAGGTTAAGGTACTGTTAAATTCTTCTTCCCCTTCGGATGGAAAGCCGACCATCACATCAACCCCGATGGCAACATCAATTACTTCCGCAGCTATTTTCTCGACGAGTTTCCGGTAAAAGGCGGCATCATAATCGCGTTTCATCAGCTGAAGTATCTTATCATTACCGCTTTGCAGAGGAATGTGCAGATGCGGGCAGAGGATATCCTTTTTATTAAAAAGATGCAACAACTCATCGGTGATTTCTCCGGGCTCAATTGAACTCAAACGTATTCGTGTTTTTCCTTCCTGATCGATTATCCGGTGGATCATGTCAGTGAGGTTTTCAGGTGGATTAAGATCTTGCCCATAAGCACCCAGATGGATGCCGGTGAGCACAATTTCTCTGTAATCATGCCCGGATAAATTAGCCACGGCACGGAGCACTTCCTGCTTAGGCATACTGCGGCTTTTCCCACGGGCAAATGGGACAATACAATAGCTGCAAAGGGAATTGCATCCATCCTGAATTTTCAGATAGGCGCGTGAGCGGTCGAAAAATCTGGATAGAGGCATGTTGCAAAATTTTTTTTGCAAAAAAATATCGGAGGCGTAAATACGGCAGGTTTCAGTATTGCCGTTAAGTAGAAGTTCGGGAATGGAATGCTTTTGATCATTGCCGACAACCATTGTTACTCCATCGATTGCGGCAATATCTGCTGAAGCGATTTGGGCATAGCAGCCGGTGACAATAATTTTTGCCTGCGGATTTGTGCGATGAGCTCGGCGGATTAACTGACGTGCCTGAAAATCAGAAAAAGCCGTTACAGTGCAGGTGTTGAGAACATAAATATCGGCAAAGCAGTTAAAGGGCACCAGGATGTAATCTTTTTGCTGCAGATCTTCGGCAAGGGCTGCCGATTCGTATTGATTTACTTTACAGCCTAAAGTTGTCAGCCCCACTTTTATTTTTTCTTCTACTTTGTTCAAACCGTATTCCCGTAATTAATGCTATTAATTCCTTTCAAAGTACCTGTAATCTCGATCATGCCTAACCGGGATAAAATCTAATCGGCAAACAAAAGTTTGTCAAGGTTAAACAAAATGTGGCTTTTATGGTAAAATTACGATAAATTGAGAAAAAAATGAGGAGGTTTTAAAATGGATGCAATTACAAATTATATTTCGACCCACCCGGCAGTTGTTACTTTGCTCGTTATTTTCGTGATCATTGTACTTCTATATTTTATTCTTAAACAATTCATTAAACTGTTGCTTGTCGCGTTGATTATTTTAATGGCTGTTGGCGGATATTACTATTTCAAAGAACCGGATAAGACAGCTATAAGGATTAAACAATCAATTGAAACATTCCAATCCGGCACAGATGAAATAACTGATAAATGCAAGAATTTTTATCGGGATACTAAAGAGCTTTTCAAAAAAGGCAGTAAAGTTCCCGGTGATATCAACAGATTGCTCAAAGACTCAGATGAAAAAGTGAGTAAATAATTTTTAGTTTTTTCATATATCTATTATGCTGAAATCATCAAAAACAATTGGCTGGAAGTTTTTCTTTTTACTGGCTATCTTACTTGTTGCGATTGTCAGTTTTATGCGGACTCCTAAGCCCTGTCAGGAGCCAATAACCTACCGTTTAGGCAAGATTGATGAAAGGTTTAATCTCAGCCGTGAAGAATTTCGGACAGGCATAAAGATGGCCACGGCAATGTGGGGAAAACCGTTTTCCCGCGATCTTTTTCGAGAGGAGGCTGATGGTGCAATTGAGATAAATCTTCTTTATGACTACCGTCAGGAAGCTACAGACAGTTTAAAGAAACTTAACTACAAAATTGATCGTTCCAAGAGTTCATACGAAGAATTAAAATCCCGTTTGGAAAATTTAAAATCAGAATTTGAACAGAAAAAAGCCGGGCTCACTAATGATTTTAATTCTTATAATGCTAAAGTGCATGCCATTAATGCCGAGACTGAATCATGGAACAGACGAGGTGGAGCCCCGCAAAATGTTCATCAAAGGTTGACGAAAGAAAAAGAAGAATTAGCCCCTTTGAACGATAACCTGCGCTTACGCCAGGAAGAAATGAAAATACTGGTGGATACAATCAACAGTTTAGTCGTGGTAATCAATGAAATAGCATCAAATAATAATCTGGATTTAGTTGACCATAAAAACATTGGCAACACATTGGGACGCGAGTTTTGTGAAGGTATTTATGAATACAAAAACGGTAAGCGGTCAATTACTATTTATCAATACGATAACGAGTACCGTCTTGTGCGCGTTCTTGCCCATGAATTTGGGCATGCCCTTGGCTTGGATCACAGTAAAAGTGATGAAGCTGTTATGTATCCAATAATTCAATCTGATTCGCTTACGCTTGCGGCAGACGACATAGCCGCGCTGAAAAACCGATGCAAAATTCAATGACTATATGTTGTCATGTCATCCATAGTTCTGGTCATTCAGAATCTCTCTGGCAATGACAATCCGTTGTATTTCAGATGTGCCTTCATAAATGGATGTTGCCCGGGCATCCCGATATAGCCTCTCTACTTTAAAATCCTTCAGATAGCCATACCCGCCATGGATCTGCATCGCCAGATACGCACTTTTGTTGGCCAATTCCGAGGCAAAAAGCTTGGCCATGGATGCCTCTTTTGTGAAAGATATGCCATTGTCTTTTCTCCAGGCAGCGGACAAGGTAAGCAGGCTTGCGGCCTCGATTCCTGTCGCCATATCAGCAATCATCCACTGAATGGCCTGGAACGAGCTGATGGCTTTGCCGAACTGCTTTCGCTGCTTGGCATACCGAATGGCTTCATCCAGACAGGCGCGGGTTATGCCCAAAGCCTGTGATGCTATACCGATGCGGCCGCTATCGAGGGCTGTCATTGCTATCTTGAATCCCAGGCCTTCTTTTCCCAACAGGTTTTCCTTCGGAACCTTACAGTCTTCAAAGAGTAGCTCCACCGTATTGGAAGCCCTCAACCCCATCTTATCTTCTTTTGTGCCTATGGAAAATCCGGGTGTGCCCTTTTCCACGATGAAAGCGGAAAGGCCTTTGCTGCCTTTTTCCGGGCTTGTCCTTGTAATAAGATTTACTACATCAGCATATTGTCCGTGGGTAATAAAAGTCTTTGTTCCGTTGATCAGATAATAGTTGCCTTTATTCTCCGCTTTTAATGAAAGGCTTCCCGGATCTGATCCGGCACCAGGCTCAGTGAGTGCAAAACATCCCAGCAGCTCTCCTTGTGAAAGCTTAAAGAGGTATTTAGCCTTCTGGTCTTCATTGCCGAATTTAAGTAACGGCTCGGTAGATAGATTGGCGACAGACATGGTCACCGCGGTTGAAGCACACGAATAGGCAATTTCCTGTAATGCCAGGCAGTAGCTTACCGCGCCGGCACCAACTCCGCCATGTTCAACCGGCACCATCATTCCCAGCAGGCCTAGCTCACCCATCTTCTTTACTACGTCCATGGGGAATATTTCTTCCTTATCCCTTTTGGCAGCAGTAGGTTCTAATTCCTTGCGGGCAAAATCTTTAGCCATTAGTCGGACCATTTTCTGTTCCGCAGTCAGTTGAAAAGACATATTTCCTCCTTATGGCACATATATGACAACCAGTAGCTCTGCCTTTTCACTGGTCGGATTGCTGAGCTTATGTGAAAGGGAGGAATTAAAACTGATGCTCTCCCCCTTCTTCAAGGTTGAAGTGTTCTGACCGACTTGGATTGTGAGACCGCCGTGAAGGACATAGATGAATTCTTCACCCTCATGATGGTATTCAACACCTTTATGTTCGGTATTCGGATCAATCGTTACTCGATAAGCCCTTAAGTGTTTTTCCTCTCCGGGCGTGGTCAGCGGTTTGTATGCATAGGATGCGACTCTCTTCTTGTGGCTTGTTGTCCTTCGCTTGGAGGCTTCTTTATTCCGATTTTCCTGTAATTGATCCATGTCGACCTTGAGGGAGCGGCCAAGTTGGAGGACAACCGCAACAGGCGGGGCAGTTTTTCCTTCCTCGATCTCTTTTAAGAAGTCAACCGTATAACCGGTATCGTGCGAAAGAACATCCAGGCTGAGTCCTTTTGCTTCTCGCAGCCTTCTGATTCTCCCTCCAAATGATTCTTCGGATTTTTTTATCATTTATCCTCCTTCAAATCCTGATCAATCTCATTTTTATATTGGGATCGTAACCGGGTAAAACCAGCACTGCGTTATCGAATCCGTTTTTAGCTGTGCCCATGGTTTTGCTGAATGCCAACCCTATCTGATTTATTTTTTGTTTTGCTGTTTTATTTGAGAATTAATTTCGTGAAACTGCATTACCTCTTCAAAATTGGTTACTTCTTTTATCGTCAGCAATGATTCTGATGCGTTTACCACATCTTCACCTTTCCTGCTTCTTATTAAAACAAGAGAGCTGCCATCATTATCTTGTCCAAGCATATGCCATGGATCGCCTATTGAAATATCCGCAAACTCGGCTGAATAATAGGTGCATTCAGTGCATCTGCTTAATTGAAAATTACGGTTAATATTATATTTATACCACATATCAATAAAATTGAATTCCGATTTTGCTCCACCTTTGTGAGATACAGCTGTTGAGCCCGGCCATCCGTCTCCTCTGTATCGCATTGTGTTTACTTCGCCCTTTTCTGCAAGGTCATTTATAAACTTATCAACAAACTTGAAGCTTGGGGTGTGATGGCAGAATATTCCTATGGTCACAAAAATATTTTTCTTCAATTCCGGGCACAGCTCCAAGCCTGCTATGTGGCAGGGCAGACCCACAAAGGCATATTTCAATTTTTCATCAAGCTTTTTAATAGCAGACAAGGGACTCGTAGGAGAATAGATGGAATTCAAGCGATCGGTCATCAAATCAGATATTTTATCGGTGATGATTGTTTCCGGTCGATAGGGATCATCAGTTGCCCTTGTTATAATTACCTTGTCGACAATCGCCTTATCCAAGAGTGCTGCCAGAATTGTGCGGCAGGCTCCGCCGGAAGACGCATTATGTCTTACGCTTTGGTCGTTTGCGGAACATATCAGCGACTTCGTAATTGATCCGAATTTGCCGGGGTAATCCAGAATATTAATGCCGGGGCAAACTTCTGCGCAATTACCGCAGTCAGTACAATTATCTTCGATCAGATTTGGGATAAAGCTGAATTCATTCTTGACCATTTCAATCGCGTCAAAATGACAAACAGAATAACATAAGCCACAACCAACACATTTTTGTCGTTCAACATACCGAAATCCCATTGTTACCCCCTCTTATAATTTTGCTATAAGATTGCTTGTAATGGCAAAGAGTTTAGGAAGAACTTCTTTGTATGTCAAGGAAATATTAGCCGTGAAAAATACAGTATTCGGTATTGATGGCAAAAAAGGAATGTGTCGATGAGGCTATTCGCGATTGCATTCCGATAATGACATCCTTATTATCTTATAATTCCTGTTTCTCAAAAAAAGGTTCTATGTTAATATTAAGAAAATAATTTCTTGCCGAAGGAGAGAAGAGTGAAAATTAAAAGAATATTTGTTGCCGGGTTAGTTATACTTTTGGCGGGAACTTTCGGGTTTGCATATGGTAAAGATGCGGCTCTGGAGACAAGCGGTGCAAAAGCCGCAGCCAGGTCAATGGTAATTAAAGCCGAGGAGTTTGTTAAAGCAAATGGCAAAGAAGCGGCCATTGAGGAATTTAATAAACCGGAGGGGCAGTTTGTAAAAGGATCTTTCTATGTGTTTGCCTACGATTTGAAAGGCACCATTATCGCTCAGCCCGTGAGTCCTTCACTCTTGGGAAAGAATATGATGAACGAAGCGGACAGTCAGGGGAAATTATTCCGGAAAGAAATAATTGAGAAAGCCAAATCAAAAGGTCAGGGATGGGTAACTTACAAGCATGTGAATCCAACAACCAAAAAGGAAACAACCAAGTCAACATATTATAAAAAAGTAGGTGATATAATTATAGCCTGCGGCGCGTATTAATTGAAAGCCTGTGTCGCGAAGGGAGTATCTTTCCAAAGTTTGCTTTGAGGTCATAACCGTGATTTTGAAGCTCCAATCGCTGGAAGCCTAGTAATGAAGGGGCATAGCTGATGATCTCAATTAAATAGGACCATTCCCCGTTTGCCCTTTGTTTGTTGACTCAAAAATATCTTTATCGCGCACTACCATGCCCTGCCTTACTAAATAATCCAGATGCTTTTTTACCAAAACAAGTTCATTAAATTCAAAAAATTCTATCGGTTTTCTGGGCTTGCCATAAATCAGCCAGGCGGCGGCAATTTCTTTCAAAGACCGGGGCTGCCCAAGAAATTCCAGCACCCTTGCCTCTCTCTCGTAGATGACATTTTCATAGCGCTGCCAAAGCTCGCCCGGATTCTCTTCAAAAAGGCCGGTTTCATGGCAGGCAATCCACCTTTTAGCCGGAATTGTTTTGAGGCGCACAATGGACTTGATCGTGTCTTCAATGCTTGATGCGACATCGCCATACCAGGGGCCAAATGGCGTCAGATCGTAATCTCCTAAAAAGAGAATTTCCTCCGCCGGAAAAAAGAAAGACAAATGGCCGGGTGTATGCCCCGGCGTGGCAATAACATGAACCTGCAAGTTTCCCAGCTCAATTATTTCATCATCCTCAATAAATCGCGCCTTCTGCAATGGCTGATAATTAAACATCTCCAGCATTACTTTTTCCCAGTAATCACGCTGATGGACTTCTTTCAATCCATACCAATCCAGGAATATTTCAATATCAGTTAGAGGCGGGAAATCGCGGGCGGAAATCCACTTGGGGCAATCTTCAAAAAGATGCAAATAATGGTCATGATCTTCATGCCAGTGGGAAAGCCAGACCAGATCAACTCCGCCATTCTTTTGCAGACTCTTTAGTTTCTCTAAATCGGAGGCTGGATCGATGATCACACGCGCGGCATCACCTTCAATATACACTGAATGATTAAACGGGTATCTGCCGCCGTTTTCACCACAAACAAATCGTATTCGTCCGAACTGGCGATCTTCCATATCTTTAAACCATTCCCTATGATTTCTCTGAAATTTGAATATCTAATCGCCGGAAGCCCAGTAATGACGGGGGATAGCTGATGTTTTCGATTAAATAGAACCGTCCCAATTATTCATTATTCCCTAACGTAGCGATCACCGGCTGGCGGAACGCCGGTCCGTGTGGATGCGGTTGTTATGCAGTCATTGAGAAACAGGAATTTTAACTCTTGTGCAATTCTTATGAATCTCATCCATAAGGTCATGTGCAGAGAATGGAATTTTTATATGATGTTTCTTTAATTTCTTTTGAAGAAGCTCTATATACATCCCTCTGCAATCTATTAAGCACTGGAAGATGATTTTATTCATTTCTTCTACTGTTAATAACTTAATATCGATTTGTGCAGCCATCTCGAACGATTTTGGTAGATCAAGACTTTTGTTTACGCCACAAGACGGAGAACCATCAATTCCAATTATTCCTATAACTGAGAAACCGTAGCTTAGGTAATCTTTGATTTGCCCTACCATCTCTTTGGCCAATAGCCAGAAGATCAGTTTCGAATAATAGATAAAGAATGGAAGAAAAAGCCTAAAAAAAGGATAGAGTAATGTGCCTCTTATCCCATATGCGATAAGTATCAAACGCTTTGTGACACCACCCCATGCACGCTGCTCAGGACAAGGCATCTGAACTATCCCTAAATCTTCATTTATGCACTGTTCGACAATTTCTTTGATGCAACCACCCCTACATGCTCCGCCAAGATACCTTGTATTTTCATTCAAAATGCAATGTGAAAGAAATATCACTTTCTTACTTCTGCCATCAGCAAGACGTTGCTGTAATAATTTTACTTTTCTCATTATATTATCCTTCAATAAGAATATAGCACATTATTTCATACAGTGTTTATAAGCATAACAGTGTAATAGACGGAAAATATTCCATCATAATGGAATACATAGATGGCAAGATTTTCCACTTATTACGCTATTCAAGTGGCAAACATGGAAAATTTTGATTGTCAGCCCCACTGCCGACAGTCCCGTTTCTCACGGAAATTTACACTCATGTTATGGCCCGTGATATCCGCAGCCTGCAAAGCCCGCTGGATCGTATCTGATAATTGACCGATTATTATCGGATTAAGAATGAAAAGAAAACTGGTTCCATGTTTTGGCTCACTATCAGCGAGTCTCTCATTAAATTGGAGTTTCATTAATAAAAGGAAGTTCCGACACTGACCTGATTCTCTCTTTGACCTGCCTGAGAAATTCCTCCTCGCCCGGAAAGGTCATCTTGACCGCGCCTGCCGGGCATACCTGATAACACCGGCCACAGCCCTTGCAGTCATTAGTGATGGGGATAGCAGGTTGGGGTGCTAAATACCCCAACCTGTGCCATTTACAGGGTGATTATTTTGATGGTACATACTTAAAGTCCGGACATTCACATGAAACGTGAGGTCCACAACAGTCAGCGTTAACCTGGGTAAGAGAAAAGTCTGCTGAACCGTTAATCAGGTTTACCGGCATAATCTGACCTACCATGACAGCAATGGTAACGCCGGCAGCAACTGTAACAACAGCATTTGCTACTTTTGAATTTTTCATATTTTCACCTCCTTTCCAATAAAGAATGCTTTCAAAGTTTGGGCGATAAACTCCTTATTCTGATGGCAATAAGATTTAAATATTGAACCGTTCTGGATTCTGGCTTCATTGGGGCATCCTCCACCACAAAAAAGCGCTGCAGAGCACCTGATACATTCGGGAAGATTAAGGAGATGGCGCTTGGCATATGTTTCACTTAATCTGAAAAACTTTAGCTTTCCCTGAGAGCATGATCCAATTCGCCTGTTCTTATGCCCGGCTTCTTCATAACAATTATAAATATCCCCAAAGGGGTCAACAATGTAGAATTTATCGCCTCCCAAACCACAGTATCTAACCTTGGGAAGAATTTTTTTTGTCTGCATTTCCAGAAAATTACTCATATATCGGAAACTGGAAGGGGGGAGGTTGGTCTTGGCAGAGACCTTTTGAAACATTTGGCAGAAGGTGCCCAAATCTTTAGCTGTGTTTTGTTCACTGGTGAATGTATTGATGGGCGAAAAATAAATGCCGACCTGTGGGTGACCAAGAAGCTTTTCCTTCTCTAAATATTCAACAAGTTTTCTTGCTGCTTCCAGCCTGCCGTGATGGATGTGTATCCGAAGTCCTACACCGACTTTCAATTGGATCAGCTGTCTTACAGCGGCAATCATGGCATCAAATGTAGGTTTACCGGACATGGGTATTCGATTCTCATCATGCATGAGACGATCTCCATCGAAGGTTACCTGTACGCTTTGAATCTTTCCATTTTCCGGGCCAATCAAATCTGTCATTGCAGATAAGGCGGTTGCATTGGTTGCGACGATAACTCTGGTGGAAGAATGCTTTTTTGTGTAGGCAAGAATCCGTGATATGGCATCCCTATTGGCGGGAAGCAAAGGTTCCCCCCCAAACAAGGTGATGGAAAGATTTTTGGGAACCTGTGGGAACAGCAATCGAAAATAATCGGAAAAAAAACTGTCAACAAAATCTCCGCTCATTACAGCAGTTTTTGACTTGTCACTTAATGATTTTTGGAAACAATAACTGCAGGAAAGATTGCATTTGTAGGATAGAATGAAGCTAAGATTTCCAAATACCTTTTTTTTGTCCAGTTTGGCGCTCTTCTCCGAAATAAGAGTCACCATTTTTCTGAACTCTTCCAGTTCCTTTTTAGGTGTAAAAGTAGTGAGATGCCCGCGTTTCAAAAGATGCTGTTTTTCTTCGGGGGAAAGAAAAGACAGATCACCTGCATTGGAAATCAGTTGGGCATATTTTGTCGGAACTTGATCGATGCACAGCGTTGATCCGTGAAAAAGCAATGAGGTTCCATCACCGATATCAACGGAGTTCAGATAACCGCTGGGGCGTAAATTCTGTCTCATTTTCCACCTGTTCCGTTTGGGAATTATTGATATTATTAGAATATTTCTATAATGCCTGAAAAATATTCATTTTGATAAGAACTTGTTTGCTATCTTTTAAAGTATGGCCTTACCATGTATTTATGTCAAGGTAAAAATAGGGGAAAACGAGTTGCAAAATACGGGATGTGGTGTCGATGACGGGATAAATGTGCTCAAAAATTAATATTGCCGGAAGAATTGCACCCGGTTCTTTTTTTGTTATCCTTATTGACTACCGGTTATAAATCTGCTAAATCACTACCGTTTAAATCCAAACATTTTCAATATGGATGATTCAATTGATTGATCTGCATACACATTCCATTTTTAGTGATGGTGACTTAATTCCCACGGAGCTGGCGCAGCGTGCCTATGCCTCCGGATATAAGACATTGGCCATTACCGATCACGCCGATTACTCTAATTTTGATTTCATTTTACCCCGGATTATTAAGGTTTGTTTGAAAATATCGGAAAAAGGTAAAATCATGGCTCTGCCCGGTGTGGAATTAACTCATGTGGATCCCAGTGATATATCGTCACTGGTAAGTGATGTCCGAAAACTGGGGGCAAAAATTATCGTAGTGCATGGAGAGACGCTGGTTGAGCCTGTTCCGCTCGGTACAAATCTGGCCGCGATCAATGCCGCAGTTGATATTCTTGCCCATCCCGGTCTTATAAATGAAGAAGAAGTGAAGCTTGCCGTCCAAAAAGGTGTCTGTCTGGAGATTACCACCCGTAGAGGACATGCCTTCAGTAATGGACATGTCGCCCAAATGGCCAGAAAATTTAAGGCGCAGCTTATTCTAAATAACGATGCTCATGCCCCCTGTGATTTTGTGGGCCGCAAAATGGCGACAAGTATTGCCCATGGCGCCGGTTTGAGTGATGAAGAGATTGCCGCGATGTTTGAAAATTCGCATAAATTGGTACAGAGGGCATGTGTGTGAAGAAAAGTTCTAATTCAAGACCGTTAAAAATTTGTCTGCTGACATATAGAGGTAATCCCACTTGTGGTGGCCAGGGTGTTTACATTAAACATTTAAGTAAGGCATTGGTTGATATCGGTCATAGTGTGGATGTAATCTCAGGGCCTCCTTACCCGAATCTTGATCCCAAAGTAACGTTACATAAGCTCCCCAGCCTTGATCTCTACAATCCTGAACATCTTTTCCGTCCGGAAAAAATTAGTGATTTGGCTAGTCCGATTAACATGTATGAATTTTTGAATGTCTGCACCGGCAGCTTTCCGGAGCCTTTCACTTTCGGCGAGCGCGTTTATTCGTATCTGAAAAAGCACAGAAAAGATTATGACATCGTTCATGATAATCAGTGCCTTTCCTACGGCATTGGCAGGCTGGCCCAAAAGGTCATGCCGACGATTGTTACTATTCATCATCCAATTACGGTGGATCAGCAGGAAGATTATAAAGTGGCCAAAACATTATTGCAAAAATACCGTGTTTTCCGCTGGTATTCATTTATTCGTATGCAGATGAAAGTGGCGCGCAAGTTTTCCCATATCGTGACGGTATCAGAATTTACCAAAAAAGATATCGCCAAAGAGTTTTCTCTGGATGAAAATAAATTTCGTGTGGTTCATAACGGCATCAACAATGAGTATTTTTATCCGGTGCAAAATGGCCTGAGGCCGGAAAATTCCATTATCGTTACCAACAGCGCGGACACGCCCCTCAAAGGACTTAATTTTCTTTTAGAGGCTGTTGCAGAGATTCGCCAAAAGCAGCCTGTAAAATTAACTGTAATTGGCGAACCGAAGAAAAATGGCATCATTGAAAATCTGGTGGCAAAACTGGGCGTGGGCGATATTGTCCACTTTACCGGACGCATAGCCAATGAAGAATTTGCCGATTATTACGCCAAGGCAACGGTAGCGGTGGTTCCGTCTTTGTATGAAGGTTTTGGCATACCGGCTGCGGAGGCAATGGCTTGCGGAGTTCCACTGATTACAACCAGCGGCGGAGCGCTACCGGAAGTTGTGGGCAATGCGGGAATGATTGTGCCGCCTGCCGATGCATCCGCCTTATCAAATGCCATAATGCAATTATTGAATAACTCTGATCGAAGGGCAAAATATGCAAAGGCCGGTTTAGAAAGAGTCAATTCCGTTTTCAGCTGGCCTAAAGCAGCTCAGGAAGTGACTGAAGTTTACAGGGAGGCAATTGATGGTCACCATAGATTTTCATGATCTGAAATTAAAACCGGGTAGTCTTGTTCTGGACGCCGGATGCGGTGGTGGCAGACATTTGCGGGCGCTGGCGAAAATTCCGGATTTAAACATTATCGGGATAGACAGAAGTTGTTCTGATTTGAATGATGCCCTGAAGGGTTTAAGAAATATGCCTGACGCTTTATCCGATAATTATCTGGTAAGCCGTGCCGACATTAAAACTTTGCCTTTTGCTTCCGCTTCTTTTGATTGTGTTATTTGCTCGGAAGTATTAGAACATATTGATGAACATGAAAACGCCCTTAAAGAATTAGTGCGCATTCTTAAGCCGCAGGGTGATCTTGTGGTTAGCGTACCGCGATATTTTTCTGAAAAAATATGTTGGCTGATTTCTACCGCTTATTATAACGAAGAAGGCGGGCACATCCGCATTTATAAAAAGAAAAAGCTGCAAAAAATGCTGACTAAACAAGGCATAAAATGCTGGAAAATTAATTACAAGCACGCTCTCCATGTGCCTTACTGGTGGCTGAAGTGCCTGGTTGGGTTGAAAAATGAAAAGAACGTGCTGATCAGATATTATAAAAAATTTCTGGAATGGGATATAATGTGTAAGCCTCAGTTTGTAAGGTTTATAGAGGAATTATTAAACCCGGTTATCGGGAAGAGTATCGTATTCTATCTTAAAAAAGGTTGATGAAATGGATGTAAACCTGTCTTTTAGCGAAGAAATTAAACCGATTTGCGTGGAGAAAATCGCCACATTTATTTTATCCATGCAAAAAGAAAACGGCGAAATACCATGGTCTATTGGTGGCAAGACAGATCCCTGGGATCATATCGAAAGCGCGATGGGGCTTAGCATCGCCGGATTTTACGCGGAGTCCGAACGCGCATATCAGTGGCTGGTTGCGACGCAGCTTGCAGACGGCAGCTGGTGGTCCGAAATTAAAGAGGGGCAGATAATAAATTCCACCAAGGAAACAAACTTTTCTGCGTATATCGCTGTTGGTGTGCTTCAACATTATCTCATTACAAATAATATTGATTTCCTGCATTCTATGTGGAGCAGTGTTTCAAAAGGTATCCAGTTTGCGATCAATATGCAGGCTCCGGGGGGTGAAATATACTGGGCAAGAAATTCCGCAGGCGTTATTGATAAAATGTCCCTGTTGACAGGTTGCAGCTCCATTTACATGAGTATTAAATGCGCGCTGGAAATCGCCAGGATTCTGGGTAAAAAAAGACCAAGCTGGCTTAAAGCAAAAGATTCCCTGGGAGAGGCGATTAAAAACCGGCCTGATCTTTTCAATATGATCAAATCCCGTTACTCCATGGATTGGTATTATCCGATTTTATGTGGCGCTGTAAAGGGCAAGGAAGCAAAAAAACGCATTGACCATCACTGGGATAAATTTGTTGTGCCGGAATGGGGAGTGCGTTGTGTCTGCGATCGTCCATGGGTGACAATGGCGGAAACGGCAGAGTTTATTTTAACGCTCACTGCCATTGAAGATTATTCCAGAGCAAAAGCTGTATTTAGCTGGCTTGGCGATAAAAGATATGCTGACGGTTCTTACTGGATGGGTGTGACATTTCCGGATAGTGTGATCTGGCCGGAAGAAAAAACAGGCTGGACAGCGGCGGCAGTTCTTTTGGCATGGGACGCGATAAACTCTGTAACACCGGCAGCAAAACTTTTTAGTCATCAATATTGGCAAGATCGCTAATAGAAATCTACCGCAAAAAAACCTGCTTCTTCTAACGGTTTTCTTGTATTAAATTTTAAATAAATTCTTTGGAAAAGAGTAGAAAATTGCAGCAGGATCATCGTCCCTATTACATCAAGCGGTTAAGTCACAAATTTGAAAAGTGGTATGCCGAACACTACCTGGCTCCGCAATGTGAATATTTTGGCAGCAATATGGTTTTTATGAAGCCATGGTATATGGAAATATTCGGCTGGCCGATTTGTATCGGCGACTATACAACATTGATTGCCACAACAGATAAACGCCTCAGACTCACTGCCTGGATGGCAGACGGGAAATCGGGTAAAGTTCAAATCGGCAAACATTGCCTGATTTGTCCGGGGACAAGGATTATGTCCGCCACGGAAATTACGATAGGTGACGATTGTATGATAGCGCAAAATGCCTGTATTACCGATGCTGACTGGCATGATATTTATGACCGCAGTCAGCCGATTGGGAAAACTGAAGCTATTCAGATAGGTAATAATGTGTGGGTTGGCGATAGTGCGATAATAAGTAAAGGAGTTCATATCGGCGATAATGCCGTTATCGGGGCAGGCTCAATCGTGGTGAAGGATATTCCCGCAAACGCCATTGCAGCCGGAAACCCCGCATCTGTGATAAAATATCTTGATGCGGACAAACCGATAATATCAAGATCGCAGTGGATGGCTGATCCCAAGCGGCTTGCCGAATATTTTGACACTGTCGAACGGATAATGCGGGAAGGAAATTCACTGTTTGCGTGGTTTAGATCAATGCTGTTCCCGCGCAAAGGAGATTAAAGTTGCGCGTTGCCATTATTGCCGCACCATATCCACTGGAAGAATTTCCCTCACCGCCTTTAGGAATCGCTTATGTCGCCGCGGCATTTGAAGCGGCCGGTTGTGAAGTGCGCATTTTTGATTACATTGTTTCTCACTATTCCAAAGAAAAACTATCCGCTCAATTGGCCGAATTTCAGCCTGACGCTGTTGGTGTTGGTTGCGTCACGATGAACTTTTATGATGCGCAACAAATTATTTCCGATGTAAAAAACTGCAATCCGGAAATTATCACCATGATGGGCGGCCCGCATGTATCATTCACAGCGGAAGAAACTCTGCGCAATTATCCGGAAATAGATTTAATTTTTATCGGCGAGGCGGATGATACTGTCATTGAATTTGCACCGCTTCTAAAGCAGAAAAACAAATGGCGCAATATCAGCGGTATTGTTTATAGGCAGGGTGATGAAATCGTTAATAACGGTAAAAGAGATTTCATTATGGATGTGGATCGCATACCAATGCCTGGTAGGCATTTGTTGCCAATATCTCGCTATCGGGCACTTGGCTACCCAGTCAGCATAATTACCGGTCGTGGTTGTCCCCATTCATGTATTTTTTGTCTGGGGCGGAAGATGGTCGGCTCAAAAGTGCGTCGCCGCAATCCTCAATTGGTTCTCGATGAAATACAACAGATTATCAATTTAGGTTTCGAACGTATAAATATTGCCGATGATCTTTTTGCTTCCGATGCACAGCGCGTAAAAGAAATCTGCAATGGAATAAAGGAACGAAATTTAAAGTTTATCTGGAGCGCCTTTGCACGCGTAGATACAGTCAATCAAGAAATGTTTGATGCCATGGCTGCAGCGGGTTGCGATAGTATCAGTTTTGGTGTGGAATCAGGCAATCCGGAAATGCTCAAAAGAATAAAGAAGGGGATAAAACGAGAACAAGTCGTGCAGGCCGTAAAGATGTGCCATCAGGCAGGGATGATTGCTCACGCTTCTTTTATGGTCGGTCTGCCTGGTGAAACGAAAGAAACATTGAAGCAGACAGCCGACTTTGCGGCCTCTTTGAATGTACTTTTTGGCTATCACTATTTAGCGCCTTTTCCCGGTACGACATTGTGTGAGAAAGTGGGAGATTACGATCTTGAAATATTAACAAGGGATTGGGCAAAATACGACGCTAATGACGCTATCGTGAAAACGTCAGCTCTGCAACCGCAAAATATACGCGATTTTGTAGCTTTATACGATACGGCGATGAATGGCTATTGGCAGAAGATGCTGGACGGATATAGCAGCGGTACGAATACGTCTCTGGACAATATGCGAGTGGAAGGCCACTGGCGAATGAATTTAACTTATAAAATACTCAAAGATGACCTGATCGAGAAACACGGTTTTATCAAACCGGATTTATCTGAAGGTTCTAAAGACAGAGCGCTAAAAGAACTGGGAAGCAGAATTACTGCCTGCACAAATGCTGAAGCACGCGTAGTGGAAAGCGCTTTGAGTGATTTTGCCAATCGTGGTTATCTGAAGGTCGAGGCTAAAGAAAAAGGGTGTATCTGGGTGTGGTCCTGATTAATGCCATTTAAAATACTGGTATGTTGGTTTTATCATCGTAGAGAATGGTCGCGACCGATTTCCTGCTGTTTGCGTTTTAAAATTCCCAGAGATTTATACAAAGGCAATTCCTCGTAATGTTCTGAACCTATCGCTCTGCGGTAAACCTGATAAGGCGCCTGACCGCCCTGGGCGGGATCGGGGAAAATATCATGGAACAAAAGATAGCCACCGACAATTAAATGTTTTGACCATATTTTATAATCGTTAAGTACGGATTCATAGGAATGGCTGCCGTCAATGAATATGAGGCTAAGGGGTGTTTGCCAAATTCGTCCCACTATTTCTGATCGGCCTATAACAGGAATTACTGCATTTTCCAGATTAAAATACTCGATGGTTTTGCGAAATAAGGGTAGCGTGTCTATCTTTCCCGTTTCTTTATCCATTAAATCAGGATCGAAATATTCCTGGCCCGGCTGCTGCTCTTCAGAGCCTGTATGGTGATCAAGAGAAAATAAAACAGAGTTATTTTCCTTGCAGGCAGTACCCAGATATATTGCCGATTTCCCGCAATAACTGCCGATTTCCAGACACGGAGCTATCTTGCTTGCGGTGTGCGCCAGGTTATAAAGCCTATTAGCTTCTTCCTCATCCAAAAAACCTTTTATCTCGGCTGCTCTTACTTTATCTATTTTCAAAGGGACTTCTCTCAACAAATTATATTTTTCTGTCTATTAAACTGCCCGTGATTAAAAATCAAGATTATTTTGCAAACAAAAATATTGCACCAATTTCGTACAATTGTGATACAATTTAAAGAAGTAAGATATTGTGAATCAGGTCGAGATTGTTTAACATGATCAAAAATGAAGAAAAAATGTTTGGCGCTTCTGCCTGCAACGATCATATCAAAAGCATGATCAAAATCGGTGTAGCCTTATCCGGCGAAAAAAATATTGACCGTCTTCTGGAAATGATTCTCAATGAGGCGAGTAAATTTACCAATGCTGATGGTGGAACTCTCTATATCATGTCCGACGATGAGACGGAGCTTCTATTTGCCATTATCCAAAATGATTCGCTGGGTGTACGCATGGGTGGTACCGGCGGAAAAATAACATGGCCTGCTGTGAAATTAAAAAACATTGATGACTCTCCTAACCACTCTAATGTCTCTGCATACGTCGCTATTTCCGGTGAAGCGGTGAATATTGCTGATGTCTATGATACTGATGGTTTTAATTTTGAGGGAACAAAAAAGTTTGATCAGGATAACGGTTATCGTTCTCAATCAATGCTCGTTGTTCCAATGCGCGACCATGAAAACGAAATTATCGGTGTTTTGCAGCTTTTAAACGCTCAGGATCAGGCAACGGGCGCTGTTGTAAGCTTTTCATTGGAATCTCAGGAGATGACTTTATCTCTGGCCTCACAAGCTGCGGTAGCCCTGACCAATAACCGGCTGATTTCCGATTTGGGAAATTTACTGGAATCATTTATTAAGACAATTGCAACTGCCGTCGATGAAAAGTCACCTTACACCGGCGGTCATGTACGCCGTGTAGCTCAATTGACAATGACTATAGCTGATAAAATTAACAAAAAAAATGTAGGACCATTTGCTTCTGTAAAATTTTCCGAAGATCAAATGCGGGAGTTGCGCATGGCTGCGTGGTTACATGATGTAGGCAAGATTACCACTCCGGAACATGTTGTCGATAAATCGACAAAACTCGAAAAGGTTTATGATCGCATTACAGATGTAAAAACGCGTTTTGAGTTGCTTAAGTGTGAATATCAACAGGCTATGCGGGAAGCAAAAAATAATGAAACAGGTGATCTACCGGAAAAAATGGAACGGGAAATTAAAATACTGGATGAAGAATATCATTTTCTTGTTAAAACTAATCGTGGCAGCGAATTTGCCGGAGACGAAATGATTGAGCGGATTAAAAAGATTGGCCAAAGAAAGTGGAGTGCCAACGGTCAAATAATGCCGCTTTTAACTGAAGACGAAATTTATAATTTGAGTGTACGACGTGGTACGCTTAACGATGAAGAAAGAAACATAATCAATAATCACGCGGCTGTATCATATAAGATGCTCTCAGAGCTTCCCTTCCCGAAGAAGATGCGCCATATCGCTGATTATGCCGCTGCTCATCACGAAAAGCTTGATGGTACCGGTTATCCCCTGGGGCTTAAGGCTGATCAGCTCTTCCTGCAATCACGCATAATTGCCATTGCCGATATATTTGAGGCTCTCACGGCCAAAGACAGGCCATATAAGAAAGACAAAACTATTGCTGAATCCTTGAAAATTATGGAGTCGATGGTTAAAGATAAACACATTGATCCGGATTTATTCGAGTTGTTTATTCAAGAAAAAATTTATGAAAATTATATGTTACAGGAGTTTGAATTGCAACAAGAGGATAAATAAAATATTTATATTAATATGCCGATTTGTGATAGGAATTTAACAATAATTATGGACAGACACAACTACATTAAACTTGTTTCCGTGATGCTGATGTTTTCCCTCATGCTGTGGGGTTGTGCTGTGGGTCAGGGGCAAAAGACCGCCAAGGACGACACTATTGCTGCAAAACTTGAAGCGGGAAAGACAACCAGAGAAGATGCATTGAAAATCCTGGGTGCGCCAAGCCAGACTATCAAAATGGAAAGCAATCACGAAATCTGGATTTATAATTACACTCAGATATCCGGATTGCGTGTTCCTTTTGCCGACAGTGAAATGGAGAACACCACACTATATATAAGCTTCAGTAGTGATTTTATGGAAAGAACTTTCCGGCGTGTGAATAAAACGGGATTGTAGCTGAGGCGATTTAGAAATAATCAATCGTTTTTTGTTCCATTGCTACTAGAGGGTTTATAATAGGCTTTCGCTTTCATGCAGGCTGAAAACTCTTTTTGAAATATCTGATCAATTGCGGATATTCTGGCTTCAGCAATTTCTTGGGCCTGAATTTCTGCTTTTCTACCCTCGATAATATTCATTACCTTCTGTTCACATTCTGCTTTATCGGCCAGTATCTGTTTCTCATCCTTAGCATTAAGACTATACCATCCAACCACGCCGATTGCCGCGGGGATACAGCTTGACACCATTAGTGACGAAAGTAGAATGAAAGGAAAAAAGAGACGTTTCAAATTATCATCCTTTATCACGGGTATTATACCCTCCGCTTTGCGGGATAATTCTACCAGCAAACTTCAGCGCACTTTGTTTCTGAAGTTTGGGTCTCATTACAACTTGGCAATTCCGTTTCGTCGCAGATGACCTTTAGGTTACTACGCTTTCAGAATTGGAGTTTCACAATAGAATTGTGCCAAGGTAGATACGCTAAAAATATAGATATTGCAAATCAAAATAATGCCATTAATTTATTAAATCAGCGCCAGACTATCAGCCACGGCCATGCCTGTTTGTGTGGGGCGCAAAAAATCACCTCCTATTTCCACAAGATGATTTTTTATCAAAGTGTCGATGATCGATTTTTTATCTTCAAGCAAATCAGTGCAATAATTTTTCTCATAGAGTTTTAAATCAATACCGGTAGATGTGCGTAAGCCAAGGAACAGGGTTTCCAACTGCAATTGCGCAGGTGTTAGTAATTCCTGCTCTTCCACCGGCATTTTGTCTTGAGAAATATCTTTTATATAACTTGCAACGGCAGATTTATTCCACCAGCGTTTATTGTTAAGGAAAGAATGAGCGGCAGGCCCTAATCCCAGATAAGGTACATGATTCCAATATTTCATGTTGTGTTTTGATTTTAAGTATTCCTTGCGAGCAAAGTTGGAAACTTCGTAGTGAAGATAACCGGCATTTTCCAGAATTTCAGAAGTGTTAAAAAAGTATTTTGCCTGCATTTTGTTTGAAGGCAATTTTATGCCTCCCGCTTCATAAGTCGAATATAGAGGCGTTTTAGGTGCAAGAGATAACTGGTAGCAGGAAATATGTTCAGGCTTAAGGTTTATGGCCGTTTGTAATGTTTTTTCCCACGATTTAATATTCTGATGCTGCACACCGTAAATGAGGTCTATTCCGATATTGGCAAAACCAGCATTTCGCGCGTCTTTCATTGATGCCAGAGCATCACTTGCCGAATGCCTGCGTCCAAGAAATTTTAAGATTTGATCGTCGAATGATTGTACGCCGATGTTTAACCGGTTAATACCAATTGAATGTAGAGCTTTGAAATATTCTAAAGATACATCCCCCGGATTTACTTCTATGGTGATTTCCGAGTGAGGATCAATTTTATAATATTTGTTTACAGTCTTCAAAATTGTTTCCAGTTGTTGAGGGCGTAGCAGGGAAGGGGTGCCGCCGCCAAAATACACGGTATCAAAAGATTTGAAAGTTTTACTGTAGAACTTAACTTCTTTCTGGAGCGCATCAATGAAGTCCGGGATGGGATTCAGTGATTTAATTGAATAGAAGCTGCAATAGCCGCATTTGCTTTTACAAAAAGGAATGTGAATATAAAGCCCGGATTGACTTGATGGAGTTTTAAGAAGATTATCTTTCATTAAGTTGCCTGAGAATTAAAAAAGTGAGGTTGTTCAAAAAATTTCAGATTCAAGGCGTGCAAAAACCGGGACGTGAGGCATATCTATTTATACGTTGAGCGTCGCGGTTTGCAGCACAACGCCGTAGACCATGGTGCCCTTTAGGGCATGGACGTTTTTCAGCAGCCTCATGCTAATCGGTATCAGATTTCAATACCGCCAAAAACGCACTTTGCGGAATGCTCACGGAGCCGATCATCTTCATCCGTTTTTTTCCGGCTTTTTGCTTTTCCAAGAGCTTTCTTTTCCTGCTGATATCACCGCCATAGCATTTTGCAGTAACGTCTTTGCGGAACGCGCTGATGGTACTGCGGGCGATAATTTCTGAACCGATAGCGCCCTGAATGGCAATCTTGAACATCTGGCGCGGTATCTCATCTTTCAGCCTATCGCAGGCGTTCAAGCCGCGGGAGCGTGCCCGGTCACGGTGAACAATTTGTGACAGAGCGTCGACCTTTTCACCGTTGACCAAAATGTCCATCAAGACCAGAGTGCTTTCACGGTAATCAATAATGTCGTAGTCGAAGGATCCATAGCCCTGAGTGACGGATTTGAAACGGTCGTAAAAATCAAAAATAACTTCCGCCAGTGGCATCTCATAGGATAACTCCACGCGCCCCGGTCCGGTGTAATTCATAATGGAATTGACGCCACGTTTTTCCATGCATAGTTTCATGACAGTGCCAAGATAGCGTTCAGGAAGCATCATGGCCGCACGGATATAAGGTTCTTCGCCTTTGGCAATTTCTGCGGGGTCAGGGTAGTGCGCGGGATTATCCACGTAAATGACCTTGTTGTCTTTGAGAGTGAATCGATAGCGTACACTGGGAACGGACAGGATAATCGAAAGATCATACTCTCTTTCCAACCGCTCCTGCACAATATCCAGATGAAGAAGACCAAGAAAGCCGCAGCGGAATCCCTGTCCCAGCGCAACGGAAGAATCTTTTTCATAAATAAACGAGGCGTCGTTGAGTTTATACTTCTCCAACGAATCGGCCAGGTCCTGGTAATCATCAGAAGCAATTGGATAAATAGAGGCAAACACAACCGGCTTAACTTCTTTAAAACCTGGCAGAGGTTGAGAGCAAGGCCTGTCCTGTAATGTAATTGTGTCACCCGTGCGCACATCGGCGACTGTTTTCACTCCGGCGATAATGTAACCGACGTCTCCGGCGGATAACTTATCGCGTTTGGTGCGGGTGAGCAGAAAATGGCCGACTTCTTCCACTTTGTAAGTAGTTCCATTGTACATAAATTTGATGATATCACCGCTTTTAACTATTCCTTCGAAAACACGACAGTGTATAATTGTGCCACGGAAAGAATCGTAATGCGCGTCGAAAATCAAAGCCGCCAAGGGGTTTTCGGCATCACCTTTAGGCGGTGGAATCCGTTCAACAATTGCTTCCAGAATTTCTTCAATGCCTACGCCTTCCTTGGCTGAACATTTAATGTGGGTATCAGGATCAAGACCAAGCTCCGAATCAATTTCCTCCAGTACCCGGTCAATGTCGGCAGAGGGAAGATCTATCTTGTTAATAATCGGTATAATTTCCAGATTGTGTTCCAGCGCCAGATAAAGATTGGCGAGCGTTTGCGCCTGCACGCCCTGCGCGGCATCCACCAAAAGCAAAACGCCTTCACACGATGCTAGTGAGCGGGAGACTTCATAGGAAAAATCAACATGTCCAGGAGTGTCAATTAAATTCAGGATGTAATCCTTACCATCATGAGCATGGTAGGGAAGGGAGATGGCATTACTTTTTATGGTAATGCCGCGCTCTCTTTCAATATCCATACTATCCAGAATCTGGTCCTGAAAATTTCTTTCGTTGCAGACGCCGGTAAATTGAATCAACCTATCGGCAAGGGTTGATTTGCCGTGGTCTATATGAGCGATAATGCTGAAATTTCTAATGTTTTCCATAGTTTTTAAGAAAAAAAGCCCTCCATTAAAACCGGGGGGCTCTTATCATAATGTTTTCCTGACGAATTAAGAAAGTTTCTTTAAAAGTGCTTCCGATACTTCTTTCACACCAACGCTGCCATCAACGGCAATAATCTTTGTTCTTTCTTTGAAGTAGTTAACAGCGGCCAGTGTGCCTGTTTTGGTATCATAGTAAATACCATGGCGCTTATCGATTGCTGCACTATCCTGGTCATCGGCACGTGCTGAAAGATCTTCACAGGCGCAGATACGACAAACAGTTTTGCCATTGTGTTCATGAGGTTTAATCGCATCGATATAGATATTGTTGGGGTGGTTATTATCAGTCTTGCACAGGCGGCGTCCCATAATTCGTTTCTTTGCCGATTCACGATCAAGATCAATTTCAATAACGTAGTCCAATTTGATACTTTCCTTCTCCAAAGCTTTCCAGAGCGCTTCAGCCTGAGCCAGGTTGCGGGGAAAACCATCCAGCAGCCAGCCTTTTTTACAATCATCTTCTTTCAGGCGGTCAAGAATCATGGGAATTGTAATATCATCAGGTACAAGTTCACCGCGATCGATAAATGCTTTTGCTTTTTCTCCCAGTGGAGTTTTTTTTGAAATATTCTGTCGGAAAATAACGCCTGTTTCAATATGGGGCACGCCATATCTCTTTTGTACTACTGCGCCCTGGGTTCCTTTGCCGCTGCCGTTGGGGCCAAAAATTAAAATGTTCACTTTGAGACTCCTTTCCAAAATAATTGAATTGAAACTCTTATAATGTATTGTTTGTTTTTTCGCAATGATAAAAGTATGATTGAATAAATGATCATGTTGTTGACGAATGGC
The DNA here is from genome assembly GCA_025355345.1 of Syntrophaceae bacterium. GTDB lineage: Bacteria > Desulfobacterota > Syntrophia > Syntrophales > Smithellaceae > FEN-1160. The sequence continues at coordinate 31,381 of JANXZU010000053.1, forward strand.
TCTAAAAAAAGTAAGGATAAAACAAATTCCACGCATATAAATTTTATAATTTTTCAAGGACCATGGATATAATATGAAGATGAAGAAAAAATTAGATATTAACAATATCAAACTAATTGCCGTCGCTGTTCTTCTCATTATTTTAACTCTAATTACTTACTGGCAAGTAAAGAATTATGCCTTTATAAATTATGATGACGACAAATATATAACAGAAAATAGACATGTTAACACTGGTTTGAAACTGGATAATATTAAGTGGGCATTTCAATCGACCTACGCCAGTAACTGGCATCCGTTGACTTGGCTTTCATTAATGGCGGATGCGCAGCTATTTGGCCTGAATGCCGGTTATTACCACTTAACTAATCTGTTTTTACATATTTTGAATACGTTACTTTTACTTTTTATTTTTCATAAAATGACGGGAGCACTTGGGCGAAGCGCACTAGTTGCAGCCCTGTTTGCCTTGCATCCACTGCATGTAGAATCAGTTGCCTGGATCACTGAGAGAAAGGATGTGCTGAGCATGTTTTTTATGATGCTTACTCTCTGGGCATATATTCATTACATTCAAAAACCCGACTACAAGAGGTATTCACTGATTATTACAGCATTTGCTTTGGGCTTGATGACCAAACCAATGTTGGTCACGTTACCATTCGTTCTTCTTTTGCTTGATTACTGGCCGCTGCAGCGGTTTTCTCTACAAACTGGAAACAGTATTGACCTAGCGTTGACGGCAAAAAAGGTAAATGCGTTAATCTATGAAAAAATTCCTCTGTTTTTTCTTACAGGTTTATCCATTGCAATAACGATAATAGCTCAAAGGGCGGAAATAGAGTTTATGCAAAGTATTCCCGCACTTTTACGCTTAGAGAATGCCCTCGTTGCCTATTGTGGCTACATTTTCAAAATGATCTGGCCATTATCTCTGGGCGTTCTATATCCACATTCCGCTCATATACCCCTCTGGAAGATATTGGTATCGGCAATACTTTTGGCAGCTGTTTCCGGCATTGCTATTTATACAATCAAAAGAAGGCCATATATTGCTGTGGGCTGGTTTTGGTATCTGGGTACAATGGTTCCGGTAATTGGAATTATGCAGGTAGGCGTTCAATCAATGGCTGATCGTTATACATATATTCCTCTTATCGGTCTTTTTATTATTTTAGTGTGGTTCTTATATGATGTGCTGGAAAAGATTCCCTATAAAAAATATATTATCACTATTGTTGCAACTGTTATTGTTTTGCTCTTAGCGACTTTAAGCTGGTCTCAATTAAAATATTGGAAAAACAGTTATGAACTGTTCACCCACACACTGGAAGTAACCAGGGATAATTATACAATGTATTGCAATCTGGCAGTTTTGCTGGCAGGTCAGGGTGATATCAAGGCGGCGGAACTTCATTATATGGAAGCTTTGAAGATTAGGCCTGATGATAAAGATACGAACATTAATTTTGGTAACTTGCTTGTCCGCCAGGGAAGGTTGGATGAAGCGATTGAACGTTACAATGCTGCTATAAGGAGTAAACCCAATTTTGCAGAAGCTTATAATAACCTTGGTATAGCCTATGTTCAGCTTGGCGACAGGCAGAAAGCCATAGAACAATTTAACACAGCAGTTAAAATCAATCCTGATTATCTTTACGCGCAAAATAATCTTAAAATGGCATTGATGCAGCAGCAACTTAAGGAATCTGCATCGGCAAAACAACCAGCAGATAGTGCGGTAATAAGGACTTTTTCGGGTTGTATGATGACGGGAACTTCCCTGATGGAAAAAGGTGATTTGGAAGGAGCAATAAAATATTTTCAGGTAGCACTGAAAATTGAACCGGAAAATATTAATGCTCATGTGAGTATGGGTTTGGCTTATGGATATAAGCGTAATTTTGACGGGGCGATAAGTCATTTTCGTGAGGCTATTAAAATCAATCCCCGAATACCTGAAATATACAACAGTTTGGCTGTGGCTCTGGCCTATACAGGAAAAATTGACGCGGCTATCGTCCAATTAAAGAAAGCTCTGGAAATCAATCCTCGATTTGCCAAAGCTCACAACACTTGGGGAGTCATGCTGGCAAAAGCGGGTAAAATTGATGAAGGGATTGATCATTTGCGCAAAGCGATTGCAATTGATCCTGAATATACCGAAGCCAAAAATAATCTTGATCTTGTTTTAAGCATGAAGAAGTAAATCTGAGGTATTGTCTAAATTAAACAAGAATAGCCGATTGATAACTTTTATTTTTTGGCCGGCTGTTTGGCGGGCGGGCTTTCCAATTCCTTAATTGCTTTATTAATAGCTTCGATGCGTTCCGAACCTTGCGCATAATATTTAAGGGCTTCTTTAAAATGGAAGAGAGAAGTTTCCTTCTTTTTTGCCGTCTTCAGATATAACCCAAAATAATAGTGGAATTCACCTTTGTTGCCCAGCTTGCCGTATGCCATGGCGATATGATAATTTATGTCAGTATCATCAAATGTGATGTTCTCCAATTTCAAAAAGTTCTCGAGAGCTTTTTGAAAATTTCCCTGAGCAAAATAAGTTTTACCCAAAGCCAAAAAAACTTCATCGCTATGCGCATCTGAGTCGGCGGCACGTTGAAGATAGTTTAGTGCAAGATCTGCATTACCCATTTTCAAATAAATTAACCCGATATTTTTTAAGACATCTTCATCCCGGGGAGATAAGCTAAGCGCTTTTTGAAAATGCTCAAGGGCCAAACTTGTTTGGCCAAGCTTATCTTCGGTTAAAGCCAGAGCATAGAGTAGATCGATATCTTTAGGATTCTTGCTTAATGCATCTTTTTGTTGTCTGTACCGAACGTCTAATTCAGCATCATTAAATGAAATCAATGTTTGCATTCTCTTTAAATTACCGACGATATTTTTTGCACCTGCCTGTCGATACGTGGTTAAAATAAGGCCATCAAGATAAAAAATGCGTTGATCTGTTCCGGGGTGGGTCATCAGATATGATGGCATAGTTTTAGATATGAACTCATGCTGTTTCATTATCTTCAGAAAATCAACCATCGCCGCGGGATAGTAACCAGCACTGCTAAGGTAGTATATGCCGAGCCGGTCTGCTTCTTCTTCATGCTCACGCATGTATTTAAGAGTCATGGCGCTGGAACCGGCAACAGCAAAAGCGGCAATAGCCGCAGTAGCTTCACCACCACCTCCGAGGAAAGCTCCGGCAATAATTGCTGCTAATGTGGCAATATTTAAATTTTGGGACTTTTCGATAATGCTGGCAACGTGACGGGCATGTGCATGGCCTATTTCATGGGCAATGACCCCGGCTAACTCACCTTCGTTTTCTGCAACATTAATTAAGCCCTTATTGATATATATATAACCGCCGGGAGTCGCAAAAGCATTTATACCGTTACTATTAACAATAGAAAAATGAAACTCAAAAGGAGATTTTTTACTTTGCGCGAGAATTAAATTGCCTATTTTATTTATATAGTCATTAAGCCGCTTATTCTCCAGAAGAAAATGATTTTTTTCCAGTTTGTCATAAAATTCTTTGCCCAACTTTTTTTCGTCACCAATTGTAAATTCAGCAAAACAAATACTTGCTTGAAAAATGACGAGCAAAAATAAAACGGCAAAAGATATGTATTGATTTTGAAGAAGTTTACGCATAATCAGCTATCTCGTTAGATATAAATTTAGGTAAGTTTACATTCTTTATAATTTAATGGCAAGTTTTCCTTTTGCCACTGAGTGATGAGGTTAAATTAAAGTAATATGGGGAAAAAAAAGATCATAACTGTAGACGGCCCGGCTGGTGCTGGTAAGAGCACCGTAAGTAAAGCATTGGCGAAGAAATTAGGTTATATCTATCTAGACACAGGTGCACTCTATCGGGCATTAGCCCATAAAGCGCTAATAAATAAAATATCTCTGGAAGATACATCCGCATTAGCTAAAATGTGTTCCAGTACTAAAGTTTCTTTAAAAAATATTGACAGCAAAATGGTAGTTTTAGTTGATGGGGAAGATGTTGGGAATAAAATACGTACAGAAGATGTAGGATTGGCTGCGTCCAAAATATCCGCTTTTGCTGTTGTTCGCGAGAGTTTGCTTAATTTGCAGAGGGAAGCAGGTTTGCAGGGAGGTATTGTAGCGGAAGGCAGAGATATGGGCTCAATAGTTTTCCCGCATGCCGATTACAAATTTTACCTGGATGCCAATGCTGAAGAAAGAATAAAAAGAAGATACAGCGAACTGCTGGCAAAAGGAGCCGGTGTTGAATATCTGGCAATACAAAAAGATATGATGGCCAGGGACAATCAGGATTCGCAGCGGGAAATTGCTCCCCTTACAGCATCGATTGATGCAATTATTATTGATTCTTCAGATTTGTCCGTTGAGGGTGTAGTAGAAAAAATTATTCAGCATATTTGCGCAAAAAAAGTTGGCGATAGCTCTAATCATTAGGAACAACTCAAGTGATTTAGCTTGCTATTTGATTTTCAGTATGTTACGAAAACCTGATTAAAGGGATTCATAAAAAGGGGGTATTTGTTTAATGGTTAACAATAACAACACAAATTTAACAAAAGAAAAGGAGGTTGATGCAAACTCCTCTGCAAAAAATGCAGCAATTCAGTCGTCACAACCTAAAGAAGCTGATCTTAGTTTCACAGAGCTATACGAGCAAAGTCTTGACCAATTAAAATATGGAGATATAGCTAAAGGTAAAGTAGTGCAAATCACACCGGACGTAGTCATGGTTGATGTTGGCTGGAAAACGGAAGGTTTTATACCGATAAAGGAACTTCAAGATGCCCAGGGAAATATTAATATTTCTGTTGGTGATGATATAGAAGTTTTTATTGACAAGAGAGATTCAGACGGTAACCTGATTTTATCACGTGATAAGGCGGCCAGTCTCAAGGTTTGGGATGATATTAAAAACGCGTGTGAAAATAATATCATAATGAAAGGTACTGTTATTGAAAAGGTTAAAGGCGGCCTTTCTGTTGACATAGGTGTTACAGCTTTTCTGCCTGGTTCACAGATTGATACTCGTCCGATTAAAGATTTAGACAAATTTGTTGGTCAAAAGTTGGATTTCAATGTTTTAAAGTATGACCGTAAACGCAACAATGTTGTTTTATCGCGTCGTTCCATTGTGTCTACGGAAAGGGAATCAGAGAAGAAAGATACCTTAAAAAATATAGATGAAGGCAGTATTGTTGAAGGTGTAATAAAGAATATAACAGATTACGGCATCTTTATTGATTTGGGCGGCATTGACGGACTGCTGCATGTTACGGATATTTCGTGGGGTAGAATTGCAAAGCCTGCAGAAACATTCCATAAAGGCGAAAAAATTAATGTTAAAGTTATGTCCTTTGATCGGGAAAAGGAGAGAGTCTCTCTGGGTTTGAAACAATTAACGGATAATCCCTGGGAGCACATCTCAGAAAGGTATCCGGTTGGTGCTCTTGTAGAAGGCAAGGTTGTAAACTTGACGGATTACGGAGTATTTGTTGAATTAGAGCCTGGAGTTGAAGGTTTGGTGCATATTTCAGAGATGTATTGGACTCGAGAAATTAAACATCCCTCAAAAGTATTAAATGTGGGAGAGGTAGTAAGTGTTGTCGTTCTGGAAGTAAATCCAGATGCTAAAAGAGTTTCTCTAAGCTTGAAACAGACTTCACCAAATCCATGGGAAAAGCTAAGCGAAAAGTATCCGGTAGGTACGGTTGTTAAAGGCTCAGTTCGAAATATTACCAATTTTGGGGTATTCATTGGGATTGAGGAAGGAATTGACGGTCTGGTTCATGTCTCTGATATTTCATGGAAGCATAGAGTTGCGCATCCATCGGAATTTTTCAAAAAAGGTCAGGAAGTTGAAGCCGTTGTTCTGAATATAGATATAGAAAATGAAAAATTCTCTCTTGGCATAAAACAGATCGAAAAAAATCCCTGGGAGGATTTACCGCAGAAGTATGCGCCGGGAAGTGTTGTAAAAGGTAAAATTACCAACTTTACTGATTTTGGGATTTTTGTGGAAATAGAAGAAGGCATCGAAGGCCTAGTTCATATTTCCGAAATTAGTCAGAAACGCGTAAAGACCTCTTCGGAACTTTATTCGGTAGGAGATACTGTATCCGCTGTCGTTAAGAGCATTGATGCCAACTTAAAGAAAATAAGGCTAAGCATTAAGGAAACGGAAGTTCCAGCACCGTCACAGTCACAGGCTTCATCTTCTGTTTCCAATCAGTACATCAACAATCAGGAAAATGTTGGTTCTAATCTTGCTCAGGCGCTGGCAGAAGTGAAAATCGGTACTCAGCAAAAGGACGAATAACAAGCATGAGAAAACATCCTGTTATTTTTGGTGTGCTTTTACTTTTTGTGTTGGGATTGATTTTTTATCTTTTTTTCTACAAAACCGGCGCTCACACCGGAAAAAATAAAACTTTCTTCCTAAATGATAAAGTTGGAGTTGTCAGTGTCAATGGCATGATTCATGATTCTATAGAGATTGTGGAGCAGTTGGAAGATTTCGGTAGTGATGATTCTATTGTTGCAGTAGTTTTGAGGATTGATTCTCCGGGTGGAGGTGTGGCAGCTTCACAGGAAATTTACGATGCTGTAATAGAACTTAAGAAAAAGAAAAAAGTGGTTGCATCTATGGGTTCCGTGGCAGCTTCCGGCGGACTTCTGATTGCTTGTGCTGCCGATAAAATAGTGGCCAATGCCGGGACGATTACCGGCAGTATTTCAGCGATTATGCAATTTGCCAATATCGAAGAACTTCTTAAAAAAATTGGTTTAAAGTCATCGGTAGTTAAAAGTGGCAAATACAAAGACATAGGCTCTCCTTTAAGGGATATGACTCCGGAAGAAAGAAAAATTATTCAAGATGTCATTGATGATATTTATAACCAGTTCGTTGATGTTATAGTCCGCGATCGTAATATTCCCAGAAAGCAAGTTGTTGCAATTGCCGATGGACGGATATTTACGGGTCGTCAGGCTAAAGAATACGGTTTGGTTGATTATCTCGGGGATATGGGATCAGCTGCTAAAATTGCCTGCAAATTAGCTGGCAGAGATGGTAAATATGATTTGATTTATCCCCAGAAAAAACGTGCATCTGTTTTGGATTACGTATTCGAAAGCGCTGCTACTCAATTTAGCCGTTCCTTAACCGAAAAGGCTGAAAGCTGGGGAGGGGTCGGCTACTTATATCGTCCATCTATGTAGCAGAATAAAATATTATGACCAAAAGAGATTTAATCAATAAAGTTCAGGAAAAGTATAAAATTTATTCTAATAAAGATATTGCTTGCGCAGTAAATGTAATATTCGCTTCGATGACTGAAGCGATGAAAAATGGAGAGCGTACTGAAATAAGAGGATTTGGCAATTTTACAATTAGAGAAAGAAAACCGCGTTTAGGGCGGAATCCAAAATCCGGTTTACAAGTAAAGCTCTCAGAGAGGAAAACACCTTTTTTCAAGACAGGTAAAGAACTGCGAAATAAAGTTGATTACAAAAATGGCCTTTAATACATTAATAATTGAAAAGAAGAATGGGTACGCCATAGTTAAATTAAATCGTCCCCATGAAATGAATGCGATTTCCCACGAAATGTGCAATGAACTTTATTGTGCGTTTGTTGATTTGGAAAATAATATTGATGTTAGATCAATAATCATTACAGGTGGTGAATATGTTTTTTCCGCCGGGATGGATATAAAGGAAATATCCAGTTTACCGAATGTTAAGGTTGAAGAATACTTTAAATCGATAAAGAAATATGTAGAAAAAATATACAGCTGTCATAAACCTGTTATCGCGGCGGTAGGAGGTATCGCTTTAGGCGGAGGTTTCAATATAGTTACGGTTTGCGATCTTGTTGTGGCTTCGGAAAGTGCTATCTTCTGTCATCCGGAACTGAAATTCGGTTTCAATCCGCTTTTTTATCCGTTAAGCCAGGTTGTAGGCTTAACTAAAGCAAAAGAGATAGTCATGCTTGGCGAGCCAATCGGGGCGAACGAAGCATTAAAAATAGGTTTAATCAATAAAGTTGTGCAGCCGGAAAAATTTATGCATGAAGCAGAAAATATGGCTGAAGTGTTGGCAAAACGTTCAACAAAGGTAGTGGAAGAGCTTAAAAACATTTGTTCCATTGTGCCGAAAATGGATAAAAGAGCAGCCATTGATCTGGAGTTTTCCATAGGCTCTATGCTCTTTGCGCGTGATGAATGCAAAGCTCATATGAACGAAGTGTTATTTTTGGAAAAACTGCACAAGAAAAAGAAATAATGAGATTCAAGTTTCAGAAACGCAGTGAACTGAAACTTGTAAGTCGAATTAATGAAACTCAGACATTACAATTGCAGCGCCTGTAATATCTGCAAGTTGAATTATCCCGCCGCAGGCGGAGGATATCGGAGATATCCGCGGTATCCCGCGAGCGTAGTGAAGCGGGATCAATACATTATCTACAAATTATCCCAGTCATTTCCAGGTGCTGCAAAATCTTTAAGGTGATCTCTTCTCTTTTTGTGTTGGAGTTTTTTTAGCGCTTTGGCTTCTATCTGCCGGATTCTTTCACGGGTAACGCCCATCATATCACCTACCTCTTCCAGCGTAAATGGCCCATAATTGCAGGCAACCCACGTGCAGTTCAAGAATGCTTCGTTTTTCAGCTGCCATTCACAAGTTGTGTCGATGCATATTTCATTAATTAAAGTTCTCTTTTTCTTGCATTTATAAATATTGATCATGAAGATAACTCCTCAATTATGTATTTTGTTATGTGTTAACTTATTGTTCTTTGGTTTGTTTGTCAATGAAATTGATGATAATTTGTGCTTAATTGCGGATAATTAAAAAACAATTTTATCAGGAGGCCTTCTTTCAGGTACATATTTATGGGAAATCTTATCTTCATTCCAATCGAGAGATACATACAAATTGCAATAACAACTGCCGTATTCTTTCACATCCTCCTGCCTGTAAATACAGGGGCACATAATGTCTTTATCATTTTCACGATTACCCGAGGCCAGGCGGCAGGGGCAGGAAGTATATCCATATCGATCTTTAATAACTAACAGATCTTGCAGAATAGCCAAAACCCAATCTTTATCTTTATTAAAAAAATAACCCTTTGGTTCTTGAATTTTTTTTAACATTTCATACAATTCGGCAGGTTGCATTAGATACCTAAAGCCTTTCGGATATCATCCTCTTTAAAGCCAATTATAATTTTCTCTCCAATGATAATAGTTGGAAAAGAGCGTTGAGGATTGTATTGAATCACGTCCTCTAAAATTTTTTCTCTTTCCTTACCCTGAAACTGATCTACATCAACAAACTCAAATTCAATACTATTATCATTCAGGAATTTTTTTGTAGCCTTACAATGACTACAAGTGCTTAACGTAAAAATTTTAACTTTTGGCGTCATTTTTAGCTTCTCCAGTAAATTTTTACTTAAATATACTTCTTCCACAGATCATGTCAAGGTTATAGTTAAAATCAAAGATTAATTGACAACTAAACCCAATTAATATATCAACTGAACCTCGTTTGTTACCAAGGCGCCCAGGTGGTGACTATCTTTTAGTAATACATATAGAGTCTTTTATTGCCGTCTTGGTGGGATGATTAACTCAAAATAGTATAAAGAAAGATAAATAATTTATGAAACATGATAGTTTTATCGCTCAAGAAGGTTATCCTTTTATCCTCATTTCCATCGTCGTTACTGTTTTAATTTCTTTTTTATGCAATTACTTATCAATAATTTTAATGACTGCCATAACATTCTTTATTGTTTGGTTTTTCCGCAATCCGGAAAGATCTTTTAAGGACGAAGAAAAATTGGTAATTTCTCCTGCCGATGGTAAAGTAATCAAGATAGAGAATGTCGAAATGACCGGAACTATTGTTGGCAAATTTAAAAAAATAAGCATTTTTATGAATGTTTTTAGCGTTCATGTTAATCGAGCGCCTTATCCCGGAAAAATTGAAAAAATCAATTACCACGAAGGGAAATTCTTCTCCGCTAACATGGACAAAGCTTCATTGGATAATGAACGCAATGAAGTGATGATTCGCACTGAAGATGGCAGGGAAATATGGGCGGTTCAGATTGCCGGGCTCATTGCACGACGGATTGTTTGCTGGGTGAACGTAGGCACACAGGTTTTAAAAGGTGAAAGATTTGGTTTGATTCGTTTTGGTTCACGAGTGGATGTATATTTGCCTGAGGATTCAAAAATTTCAGTTAAACTTGGAGATAAAGTGAACGCCGGGAAATCTCCTTTGGGGTATTTATCATGACTAAAGAGCCGCGAATAAAAAATATGCGCATCAAAAAAGGTATTTTTTTATTACCAAACCTTATTACTACGGCCAGTTTGTTTGCCGGTTTCTATTCCATGATCGCTTCCGTCCAGGAAAAATATTACATTGCTGCCATAGCAATTTTAGTTTCCCTTGTTTTTGATGGGCTCGATGGCCGTATTGCCCGAATGACCAATACAACCAGTAAATTTGGCGCGGAATACGATTCACTATCGGATTTGATTGCCTTTGGGGTTGCTCCTGCTTTACTGGCTTATATTTGGGCAATGTCAGTAGATGGCAAACTAGGTTGGATGGCCGGATTTTTATTTGTGGCTTGCGGGGCGCTTAGATTGGCGCGTTTCAATATTCAGATTGGCATAATTGACAGCAAAGTATTTAACGGGCTGCCGATTCCTGCCGCTGCTTCCGTCATAGCTACTACAGTTATATATTTTAATTTTATTGGCATTGAAGGAAAATATATCAATTCTTATTTAACCTATTTTGTTATATTATTAGCATTGCTGATGGTCAGTAATATTAAATATTATAGTTTCAAGGGTATGAATCTGCGTTCCCGTGTGCCCTTTACTTTCATCCTGCTTGTTGTTGCCGTTTTTTTGATCATCTATTACAAACCTGAGATTATGGCTTTTATAATTATGGCGGGATACGCAATTTCAGGTCCTGTTTGGTGGGTGATGAAGTTAGGATATAAAATAATCCAGAGGGCAAAGGAAAAGAAAAATTTACAGCAACAACCTGAACATGATAAGTAATTCAGGACTCTAAGCGGACTACGGAAAATATGCGCATAATCGGAGGAATGGCTAAAGGGAGAGCGCTACATTTCCCTGCCGGATCTAAAGAAAGGCCGACTTCTGATTTTTTACGTGAAGCTCTTTTGAATATATTGGGTCCTGTTGTGGACAAATCATTTCTCGATCTTTTTGCCGGTTCCGGTAGCGTTGGTTTGGAGGCAGCCAGTCGCGGAGCAAAAGGCGTTTATTTTATTGAAAAAGATAAAATCCTTGCTGCTGTTGCACAAAAGAATATTGAGAGTTGTAGCTTTGAAAAGAAATGCCGCATCATCAACGCTGATATCCGGACGGGTTTAAACGATCTTTTAAGAAAAAAATGTAAGTTTGATATTGTATTTGCCGATCCGCCCTACAACAAGGGTCTGGTGGAAGCAACAATAAAGTTATTGAAGGAATATCCTGTTTTTCAAGAGGATGCTCTTATAGTAATTCAACATTCGACCAGAGAGGATTTGGGCTTATTTTCGGTGGAAGGTATTAACAGAGAAGCTGTTTGGCATCAGATCGATCAAAGGACATATGGTGATAATGCCATTTCTTTTTTAAAGATGGAGTAGAAATGACACAAGAAAAATTTGCTAACAGAATTGCAATTTATCCGGGCTCTTTTGATCCCATTACAAATGGGCATGTGGATCTTATCAAAAGAGGAATAAGATTATTTGACGAAGTCATTGTTTTGGTCGCTTATAATCCGAATAAATCTTATCTCTTTTCTGTGGAAGAAAGAGAACAGTTTATTCGTGAAATATTCAGTGACAATAGTGGTGTCAGAGTTGACAGCCACAGCGGACTGCTTGTAGATTATTTGAAAAGTTCAGGCGCCAGCGTGATATTAAGAGGTATGCGTGCCGTATCTGATTTTGAATACGAATTTCAAATGGCTCTGATGAACCGGCGACAAACCAGAGAAGTGGAGACCGTATTTCTCATGAGCGGATTCAAATGGTTTTATTCTAGTTCTAAATTGATCAAAGAAGTGGCCAGTATGGGAGGATCCGTAAAGGGTTTGGTGCCGGAAAATGTACACCGTGGGTTGATGGAGAAATTCAATCGACGAACAGGCAGTAGAGTTTGAAGCTGGTGACCTTGATGAAAAACACGTGACTGCGTTTGGCAGCGATGATCATATCAACTTATTTTATGCTACTTCGTTGAAGAATTTTGAAGAAGTCGCGAAAAGAATAAAAAATGCTATAGCCAAGTTGGACTAGCTAAGAAGGAAGTGCAAAATGGGCGGTATCTTCGGAGTAGTATCAAATCAAAGCTGTGTGCAAACTCTGTTTTACGGTACTGATTATCACTCGCACCTAGGCACAGAAAATGGCGGGATGGCAGTATTCGGAGATAAAGGATTTTATAATACTATTCACGGTATATCACAGGCACAATTCAAATCACGTTTTGTCGATGACTATAAAAAGATGGATGGTTATTACGGCATTGGTGCGATTGATGATGAGTCTCCCCAGCCTCTGATATTCCGCTCCAAATTTGGTGTTTACGCTGTTGTAGCAACAGGTCTCATCACCAATAAAAACGAACTGGTAGGAGAGCTTCTCAATGAAGGGGTTTCTTTCAGCGAAATTACCGGTGGTGGCATCAATAACTCGGAGCTCGTTGCCTGCCTGATTAATCGCGGCGATAATATAGTGGAAGGAATAGCTTCCATGCGCGGCATTATTGAAGGTTCTATTTGTGTTTTAGTCATGACTGAAAAAGGGATTTATGCGGCGCGTGACAAGTATGGTCGTTTTCCTCTGGCTGTGGGGAAAAGTAAAGATTTAACAAAGCAATCCTACGTTGTAGCGACAGAAGCAAGCTCATTTGAAAATTTGGGCTATGAGTTGATGCAATTTATTGGGCCCGGTGAAATTCTCCTTTTGACCGATGATGGCGTCTCGCAAATGAAGCCAGAAGGACAGGAAAAGAAAGTTTGTTCTTTTCTGTGGATATATACAGGTTCCCCCTCATCCACTTACGAGGGTATCAGTGTTGAAAAAACAAGGGAAATGTGCGGCAGATATTTAGCCAAGCGCGATAACGTTCAGGCAGATTTTGTTTCCGGTGTACCGGACTCCGGGGTTGGCCATGCTATCGGTTACGCAATGGAGGCAGGCATTCCATATCGTCGGCCATTGGTGAAATATACACCAGGTTACGGTCGTAGTTACACCCCGCCCAGCCAGGAAATTCGAGACCTTGTGGCCACGATGAAGCTTATTGCCGTGCGTGAAATAATCAATGGAAATCGTATGATAATTTGTGATGACTCTATCGTACGCGGCACGCAATTAAAAAACTATACTATAAAAAAATTGTGGGACAATGGCGCAAAAGAAATTCATGTGCGTCCAGCATGTCCGCCGCTTATGTTTCCTTGTATTTATGCGGCATCTACACGATCTACAACAGAACTGGCGTGTAGGAAAGCCATTTTGGCGTTGGAAGGCAAAGAGATTGACGATCCAGCGGATTACCTGGATACGAATTCGGCAAAGCACGCAAAGATGATTGATTGGATTAGAAAAGATATAAATGTTACATCGCTCAAATATCAGACTATTGACGACATGATCGCTGCAATCGGCCTTCCGGCAGACCAACTATGCCTGCATTGCTGGCAGGGAAAATAATTTCATCCTGCAATAAACAAAATTAACACCTGAAGATAAATATCGACACCACAAACCAGTTTTTTTGCTGTCATAATTTCTATGTCAACTATCCATAGTCTGTATTTCATTGACATATAATACCTGGTTTCGTATAGTTCAACTATGAACAAGCAATGTCTTGTCATAAATAGCAAAGCCTTTCTTGTATACGAAGTCTTTGTTTTTGCAGCTAATCTAAATCACTCCGATAATCAGGATGCCTGAATGCTGAATTTTCATGGCAGCGTACATAATTAATGCGAAAGAAATAAAATGCCTTGAATTAATTAAACTATTACAGAAATACGAATGGAGGATTAAGGTAGTATGATTCTGGAATTCATGAATGTCCAAACCTTTGTGCATGGTTTACTACTCAATAGCTTCAGTCTGATGCTTGCTGGACATGTCGCCTTCGGCAGGAACAAGCTTGTTCCCATCGGCAGGATTCATTACGTCTTGCACTGGCTCTACGGGAAATACGAACCCTGGATCCTGCGCCTGACGGATTGGTTACTACGCAAAAAGTTCATCACTGATACGCTGGCAGGCCGAGCACTTCTCTACATCCTGGCGTCCATCTCCCACTACCTGCCGCATGGTATTGTCGTGCCGACATTATCGGCTGTCAATCTTATCCGGTTTATTGAAAGCCTACAGGGCGAAGAAAATTCACCCAAACTTGCGGTGGGGCCCTGTGTGTGTCAAAAGGCGCTTGACCGTTGGCAAGAACCTTCCTGCAAGGATATCGTCGTCCTGTATGGTGCAGAAATATACCTGCATCTCAATCTGGGCTACAGGATTATCAACGCTGATGAGGCGGTCGCAATTCTTGAACAGTGTCGGGATGCCGGCCTTGTCCATTCCCTGGACTTCTGCATGCAGTCCGGCCAATGGCATTTTGTGATCTGCAACTGCGATCGGGACATCTGCGTTTTGGTGCGCACATTCCAGATAACGGGCAAAATGATCTATCCCGGTCCGCTCACCGTCAAGCAGAACAAGGAGCATTGCCTTGGATCCGAAGTTTGCGGCCAGTGTGTAAAAATCTGCATGTTCGGCGCAAATTCAATCCGGGACAAAGCCATCCATCTCGACGATCGAAAATGTCTCGGTTGCGGGCAGTGCGTGCGCGTCTGCCGAGGTAATGCACGTGAAGTGCTCAGGCGGGTTGAATATACGCATGAAAACGTTATTCCCGTTCAGGTGCTGTTGAAGGGAATGGAGATCTGGAACGGGAATAAAACTGCATGAAACAGGCAAATGTATGAAAAGGAACGTCGGGGAATTGTCGGAGACAGCAAAGACTTGTCATGACAGTTTTGCCTGGATCATTAGTGATGTTGGATACAGCAAGTGGTAGACTTAAATTTTGTTATTCAAGTAGAGCGTTAATGCTTGCTTGTTTTAGCCAAATTACCCATTGCTGAAGATCAATTCGCATGTTATAAATTAATTTACTCAATAAATAGTCGGAAAGTTGGTGCCGATGGTGCAATTATCTTCAGTAAAGAAACGAGAAACAAGAAAGATCAATCTCGGTAATGTGCAAATAGGCGGTGGGGCGTCCATCGCAGTCCAGTCCATGACTAATACAGACACTCGTGATGTGGAGGCAACTGTAACCCAAATCCACGCACTGGAAGAACTTGGTTGTGAGATCATACGTATCGCCGTTCCCGATAACGAAGCTGTAGAGGCGATTCCATTAATTAAGAAGAGAATTCAGATCCCACTGATTGCTGATATTCATTTTCATTACCAATTGGCGATTGATGCAATAAAGAAGGGTGCTGATGGAATTAGGATTAATCCGGGCAATATCTTCAAAGATAGAATCCGTGAAATTGTCTCCGTGGCGAAGGAACGCGAAACTGTAATCCGTATCGGAGTCAATGCTGGTTCGCTGCAGAAAGATCTGGTTCTGCAATATGGTGGTGTTACTGCGGAAGCTCTGTTTGTGAGCGCAATGCGCAATATTGAAATGTTTGAGGATATGGGGTTTGGTCTGATTAAATTGTCTGTGAAATCATCGGATGTAACCACTATGATTGAAGCATATCGGGCAATTGCTGCAAAAACTGATTATCCTCTGCATCTCGGTGTTACTGAGGCGGGAACATTAGTAGATGCAGCAGTTAAATCTGCGCTGGGTATAGGAAATCTTCTTTACGATGGTATTGGTGATACAATTAGAGTTTCAGTTACCGGCAGTCCTGTATTGGAAATTCCTGTTGCCTATAGTATTTTACGCGCCTTAAAAATAAGACAAGTTGGTCCGGAGTTAGTTTCCTGTCCCACATGCGGGCGCTGCCAAATTGATCTTTTAGGCCTGACAGAAAAAGTCGAAAAGGCGCTTAACGGCAGAAAGAAATATGTAAAAGTAGCTTTGATGGGTTGTGTTGTCAACGGACCGGGAGAGGCTGCTGATGCGGATATCGGTATTGCCGGAGGACGCGGTTTCGGTATGCTTTTTAAAAAAGGAGTAGCGTATAAGCGGGTTGAAGAAAATCAGTTTGTTTCCGTTTTACTCGAAGAAATTAAATTAATGGATGAGGAAAAGAAGGGGGTGTAATGCGTTATTCGGAAATGCACTTGCCCACAGCAAGGGAGATTCCTTCTGATGCTGAGGTTACAAGCCACCAGCTTATGATACGAGCTGGAATGATCAGGAAATTAACCAGTGGTATATATTCTTATCTACCTCTGGGATATAGAGTTATTCGCAAGGTGGAACAGATTGTGCGCGAAGAGATGAATAGGGCGGGTGCGCAGGAAGTTCATTTGCCAATGGTTCAACCGGTAGAACTATGGCAGGAATCAGGCCGTTGGATACATTATGGCAAGGAACTTTTGAGATTTCGTGATCGTCATGAACGCGAATATTGTCTTGGACCAACTCACGAAGAAGTAATCACCGATTTAATACGTAATGATATAAAAACCTATCGGCAATTACCACGTAACCTTTATCAGATTCAGACTAAATTTCGTGATGAAGTACGACCGCGTTTTGGTGTGATGCGTTGCCGCGAATTTGGGATGAAGGACGCGTATAGCTATGATGCCGATGAGGCGGGCGCGGAAAAAAGTTATGAGAAAATGTTTGTTGCCTATAATAATATTTTCAACCGTTGTGGTTTGAAATTCCGTCCGGTAGAAGCTGATTCGGGCAGCATTGGCGGAAAATATTCGCATGAGTTTATGGTGATGGCCGATTCCGGTGAAGATGCCATTGTGTTTTGTGAGAAATGCGCTTATGCCGCTAATTTAGAAAAAGCTGAAATTGGAGAACCGGAAAAGAAAAATATAGCGGAAAAAGATTGGCTGTCGCTGGAATCTGTTCATACACCTGATGCGTGTACAATTGAGGAAGTAAGTGCATTTTTAAAAGTAAAACCGCAGGATATTGTAAAAACTCTGATTTATAATGCTGACGGGAAGTCTTGCGCAGTGCTTATTCGCGGGGATCAGGATGTCAACGAAATCAAAGTTAAAAACTATCTGGGAACCGCAGAGTTGGAACTGGCTGATGAAGGAATGATTCTGAAGGTAACCGATGCTCCGCGTGGATTTGCCGGAGCCGTGAAAATTAATACGCGTGTAATTGCCGATTATTCAGTAATGAACATGATCAATTTTGTGACAGGTGCAAATAAACAAGACTATCATTTTAAAAATGTTAATATTGGCAGAGATTTTAATGTTGAAGCATTTATTGATTTACGAGTTGCGCAAGAAAATGATTCTTGCCCGCGTTGCGGAGGTAAAATTAAATTTGCTCGTGGTATTGAAGTGGGTCACGTTTTTAAGCTTGGAACAAAGTATAGCAAAGCAATGAAGGCAGCTTTTCTGGATAAAGACGGCCAGGAGAAGATTATGATTATGGGATGCTACGGGATTGGTATAGGCCGCACTGTTGCAGCCTGCATTGAGCAAAATTTCGATGAAAACGGGATTATCTGGCCCATGCCTTTGGCGCCATATCAGGTAATTATTACACCTGTAAATATTAATGAAGAAGAAGTAATGAAAGCTTCGGAAAGTATATATGCCTCTATGCTTGCTTGCGGCATAGAGGTAATATTAGATGATCGCGATGAGAGAGCAGGTGTTAAATTTAAGGATGCTGATTTGATTGGAATCCCGATTCGAATTACTGTTGGACAAAAGAATCTTGCGCAGGGAAATATTGAATTAAAAATTAGAAAAACAGCGGAAAACAGGCTTTATCCATTGCAGAAAATAGTTGAAGAAGTAAAAGCATTGATAGATCAGGAGCTAAATCCCGCCGCTTAGTTGCGGCAATCAAAACCAGTTGGGAACCTTCATGTTACGCATAACTGATATTCTCGATAAGATTCAATCCTACCTTTCTGCTGAAGAACTGGGGATGATTGAGAAGGCCTATATCTTTTCGGCTACGGTGCATCAGGGGCAGGTAAGATTATCCGGTGAGCCGTATCTTACGCATCCGATGGAAGTTGCGGGGATTCTTTCTGAACTTAAAATGGATGCAGCGACCATAATCAGCGGATTATTACACGATACAGTCGAAGACACACTAACCACAACCGAACAATTGGAAAAAGAATTTGGCAAGGATGTGGCTTTTCTGGTGGGCGGATTAACTAAACTCAGCCGTATCTCTTTTGGATCTCAGGAAGAAAGACAGGCGGAAAATTTCCGCAAAATGATTCTGGCAATGTCCGCAGACATTCGAATTCTGGTGGTGCGTCTTGCTGACCGTATACACAATATGAGGACGCTTCAATATCAGGCACCGGACAGGAAGATTTACATTGCGAGAGAGACAATGGATATATACGCGCCGCTGGCCAATCGGTTGGGAATTAACTGGATGAAGATGGAACTGGAAGACTTATCTTTCCAGTATATTTCACCTGAAGCATACACTGAGTTATCGATGCGAGTTCACAAAACAGATGAATCACGTAATCGTTATACTGAGGAAGTTAAAAATATAATTGTTTCTGAGTTGGAGAAAGTGTCCATCAAGGGGGAAGTCGAAGGAAGGGCAAAGCATCTTTATGGGATTTATAAAAAGATGCACGAGCAGCGTATTGATTTTGACGAAGTTTATGACTTGATTGCATTTCGGGTAATACTCGATTCCGAAAAAGAAAAAACTTGTTATGAAGTTCTAAGTATTGTGCATGCCTTATGGAAGCCGGTTCCCGGTCGGTTTAAAGATTATATAGCCATGCCCAAGGCAAATAATTATCAATCGTTGCATACAGCAGTGATCGGGCCTTACGGAGAGAGAGTGGAGGTTCAGATTCGAACGAAAATAATGCATGAATGGGCGGAAAAAGGTATTGCTGCTCATTGGCGATACAAGGAAGGGCGGGCTTACAAGAATAATGAAGAAAACCAGATAAAGAAACTTCGAGAAGTGCTGGAAATCCAGCAAGAAATAAAAAATCCGAAAGAATTTATGTCCAATTTAAAATTGGCTTTATTTCCGGAAGAAGTTTACGTTTTTACACCCAATGGCGATGTCAAAGCGTTTTCTAAAGGGGCAACGCCTATCGATTTTGCATACAGCATTCACACCGATGTAGGCAACCAGTGCATAGGTGCCAAAGTAAATAGAAATATAGTGCCATTAAAGTATGAGTTGCATAACGGTGATCGGGTTGAAATTATTACAAAAGCCGGACACCATCCCAGTAAAGACTGGTTAAAATATGTCGTCACAACGAGAGCAATTTCTAAAATTCGTAATTGGATCAATCTGGAAGAAAAGAAAAGTTCTCTGTTTCTGGGACGTGATTTACTGGAAAAAGAATTTAAGCGGCACAATTTAAAATTAGGCAATTATGTTAAATCAGACGAGATAAAAAAAGTATTTACGGAGCACTCAGTAACTTCCCTAGATGATTTAATCTCGCTTGTTGGTTATGGTCAGATTTCACCAAGGCAGGTTGTCAATCATTTTCTTTCAGAAGAACCTCCCAAAGCTGAAGAGGCCATAACAGAGAAGGTCAAGAAAAAAGACGGTGTTGCTCCATCTCTGGGGATTTCATTAACCGGGATTGATGATGTTATGGTCAAGTTTGCCAGATGTTGCAATCCCATTCCGGGGGATGAAATTTCCGGCTATATTTCCCGTGGTAGAGGCATGATGGTTCATACTCAAAAGTGTCCTTATATTAAGAGAATGGACACAGAACGAATAGTTGAAGTTAACTGGAACGTACAGAAAAAACATGCTTATCCGGTAAATATAAGGGTTGTTTGCAACGATAGAAAGGGCGTGCTTACGGAAGTGAGTTCCATTATTTCATCGTTCGATATTAATATCAGTTATGCACAGGTAGCAACGACAGATATGATCGCTACATGCAATTTTATTATTGATGTAAATGATTTGATTCAACTTAATAAAATATTTTCAGCTATCAGACAACTCAAGGCAGTTAAGTCCGTTGAGCGGATGCGAAAAACTTAATACCAAGTAATACCAAGTTTCTTCCAAATATTAAGATTTATATTTTTGGAAGCAACTTGGTATTACTTGGTATTAAGTTGTTATTTATGTATTTGGATGTTGACAAAAGTTTTGACTCTGCTATAAGCAAGCGCAACCTTGGGATAATTCCCCTAAGAAGTGTAATTTGTGCGGGGGGGGGGCAGGTTAAATAATTGTTAAAATCAGGTGAAAAAATGATTGGTATTATGAAGAAAACTTTAACAGTGAGTTTGGTAGCGTTGATATTTGTTATTTGTTTATCTTTGAACCTCAACGCGGTTGAGAAGAAGCATCTTATTGTCATTGATCCTGCTCATGGTGGACAAGATGCAGGTGTTAAACTGAATGATAAGACTTCCGAAAAGGAAATAACTTTGGCTATAGCTTTGGCGTTGCAGAAAGAACTTGCCTCCGAAAACAATATTGAAGTTATATTAACCCGTAATTCCGATACAAATATTACAATCGATGAAAGGAAAGATAATATATTAAAGATAAAGCCTGAATTGTTATTAAGCCTGCATCTGAACGCCGGTTTCGGAAAAGAAGCCAATGGATTTGAACTTTATTACCCCGGATTCAAAGATCTGGCGGAAAATAAAAAGGCAGAGAAAAATAGTCCAAAGAATAAAATTAACAAATACCTTAATGATTCTGTAAGATTGGCTAACCTTATCAAAAGAAACATGGATACTTTATTCCCGCGCAAAAGTAGAGATTTAAGAGTGGCCGATGCACCAATCATAGAAGGGCTGACTCTACCGGCTTTAGTGCTGGAAATTGGTTTTGCCACTAATCAGGAAGAAAAGAAAAAATTGCTATCCGAAAGCACACAGAATGAAATTGCCAAAGCACTGGCTAAAAGCATAATATTATTTTACAGGTGATAATTGATTAAAAGAAATTTAGACAGGCAGTGGGATGAACTTCGGCCTGTAAGCATAACCAATAATTATCTCAAGGATGTTACCGGTTCCGTTTTGGTAGAATTTGGTAATACCAAAGTAATTTGTACGGCATCTTTGGATAATAAGACGGCCCCATTTTTAAAGAACACAGGCAATGGCTGGCTTACAGCTGAATATTCAATGTTGCCAATGTCCACACAAACCAGGAGCGCGCGCGAAGCTGCACGAGGTCGTTTAGGGGGACGGACGCACGAAATACAGAGGCTGATTGGCAGATCTTTAAGGACGGTGACAGATCTGAAAGCTTTTGGAGAAAAAACGATATATATCGATTGTGATGTTATCCAGGCTGACGGCGGTACAAGAACAGCATCTATTACCGGCGCCTTCGTGGCACTTGTGGATTTATTTAAAAAAATGAAGAAGGACGGTCTTGTAAAAGTAATGCCTGTAAGTGATTTTGTGTCCGCAATAAGTGTTGGGCTGATTGATGGTCAGCCTCTTCTTGATCTGGAATATGAAGAGGATTCGCGCGCTGATGTGGATATGAATTTTGTTATGACCGGAGCCGGCCTTTTCATTGAAGTTCAAGGTACGGCAGAGCATGCTCCTTTTAGCAAAGATCAAATGATTATCATGACTGATCTGGCAAAACGAGGTATTCAAAAGATAATTGCCCGGCAAAAAGAGATTGTGGGTGATATTCAACAATGAAAATAGTTTTTGCAACGAAAAATGAAGGAAAAGTAAAAGAAATTAAAGAAATGCTCGAAGGAATGGATATAGATTTAATTTCATTAAATCATTATAACCATGTGCCGGAAATTAGCGAAGATGGAAAGAGCTTTTTTGAAAATGCTTTTAAGAAGGCTAAGATAGTCTCTGAATTTACAGGGGAAAATGTTCTGGCGGATGATTCCGGTTTGTCGGTTGACATCCTGAATGGCTCGCCCGGGATTTATTCCGCCAGATACGCGGGAGATGAAGCTACTGATGAGGAAAACAATAATAAGTTATTAGCTAACTTGAAAGATGTTTCCCCGCAAAAGAGGACAGCGTCTTTTTTTTGTGCGTTAGTTCTTTATAATAAAGATGGAAATTATAATTATTTTGAAGGAAGATGGGACGGGCAGATTATCGATGAGAGACGGGGAGAAAATGGATTCGGTTATGATCCCATATTTTTTGTGCCGGAGCTCAAACTTACAGCGGCAGAGTTACCGGCCTTAATTAAAAATAAAGTAAGTCATCGTGGTCAGGCATTTGCAAGGCTTAAACAAGTTTTGGAAAAAAATATAAATAAATAGTCGGGGCGTAGCGCAGCTTGGTAGCGCGCCTGCTTTGGGAGCAGGATGTCGCAGGTTCAAATCCTGCCGCCCCGACCAGTTATACCTCGGAAGATCAAAATGCAATCAGATTCTCATCGCTTCAAAATATCAACCGGATAAATGATGTCTTTATAAATCCATTATTTTGGTAAAAAAAATTATTGTAGGAGGTAAAAATCATGGCAGAAGAACCAAAGGAAAAATGGCTAAATTATCTTGCTTTAACAACAGTTATACTTGCTGTCTGCGCGACACTTTCCACTTTTAAAGGGGCAGGCTATTCAACGCGTTCCGTGTTATCTCAGTCAAAGGCAGCAAACCAGTGGGCGTATTATCAGGCAAAGAGTATAAAAGGTTACTTATATGAAATTCAAAAGGAAGCCCTTGAACTGGAATACAAAAAAGATAAAGTAAAAGTATCCAAGGCAATAGCCTCTGAGTATGAAAAGAAAATCGAAATATACTCTCAGAAATTGAAAAAATATGACGGAGAAAAAGCTGAAATCAAGAAGGAGGCCGAGAAATGGGAATTGGTGAGAGACGATGCCCAGAATCATTCCGGGATATTCGGTATTGCCGTAATTTTCTTGCAAATAGCTATTCTGCTTTCGTCAATTGCCGCTTTGATGAAAAAGAAAGTTTTATGGATGCTTGGGGTTGGCACAGGGTCAATAGGACTGATTTATTTTGCGAATGGTTTTTTATTGTTCTTTTAAATTCATTTAACGCGTTTAAATTTATTCGATATAAAAAAAGCCCCCCTGAAAATTTAGGGGGGCTTTTTTATATAATAAATAATTAAA
>JANXZU010000061.1 GCA_025355345.1 Syntrophaceae bacterium
TAATCCTAAAAACCGCAGTTGCATGTGCCTATTCCTGATACATCATTCTATTTTTCATGGAGTTACATCAGAAAACCGAACCTTCATTTTTTCACCCGGCAGGTGACTATGGAAAAGTTTACGTTTACTACTCCTGCAGGCGCTATTGATGTTGCTCGCACAGAAAAATCTTTGACCAGTTACGGAGGGTTTGTCGCATTCGCAAGCTTTCTAAAAAAGAGTGGGGTTATTGAAAAACTGGTTGAAACCTGCCCGATAGAACGAACGAGCAACAACGCAACATCCGTACGAGATGTCATCCTCAGTTTACTTTTGACCTGTATCAATGAAGGCTCTCGCTTTCGACATGTCAGGTTTATTCAAAACGATGAAACGATCAAAAAGGTTTTCAATCTGGATCGTAGAATTTGTGGTGAGGATTCTATCCGCCGGTTTATGGAAATGATCGATTCTGCGGCTGGTAAAAAATGGCTGGACGGAGCAATGGAAATTTTATTTGCTGCCTTGCCGGAAATGTTTATCATCGACTGGGACAGTACGATAACAACACGCTATGGTGACCAAGAGGGTGTTGAAGTTGGGTATAATCCGCACAAGCCGGGACGCGGAAGCCATCACCCACTGGTTAGTTCTGTTGCAGGACTTCGACTTTGCTTGACAATGGATTTCAGGCCTGGCAAAGCACATTCGGCAGACGGTATGACAACAAGCTTGAAGGATGTACTTGATCGGTTGCCTGCTAATCGTAAACCGTTTCTTGCCCGAGCAGATATCGGCTTTTGTTCTGATTCGATACTTCGTGAATTCGAAAAAAACGAGAGCATGCCGCACTTTGTATTCAAGCTTAAAAAGACATCTCGTGTCATGGAAGCGATTCGTACCGTACCTGATGAGCAATGGCTCGGGGCAAAATCTTTTGGTGCGCTACAGATCACCGAAAGAATGATTCAGTTAACATCTTGGGAAAAGCCACGCAGGGTTGTTCTTGGCCGCCGTCTTATTAGTAGTCAAACGCCGGAAGAAAGCGGTACGCTGTTCGGGGAATGCTCTTGTCAATATACTGCATTTGTAACCGATCTGACCCCACAACAATATGAGGCGTGGCAAATTGCAGAGATTTATCAAGGGCGGGCCGATTGCGAAAACATATTCGATGAACTCAAGAATCAATGGGGTCTTGCGGGCTTCTGCTCACAACAGCAACATGTCACAGAGTTGGCTGCGCGGTTTACGCTGCTGAGTTACAATATCTGGTCTTTATTTGTAAGATTCTTCAGCACGAAGAAGCATCAAGAAGCAAAAACATCCCGAAAGGAAATACTCCTCTTTCCAGCGCAACTCACTGAGCACGGTCGGGAACTCACGATGCAAATTGCGACAATGGATCAGTTTTGGAAGGTATTACGGGATGGGTATGAACGGCTCGCTAACTGGCTATCGGCTACTGCGCCGCAGTTGACTTTTCCTACACCTGTTTTAACGGCTTATACTAGCTTGAAAGCTCTGGCGCAACCTTATGTCCCACTATTGGTAATAGAAAAATCAGGTTGAACTGCGGTTTTTAGGATTATGGCACACCAGAGATTAATAACGCGCTCATGGAAAAATTTGGTTTTTCCTCCTTTGATGATCTTTTAATAAAACTGGGTGACGATTTTCGCCACGTTGGCCCCAGATACATAGGTCCCCAAATGCAAAAATTTGAGGATGGCAGTTGGGAGGGCTGGTGGGGAGAAAGATATAAAAATGTATCTTTTGGAAACGGAACCTATCCGGAAGCCGTGTTTCTTCCTTTTAAGGATATTACGGATGTTAATGAAATTCAAAAATTCCGTATGCCTACTGCGGATTGGTTTGACTATTCAAACATTCACGAAGAATGTATAAAATACAAAGATTATGTTATTTACGTCGGCGACGCCGGATTGCCGGATTTTATGAACGGAATTGCGCGCTGCCGCGGTGTTGAGCAGGTGCTGATGGATGTGGCAACCGAAGACCCCGTGTATTGCGCGCTCATGGAACAGCGGTTAACTTTTTTCTACCAGATGTACGAGAGGATTCTTAAGGCGGGCAACGGCCAGATAGATGTCATGTGCATGGGAGAGGATTACGGCAATCAGAGCGGACTCATGATAAGCCCGGACTCCTTTGAAAAACTTTTTGCGCCCAAAATGAAAGCGCTCTTTGATCTGGCGCATAAATACGGCGCTAAAACAATGATGCACTGCTGCGGCAGTTGCCGAGATTTAATCGGGCGTTTTATCGAACTGGGCCTGGATATTTTAGAAGTTGTCCAGGTAGACGCCGCCAGAATGGATATTACCGAGCTCCATAACGAATTCTACGGTAAAATCGCTTTTTGTGGCAGCATCAGCGTGCAGAACACCCATGTCCGCGACGACCGGGA
>JANXZU010000065.1 GCA_025355345.1 Syntrophaceae bacterium
TCAATTTATATAACCTCCTTACCTGTCGATCAGTTACCATTTTAACCATCCTTATTTTAATGATGGTAATGGTTTATACTCCCCTCATAAATAGGGAAATATAATTGTCGTCGGTCGGGAGTTATAATTGTCGCACATCACTCATGACGCAGCAAAACTTTGATGTTTATCCCACTCCTAATACCTGGCAGTCAAAATATGACATAGGAATAACTTCACAGGTCACATGCCAGAGATCAGCCATAACACTGTGGGAGGCTCAGGAAAGCAGGGAGTTTAAACCAAAGACAGAGTTTGTTAAAAAGTTGCTTGCGCTCCGCGAACATGCTATTGTCAAGGGGATTCCATTACTGACCGTGGATGAGATATTGGCAGAAAAAAGGGCTCTTCGAGGTGAAATCGACTGATGTCTATTAGGACCGTCATTGATTCCTGCGTTTTACGTGTAGCACTTGAAGGAAAAGGAGAGGAAAACAGGAAAGCGCTAGAAGCTCTTGATGATATTAATCGCGTGTTCATGGCTATTGATTTTGTTGCATTAGAGTTAATTCCGAAACCAATTTTTAATAAATTTAAAGAGCAAGCTTGCTTTTATAAATCGTTTTTTGATGATGCTCCAATACATGTTGAAGTTACATCAGATGTTACAAGCCTTGCATTACGATTGGCCTCTGAGCATAATATTGGGCCAATGGATTCTCTCATAGTCAGTTCAGCCATTATTGGCGGTGCTGATGAACTGATTACCATGGAAAAGCCGACAAAGCCAATGCACAAGGTTAAAGAATTAAAGGTTACTTCACTGTATACTGCATAATCATAAGAATAAAGTGATTAGGTATCACGGAATCCCACTCCGAAAAACATGCAAAAGTCCCCTCTCAAATAGCGAAAAGAGGTCATATTTATTTATCAACTGCCATAATTTGCGTTGGGTAAAAGGTGAATTCCAGTTCAAAGTGCACCACATTTAGCTAAAGAAAAGACCTCGTTGGGAGTCTGAAAATTAAATAATGTAAATAATGGGGACGGTTCTATTTTTTTCAAAGTGGTTGGGCTGCCGCCGGAACGATAGGAATGGTGCGGATGAATTGAGAAACTACATAAATTAAGCCCGTCCCCTTTGGACGCCCTGCCAGGAGTTGCGCAGCTCCAGCTCACGATTAATCGAATTTAAAACATCCAATTTGTTTGCCGCCCATTGAGGCGCAAGAAATATATCGCGATAACCATCTGCGGTGAGGCGTTGAATTACTACTTCCGGGGGGAGAATTTCCAGAACATCCACCACTAAAGAAACATATTCTTCCTTAGAAATTATTTTAACTGATCCATTTTTGTACATATTACCCAAAACTGTTCCCTCCAGCGCCAAGAGAGAATGAATTTTGATGCCATTGATCGGCAGGCGCGCCAGGGTTTTTGCAGTTTGTAAAACATCTTCCCGGCTCTCGCCGGGTAAACCGATGATTATATGCACGCAGATATTTACGCCTGAACTTGCCAGGTTATTTACCGCATCCAGAAATTGCTGATAATTATGACCGCGGTTAATTAGCTTCAAGGTTTTATCATGCACAGTTTGCAGTCCAAGCTCCACCCAGATATGATGTAATGCTATGTATTTACTTAATAATTCAATTACATCCGGCTCAAGGCAATCAGGCCTCGTGCCGATCGACAGGCCAATCACATTGTCTTGGGCCAGTGCTTCATCATAAAGAGCCCGTATCTTGTCCACAGGAGCGTAGGTATTGGTGAATGTCTGGAAGTATGCGATAAACTTGGAAGCCGCCGGGTAATACTTTTTGCCGGAGATTATCTGATCCGTAACCGAAGGCAGTGCCCCGATTTGCCGCAGCTTGGAACCACGTCCATCGCAGTAAACGCAGCCGCCTTGTGCCACATAGCCGTCGCGATTGGGGCAGGTAAAACCGGCATCTATGCTCAGCTTATGCACAGTGCAGCCGAACAGATTCCGCCAGTAACTTTTCAGATCATAATAATTTTTATTGTTTTTCCAAAATTCCGGTTTAGCCAACTCCGCCTCTTTTTTGTTGTGTTTTTTAACTAGTAATATTAATAGAATCTTAATAGCATTTGCCGATATTCAAGGCAACGATGTTTTTGGGGGCAGATTTGAGTGATCAATACGACATCCTGGTAATCGGCGGCGGCCATGCCGGCTGCGAAGCCGCGCTCGCCTCGGCCCGCATGGGTTGCCGGACACTTTTATTTAACATCAATCTTGATTCCATCGCTTTGATGTCCTGTAATCCGGCTATCGGCGGCCTGGCTAAAGGCCAGCTGGTAAAAGAGATCGACGCCCTCGGCGGAGAGATGGGCAAAGTCACGGATAAAACCGCCGTGCACTTCCGTCTGCTTAATTCCTCCAAAGGTCCTGCCGTCCAGTCTTCGCGGATGCAGTGCGACAAGCAGTTATACCGCTTAACCATGAAGGCAACCGTAGAGAATCAGGCCAATCTTCATATAAGACAAGGCATGGTGGAGAAACTCGTTATTGAGAATAATAAAATAAAAGGAGTCCTCGACCAGACCGGCCATTTCTACGGAGCAAGTATTGTAATTATTACAACCGGGACTTTTTTAAACGGCCTTGTCCATATCGGTAATTCTCAAATTGCTTCGGGACGCGCCGGAGAACTCGCATCACTGGGTCTTGCCGCCTGCCTGAAAGAGTTAGGATTTGAAATAGGCAGAATGAAGACGGGAACTCCTCCTCGGCTGCGGGCCTCCTCCATTGATTTTTCGGGTCTCGAGCGTCAGGATAGTGATCCCGAACCACAGCCTTTTTCCTTTACTACCAAGCAATTGCGGCTGGAACGCCTTCCTTCTTACTTTACCGCGACATCTGCCGAAACCCATCGTCTGATCAGGGATAATATTCAATTCTCTCCTCTTTATGCCGGGGCAATTAAAGGAATCGGTGCCCGCTATTGCCCTTCTCTGGAAGATAAAGTTATGCGATTTCACGAGCGGGAAAGTCATCCTGTTGTGCTGGAGCATGAAGGACTAGATACGCAGGAAATATATGCCAAGGGTTTAGGCAATAGCCTGCCTCTGGAATTGCAATATCAAATAGTTCGCAGTGTGCCTGGACTTTCGCAGGCCGAAATTATGCGCCCGGCTTATGCCATTGAATATGATTTTGTACAGCCGACACAGCTTAAACCAACACTGGAAACAAAGTTGATTAAAGGCCTTTATCTTGCGGGTCAAATCAATGGAACTTCCGGTTATGAAGAAGCTGCGGCGCAAGGACTGTGGGCGGGAATCAATGCCGTGCTGGCACTTCGGGGAGAACCGGCATTCATTCTTGATCGATCAGAGGCTTACATTGCGGTTTTAATTGACGACCTGGTAACACGCGGTGTTGATGAACCTTATCGAATGTTCACTTCCCGCGCGGAATACCGGCTTATCCTGCGTGAAGACAACGCCACTATTCGCTTGATGGGAAAAGGTGTTGAGCTGGGGCTGATTGGCAGAGATCATTACTTGGATCTTCAGGATAAAATGAACCGGATCGCTCAGAGCATTCAAAATCTCAAATCGGTAAGCGTTAAGCCAGCGCCAGAAATAAACGAAAAACTGGCTTTGCGGCATTCACCGGCGCTCATTCAAGCCACAAACCTGCACGCTCTTTTGAAAAGACATGAAGTCTCTTATGACGATCTGCGCGGATTGCCAGGCTATCAGGAGGAAGAAGATCCCTTTGTCAAAAAGCAAATTGAAATTGAAATTAAATATGAGGGCTATATCAAGCGTCAATTTGATTCTGTGAAAAAATTAAAAGATCAGGAAAAAAAGAAAATTCCGCAGAATTTTGATTATTCCTGCGTGCCCAGCCTTTCCAATGAATTGAAAGCAAAGCTCACAAAAGTTGCGCCGCAAACTCTCGGCCAGATGGAGCGCATCCCCGGTATGACCGAAAGCGCCATCTCTGCCGTGCTGATTATGATGAAAAAAATGGATATGGGAAACTGATTGTTATCAGGTTGCCATTTGCAGCTCAAACTCGCTGTAATACTGTTTGACCTTATCGATATAACGCCAATGATAACCTTTGATGCCATTTTTCACTGATGCAGGCCCGCCGTAATAAGCGGCCAGCACATAATGCCAAATTTCTTGTTCTTGATAACCCTCCTTGGCATAATAGTCATACAGTTCTTTCAGGATTACCGATGCGACCATAATATTCGCCTGCGGCTGAAATATGTCTTTTTTAGTGACAGGAAGACTGTGCTTTTCCACATAAGCATCCCACGTGCCTCCCTGAATTTGCATAATGCCTTTGGCAAACGCCGGAGATACGGCTCTACTGCGAAATGTGCTCTCCTTTTTCATAATTGCCAGATACATTTCCACAGGGATGTTGGTTTTCTTTGATTCTTCGACTATTGTTTCTGCAATTACTTCACAAATATCATTTTTAACACCACTGCCCAAAAGCACATCTCTAACAATTTTCTTTTTATGATAATCAACCTGGGCATTATAAAACTCATAAACCATCTGCATAGGTGACTGGTTGGTTTTCGAAGTTTCAGCCAGAGCCGTGCCCTCGATATAAATATATGCTCCAAACATGAGAAGGAGCATCATGACAAAAGCAAGTGTCCTGCTGAATAACTTGACCTTGCTAATCGGACTTGCCTTTGCAAGATTTTGCTTTTTTCGCAGAGGCACCTTTGTTTTTTCAGCTATAAATTTTGCTGAATCTATCAAAACTTTATTTTTTTTCGTAATCGGTTTTGTTTTCATTTATCTTAAATCCTTCTTGGATGCAGAAATGTCCCAGCGGCTTTTGCCGTAAAAAATAATTTGAATTTTCAACTGAAATCGAGAAAGAAGAAACTGGTAATTGAATTTAAAGCACTGAACCGCTTGTGGTTGTTGAATTCCTGCACTTTGAGCTGAAGACATAATAACTTTGCCATAACTTCACGTAGGCAATCGCTTCAACTGCTATTTAATTGTTTAACGTAGTACTATACTTATCTGCACCTGCTGACTTAATTTTTTTATTCTTTTTTACTTTACTTTTGCTGATACTATAATTATTTATGTCGATTCGTCAACCAAAAAGATGTGTTTGCCGCTATACTATGCCTTAATTTCCATTAATCATTACATTTTTTAAAATATCTTTCTCCATCGTAAAATATCATTTTTCTTTGAATAATAATAATCGTATGTTATTTTTATCGTCAAAAGCCATGAAAAAGGAGATACCATTAAAAAATGCCGAGAGTGTCAACAGAATATCAGCGAGCACGCACTGGCGTGTCCTAATTGCGGTGCTCCTTATCCCGCCAAAGAAAAATGGGATGGTTGGGGATTTGAATATAAAAGCAAAACAACAATACTGGGATTACCTCTACTTCATATTTCATTCAAGTATCGCCCAAATAAAATGCCGGTACCGGCGAGAGGTATCATTTCAATTGGACAGTTTGGCATCGGTATAATCAACATTTCCCAGTTTGGTGCAGGCATTATAAGTGTAAGCCAATTCACGGTTGCTGGTTATGCCCT
The DNA here is from genome assembly GCA_025355345.1 of Syntrophaceae bacterium. Classification (GTDB taxonomy): domain Bacteria; phylum Desulfobacterota; class Syntrophia; order Syntrophales; family Smithellaceae; genus FEN-1160. The sequence goes on from JANXZU010000065.1 coordinate 5,563, forward strand.
GGCACAATTTGCGATTGCATACTCGTTAATTGCACAAATGGGATTATACATTAGCGAAGGGCATGGACAGCTTGTCTGGAATATTAATGACCTGATAAAATTATTCTGATAATTCGGTCCGGCGTGCAAACTGACACGCAGCATAAAGGCAACCTATTTATTAATTTAAATTCAATACTCAGAAAAGTTGTCATAATATTTCAAAAGAAATGGCTCTCTAGATAGGATAGTTTGCCGGTAACAAAAATGGCATTTGGCTTCTCATCCCGCATCGAATCTGTAGAAGAGCATGTAAATAAGGGTCCCAACCGCATTTAATTTCCATGTATCCTTTTACGTCCTGAATATTAGTAAAGTACCTTTCCATGACAATTTAGTCAGGCCTTTTTCCTCATTGATACAATAATGTTTTATTTTTGTAGCTTGGTTTTTTTTAATTTAATTAGTTATTTCAGATATTAAGACAACATGCCTCCCTGTGGCACACTTCGTGATCTAGCAAAAGCTAAATAAAACTTTTTAAAGGAGGTATTAGTTATGAATTCGGGAGATACAGCGTGGGTTTTAATATCCACGGCGTTGGTATTGCTGATGACCATTCCTGGACTTGCATTTTTTTACGGAGGGCTTGTTCGCCGGAAGAACGTCCTTTCTATTTTAATGCAGTGTTTCATTATTTTGTGTGTCATTAGCATACAGTGGGTGTTGTTCGGTTATTCTCTGGCTTTCGGACCGGACTTTCACGGAATCATCGGCAATTTAAGCTGGGCGGGGCTCAAAGGCGTAGGTCCCATTCCTAATGCTGATTATGCCGCAACTATTCCACATAGTGTTTTTATGATCTTTCAAATGATGTTTGCCGTAATCACCCCGGCGTTGATTATCGGTGCTTACGCGGAAAGAGTTAAGTTTCCAGCTTTTCTGCTCTTCACTATTCTCTGGGCTACATTTGTCTATGACCCACTGGCACATTGGGTTTGGGGCACAGGCGGTTGGTTGAAAAGTATGGGCGCGCTGGACTTTGCCGGTGGTATTGTCGTCCATGTTAGTTCAGGAATTTCAGCATTGGTCCTCGCCCTGTTGCTGGGCAAGAGACTCGGTTACAACCATAAACCGATTCGTCCACACAACCTGCCCTTTACAGTTCTGGGTGGAGCACTGTTGTGGTTCGGCTGGTTTGGGTTCAATGCCGGAAGCGCGCTTGCTGCCGATGGTATTGCAGCCAATGCCTTTATCACCACCAATACAGCAACTGCCGCAGCGGGTTTAACATGGGCGCTAATTGAATGGTGGCACAATGGAACACCAACAATCCTTGGAACTGTCACCGGAGCTGTGGCAGGCCTTGTTGCAATAACCCCTGCCTGTGGTTTTGTCAATCCAATGAACGCCATGTTCATCGGCATGATAGTCGCGGCTGTTTGTTACCTTGCGGTTGCCGTGATCAAAGGCAAACTCGGTTATGATGATTCTCTGGATGCATTCGGTGTGCATGGTGTTGGCGGTACTGTGGGAACAATTGCTACAGGAATTTTCGCTCAAAAGGCGATTAACGCAGCTGGCGCTGACGGATTATTGTTCGGTAATGCTCATCAACTTCTGGTGCAAGGACTGATGTTAATCGTTACAGTAGCCTTTGCTGCCATCATGACCTTTATTATCTTCAAGATTGTCGATGCTTTAATCGGCATGAGAGTCGAAGAGAAAAATGAAATCGTCGGCTTGGATTTGACTCAACAAAGCGAAGCCGCATACACCGTGATTGAATAGGAGGAAATAATCATGAAACTAATAATTGCTATTATCCCGCCGCATAAGCTGGATTCTGTAAAGACGGCGCTGGAAGATGTGGACGTACATTTAATGACAGTTACTAATGTTCTGGGACAGGGCAGACAGAAGGGCGTAACCGAAATCTACCGGGGTGCTAAAGAAGCAGGCGGCCTGCTCAATAAGATTCGCCTCGATATCGCTGTCAATGAAGATTTTGTCGAACCAACAATTGCGGCCATTACCAAAGGCGCGCATACAGGTGAGGTAGGAGACGGCAAGATATTTGTCGTCGATCTTGCCCAGTGCATTCGCCTCAGCACCAAGGAGCGAGGCTCTGCAGCTATCGGCTGAGGTTGTCTTATGGACGATGCTAAATTAGAGACAGGAGAGAATGTATTGGAGCGGTGTGTTTTCGACTGCGAAAAGGCCGTCCTTATTCATGCTTTGGTAAGAACTAAAGGCAACCAATCGGCCGCCGCTAAACTTTTAGGAACTACAAAACGCATTCTGAGCTACAAAGTTCATAAATACCGGATTGATTGTGAACAATTCAGATGTGGATAAAATGTAAAGGAGAATAAAATGTCATGAAAAACTATATGAAGAAAACAATTACTGCTTTCTTTCTTTTGCTGCTTATTGCCGTATTACCGGTAACAACCCGGGCAGAAGATCAGAAACCGGCAGCGCCTGCGCAGAAACCTGCCGTAACACAAGCTGCTCCTGCGGCTGCTCCGGAACAAAAGCCAGAGGAAGATAAGGTGACAGGAGAGATTGCTTTAAGTGTGCAAAGCGCCTATATCTGGCGCGGTTATGAACAGACCCGTGACAGCGTCGTTGTGCAGCCGGCGGCAACGGTTAGCTATAAAGGATTTTCGGTTAATTTCTGGGGAAATCTTGACACCAAACCGTATTCCTCAACTGATGCCAAGTATGCTGCTAAACATACTGAAACTGACTACACTATTTCCTATTCCAAGAAATTTGGCATTGTACAGATTACTCCCGGCTACATTTACTATGCTTTAGGTGCACCTTATACCGGAGCAACTGCGCCGCTTGATTCTCAGGAGCTTTTTCTGTCAGTCGGTTTAGATACGATTTTATCGCCAACAGTTACAGTATATAAAGAAATTGATCATTACCATCAGTGGTATTTTTTGCTGGGGTTTTCTCAGACTTTCGAACTCAATAAGGTCTTCAGCTTAAAACTGGCAGCTTCGGCAAGTTACCTGTTGTCTTCTGATGAAACCACTTACGCGAAATATAACAGCGATTCTGTGGCCAAAACAGATAAGTACAACAATTTTCACGATGGAACTGTTACTGTTTCACTGCCCATAGCGGTTTATAAGACTTTGTCGGTTACTCCGACAGTTTCTTATGTATTTCCGCTCTGCAATGATGCCCGTTATGAGATGAGAGCTTATGGTAAGAGGGGTGTAACCTCTCCATCCGATAGGGATAGCGCGTATCTGTATGGCGGAATAACTTTAAGTTACACTTTCTAAAAGGTAATATTTTTTCCAGCCGCTGCAATTTGTACTATATAAATTGCAGCGGCATTTTTTGAGAGTGTTCCTTTGGTGATGGTTCTATTTTTTTGTTACCATGTTCCTTAATTCTTTAAATCGTACGCATATTCCATTCGATGCAGCTGACGATAAATTATCAAATTTGTTATATCTGGTTCACTACTTGCAAAACAACTTAAAAACGACAAAAAACGATTGCTTTTAGTACAATTATGTTACAAAATACTTTAAGGTTTGATTAACCGCTTATGAGCAAGAGTACAAAAAAATCTTTTCCGGGAAAAGAGCGAATTTTGAGTATTCATAGTTATGAAGAACTGGCTACATTGCATGCGATAGCTAAAATTTTAGCTCAACCTCAAGACTTGCGCGATCAGTTAGAGATTGTCCTGCAGGAAATGAGTTCCCGTTTAGGCATGAAGCGCGGCATGATCTCTCTATTGGATCGGGAGAAAAAAGAGGCCTGGCTGGACATCGCTCATGATATCAATATTGAAGGCATGGATGTGACTTACAAGCCGGGCGAGGGTATTACCGGCAAAGTTGCTGAAACCGGCCGCCCCATGGCTGTGGCTAATCTTGGTAAGGAAACTCACTTTTTAGATCGCACCGGCGCCCGCAGACATTTAAACAGATCAGAACTGGCGTTTCTTTGTGTTCCGATTATTTATGATTCTCAGGTTGTCGGAGTATTATCAGCCGATAAAGTAGCCCTCGAAGTCGAAGATCTTGATCAGGAACTGGCAATGCTTTCCGCCGTAGCGGAGCTTATGGCCAAAGCTGTGCATATCCGTGGTTTAGAAGAAGAAAATATACGCTTAAGAAAAATTGTCGGTAGTGAGCGAGCTCCTTCGATAGACATTGTTGGTCATTCCAAACCAATGCAGGACGTCTTCGGCATGGTTGCCCAGGTATCTGATTCCAATACAACCGTCTTAATCACCGGTGAAACGGGAACAGGCAAGGAGCTAATCGCCAGAGCGATTCACATGAATTCGCCTAGGCATGGCGGACCATTGGTGCAGGTGAATTGCGCGGCAATACCCGATACGCTGATTGAAAGCGAGCTTTTCGGCCATGAAAGAGGTGCGTTTACAGGAGCATTACATCAGCGTCGGGGACGATTTGAAGAAGCCAACGGCGGCACAATTTTTCTTGATGAAGTAGGCGAGCTGTCCGCTGCCGCGCAGGTAAAGCTTTTGCGTGTTTTGCAGGAAAAAAGATTTCAGCCGCTTGGCTCCTCGCGGGTGATTAATGTCAATGTCCGCATAATCGCGGCAACCAACAGAATTTTAGAACAAGATATTCTATCCGAACGTTTTCGTGCTGATTTATTTTACCGGTTGAATGTATTTCCAATATATTTGCCCTCGTTACGCGAAAGAGGCAGCGATATCATTCTGCTGGCTGATCATTTTATTTTAAAATACAGCAAGGAAATGGGCAAAAATGTAAAAAAAATATCCACCGCAGCGATTGAAGTATTTCTTTCACACAAATGGCCGGGCAATGTGCGGGAATTGGAAAACTGTATTGAACGCGCGGTTTTGCTCTCCAATACCGATACAATCGATTCTTTTCATTTGCCGCCGTCTTTACATGTTAGAGAAACAAAAGTGGAAAAGAAGGAAAACAGCAAGCTGTCTTCTGTTGTTGAAGCTCAGGAAAGATCTTTAATTATTGATACGCTGGAAGCAACCGGTGGAAACCAAACTAAAGCCGCAAAAGTTCTGGGAACCACAAAACGTATTATTCAATATAAAATTGCCAAACTGGGTATCAACCCCAAGATGTTCCGTAAAAGCAATAAAGACAACGATGAGACTGAATAGATCTTATCCCATTGTTAGAAGGCCAATTATCGTCATACAGGCGCAATAGACCATCCCGCATGTCTGGTTTGAAAAAGCAAAATTACAGTTGAAATAAAATCATCAATCGCCGGAAGCCTAGTAATGACGAGTGATAGCTGATTATTTCAATTAAATAGACCGGTTGAATGAGTCATTTTATTATGAAATATTTCCTTTGCAATAACTATTCTCTTCGGGCGGTTATCAGGTGCATTTATACCAATTTGCTGTCAAATATTAGCCCTACTTAGCTTCGCACGTACAATAATTCCCGATAGCCTGCTGCTATTGGATAGTTCGTCCTCCGCTTCCTATAGTCTGCTGGGCTCACGATCAGCGAGTCTCATTAAAGGTTGATTTACCGGGCATAATACCAAGTGAGCTTTCAAAAATTCATATTTTAATGTTTGAAAGCAACTTGGTATTACTTTTGAGTTGAATTATATTCCTTTAGTTTTTCCCGTAAATATTCTTCCGATTTTATAGACTTGCCATCAGAAGATCTGATCATATATGGGTCGCCCGTAATATAGGATTTGGAAGCGCAAAGCCTTATAAAATCATCAGCAGATTGTACGTTACCACCAGCTTTTTGAAGTTTCATTCGTAAATGTGACGCAGCTGCCTTTCCATCATACTCTGAGCCGCTTCTGATGAATTTTGCTCCTTTTAAATTCTCTACAGAAGCAATTAAAAATTCAATTTTCTTTTTTTCTTTATTATCCTGTGCGATGAGAGTACCGGCAAGTAGTGCCATAATTATAAATGCTGTAACCAATACTTTTTTCATGTTTCCCTAAGCCCTTATTTCTATCTCTGTCAACAGAATTATCGTCAGATGTTCCTTATTTTTTCCCGGCGGGTTTCCTCTTCTTTGTCTTCAGCCACTCCTCATTGTCCGCAATCAGCGCGTGCACGTCGGTTTCGTTATTCTTTTTTGCAATATCCAGAGTACGTGCGTAATCTTTTTTGCCAAGCTTGATCACTTCAATCTCTTTATTGAGAAACTGCTGGATCTCACCCAGGAGCTCTTTTTCATCTTCACTGCAAAAAGAAAGCGCAATGCCTTTATTGACACCCCTTCCGGTTCTGCCCACCCGGTGGACATAGTTTTCCGCCTTTTCGGGCAAATCATAGTTGATTACATAATTTACATCCGGAATGTCGATTCCGCGCGCGCTGACATCTGTGGCAATGAGTATTTGACAAACACCCTCTTTGAACTTTTTCATTGCATCAGACCGTTCGCCTTGATCCTTCTCGCCGTGGATTGTGATCGATGGGATCGCAACCCGCCCCATGGCTTTGGCTACCCGCTCAGCACGTACTCGCGTTCTCACAAAGATAATGATTTTGCTCTCTGGATTTTCCTTAATGAAACTCTCCAGGAAAAAGCGCTTATCATCCATCTCAACAAACATGACGGCGTGGGAGACATTTGCGGACACAGGATCATCAGGGGATATTTGAATGCGGATGGCCGTACTTTTAACCTGGGAGAAAGCAAGTTTTTTAATTTCCGGATTGATTGTTGCCGAGAAAAACAGGGTCTGATGCTTTCGGGTAAGCATTTTTTTTACATATTGAATGTCTTTGATAAAACCCAGATCGAGCATATGGTCGGCTTCATCCAGCACCAGTGTATCGACTCGTTCCAGATTGATATAGCCCTGATGAATGAGATCAAACATTCGTCCCGGCGTGGTAATCAGAATATCGATGCCTTCCTGCAGTTTTTTGAGCTGTGCATCCTGTTCAACACCGCCAATCAGGGCAAACGTCTTTACTTTGGTATGTTTGGCGATGCTGGTAAAAACCTCGCCTATCTGCGTGGCCAGTTCTCGGGTCGGCACCATAACCAGGCCTTTGATGCCGATATCGCGTTTGCTGCTTTTTTCCCGGTGGATTTTATCAATCAGCGGAATGGCGAAAGCCGCAGTTTTTCCTGTGCCTGTCTGGGCGATAGCCAGAACGTCTTCTCCCTTGAGGATGGACGGAATGGATTTGAATTGGATATCAGTCGGCCTTTTAAAACCCAGCTTGGCCAGGTTGTGTTTTATGTCTTCGGAGATATGATACTTTTCAAACTTCATGGCACCTCGATATGTTTTTATATGGGATATTAAATACAGTTGAAACCAGATAATTGCAATCTCAATATAATACGGGGAAAGATCGGGACGAGGGGAATGAATTACGGGGCAAAGCTAGGCAAAGGGGGACCGGAATCCCCCCTTGTTCAGAGTTTATCTGCAAGATTTCAAGCAACTATCTTTTTCTCTCGTGATCGGGTCTTTGCAAGCTGGCGCGCTGTTTCCAATGTTGTAGCCGGCACAGTTCCTGATTTTTGCATCATATTGGCTTTGGCAATTCTGCCTGCAATTTGCAGGATTTTGTGGTTGCTGACCAGGTCTTGGAGCAGGTGCAGCTGCAGTAGGTTGAGCAGGCTGTGGTTGTGGCTGTGCTAACGGTTGTTTTGGCGTCGGAGACGAAGCTGCTGGTTTTGTTTGCACCTGCACCGGTTGCTGTGGTTGTGGAGTCGGTTTGACAGTCGGTGGGGGTGGCTGTTTCGTAGGAGGCTTAGGATTGGCAGGCTTTGCAGGCCAAGATGCATTAATGTCAGAGCTCTGCGTACAAGGCCCCAGAATCTGCAGGGTATTATTTTTGGGTACGAAATAATCGCCCGGATAAATGTCTCCCTCAAGCATCACCTTTTTGCCCTCATAAGGGCTAAGGTTGAATCCCTTCGGAAGATCAAACGTGTATTGTTTTTTCCCCTGAAAGAGATTGAAGACCTTTCCACCAACAACACAACCTTCAGACTTGTATTTAGCCGGCTGACTGGCCAATACAAATGAACTGATCATAAATATTTGGCAGATTAATGCTGCTACGAAAACCATTACAACTCTTTTCATTCGCGCCTCCTGATTTTTTTAATGATATTTTAAAAATATTACTTTTAATGGATGGCTGTATAGGTGGGCATGTTTTATTTGTCAAGGTATATTATGCAAGCATTTTTCTTTCTTGACAAAAGTTGGAAGATTTGAACTTGTATTAAAGTTTTAAATACAATTTCAAGTGAGTGTCTCCATGGAAACCTTCTTTGATCCTAAATCCATTGTTGTAATTGGCGCGTCAAATAGCCCCTTCAATTTGGGAGCAACGATTTGTAACATGCTGAAAGATTATCTCCACTATACCGGTGCAGTATATGTGTTAAATTCTAAAGGGGAGATGGTAAATGGCTATGCGGGGTATTCATCAATCCTGGCCCTTCCAGAAACACCAGATCTGGCGGTAATCATTGTAGCGGCACGCAACGTCCCTGGCATTATCAAGGATTGCGCTTTCAAAGGGATCAAGCGGATTATCATTGAGACCGCCGGCTTTTCTGAGGGTGGCAAAGACGGTGAAGCGATGCAGCGGGAGATCAGCGATATCGCCCGTGTAAACGGAATCCGCATTATGGGCCCGAACTGCCTGGGAACATTGAGCACCCGCAAAAAATTCTGCTGTTTCTATGGCGTCAACCCAAGCTTAGTCGAGATGGGCCAGATATTTGAGGCCCCCGGCGACATTTCCTATATCATCCAGAGTGGCGGGGTTGCCGTCTTGGTCATGGAATCAATTTATTACGACATCGTCGGCGTGAACAAAGTTGTCAGCATCGGCAACAAGTGCGACGTGGATGAAGCGGATCTAATCGATTACTTTCAACACGACGAGACGGAAGTCATTGGCATATATTTGGAGAATGTGGCCAACGGACGCAAGCTCATGGAAGCCGCCAGAAAATCCCGCAAACCGATCCTGATTTACAAGGTGGGCAAAACACCGGAAGGAGCGATGGCCGCCATGTCGCATACGGCGGGAATGGCTAACAATGATTCTATCTTCGATTGCGCGTGTAAGCAGGCTAGGATTATTCGCCTTAAATCCATAGATGAGCTTCACTCTCTCCCCAAGATGTTTACTCAAATGCCTCTCTTGAAAGGGAAGCGCATTGCGGCATTTACAAACTCCGGCGCCTTTGGCAGTATTGCCGCGGACCTATTGGTGGAAGCAGGCTTGCAGATGTCGCGTCTTTCTCCGCAGACCCAGGAAAAACTGAAAAAAGCAGGACAGGTTTTTAATATCAAAAACCCCGTGGATATTGGTCCCGCACCGCCGCAGACATATCTCGACATTTTCGATATCCTTCTTTCCGCAGACGAAGTCGATGGACTTCTGCCCCTGCTTAGTGTCTGGCAGCCATTTGTGATCGACACACTTCTGGAGCTGATGAAGATGTGCAAGCATTACGATAAACCGGCGGCCATCTATACACCGAACGCTATAGCCAAATCCATTGCCATTCGCGCCAAGCACCGTATCCCCATTTTCGAGACATCGGAACAGGCAGTGCGCGCGCTATCAGTTTCCAATGAGTATTATGAATCTCTCCTGAGTAGAAATTTTATTAACAATACGACTTTTTCTGCAACCATCGGCACTGAAAGTATCATCCAGGACGGAGGTAGCGTTATGACAACTACCTTCGCCTTTAAGAAAGAAGTTGAAGTTAAGGAAATTTTATTAAAGGCCGTAAAATGCGGCCAGCTTGCCCTATCGGAATATGAATCCAAGCTCGTCGTCGCGGCAGCCGGTGTTCCAGTTACCCGGGAGGTTTTGGTTCATTCCCTTAAGGAGACAATGGATCAGACAACCCTGATCGGTTTTCCTGTTGTCCTCAAGGGTTCGTCCCCGGCGCTTACACACAAGACCGAAATGGGGATGGTCTTGGTGAACCTCAAGAGTAGGGAAGAAGCTGCCCAAGCATTTGACGAACTCATGGGAAAGGGGATTGACCTGGATGGTGTCCTCATCCAAAAGATGGTGAAGGGCAATCGGGAATTTGTCATCGGTCTTACCCGTGATCCCCAGTTTGGCCCCTGCGTCATGT
>JANXZU010000080.1 GCA_025355345.1 Syntrophaceae bacterium
CACGACATGGTTGTTCTTTTTGCCTCGGTGAGACACAAGGGGCAAAGCCTCGCCAAGATAGCCGAAAGTGAAATAGGCAAAACTGCCGGGGCTGTTGCTTCTTTCGCCTTTCTCTTCATTCTGATTTTAACGCTTGCTGGCCTTTCCATCGCTGTGGTCAATGCTATGTTTGAAAGCGCCTGGGGAACTTTCACCGTTTTTGCTACCATGCCGATTGCTTTCCTGATGGGAATCTACCTGCACGTACTGCGTCCCGGTGACGTAAAAGGTGCCAGCATCATCGGCGTCGTGTTGCTCTTTTTGACGATTCTCGTCGGGCCTTATGTTGCAGCCGATCCGACTTTGTCGTCAATATTTACGCTTTCCAAAAAGCAGATATCCGTCATTATTCCTATTTATGGATTTGTTGCCTCCGTCCTTCCTGTTTGGATGATCTTGTGTCCTCGTGATTATCTTTCAACCTATCTGAAAATCGGTACTATTGTCATGCTGACGCTGGGTATCGTCATTGTTCGGCCTGACTTTCAGATGCCGGCTTTAACGCAATTTATCCATGGTGGTGGTCCGATTATTCCCGGTCCCGTCTATCCATTTGTTATGATAACGATAGCTTGCGGAGCGCTTTCCGGCTTTCACGCTATCATCGGTTCGGGAACAACGCCTAAAATGATTGGTAATGAACGTGATATTTTATTTATCGGTTACGGAGCAATGCTTGTTGAAGGTTTTGTGTCCATTATGGCTTTAACTGCTGCCTGTGTTCTTGTTCCGGCAGATTATTTTGCCATTAACGCCGCACCGGCGGTTTTTGCCAAAATGGGACTTTCCACAGTTAACCTTCCCGCCCTGGCTACGGCAGTCGGAGAAAATATTCAGGGCAGACCGGGCGGAGCTGTATCGCTTGCCGTAGGCATGGCTTACATCTTTTCGTCTGTTCCGTTCATGAAAGGATTGATGGCTTACTGGTATCATTTTGCCATTATGTTTGAAGCCGTATTTATTCTGACAGCCGTAGATACCGGCACGCGTGTCGGCAGATTCTTTCTGCAGGAAATGATCGGCAAAGTTATCCCGAAATTTAACGAAAAACGGTGGGTTCCCGGTATTGCCATAACCAGCTTTCTGTTCACGGGCGCCTGGGGCTATCTGGTTTACACCGGAGATATAACAACCATCTGGCCTCTCTTCGGTATGAGCAACCAGCTTCTTGCCTCCTGCGCTTTAATCATCGGTACAACCATGTTGCTGCGGATGGGAAAACTGAAATATGCCTGGATTACCGCCGTGCCGGGTATTGTTATGACTGTAACAACTTTATACGCCGGATATTTGAACATTACTACAAACTATCTGCCCAAAGGAAATTACCTTCTTGCCGTGCTCTCGGTCATTGTGATGATTCTGATCATTATTATCTTATTCGAGGCCGCAAAACGCTGTTATAATCTTCTGCAAATGAAGACGGCGGTTACAGACAGATTTGGTGATATTGTGTTGGAGACCGTCAAGGAATGAGAACAACCAACTAATAAAAGGGAGATGCTATGGAAATCAAAAAAATAGTTTTTGCAACTGATTTTTCCGCAGGTTCCAAATATACGGCGCCTTATGCGGCAGACATGGCCCGCAAGTTCGGGGCAAAACTCTACGTCATTCATGTTGTCCAGGACATGGGGAAAATGACCGCTTGGTATGCTCCCAAAGTAAATATGAAAGAGCTGGAGAAAACCATGGAAGAGAAATCCAAACAGGAGCTGCAGCTGTGCTGTACGGAAGGTTTTGGTGATTTTAAAGACGTCGAATACCGGTTGCTGAAAGGCACTCCGTTTGAGCAGATTTTAAAGTTTCAGCAGGATAATAAAGCCGATTTAATTGTGCTCGGCACCATTGGCGGACACAATACCGGCAAAGAAAATGCTTTTGGCAGCACGGCAGACAGAGTTGTAAAAAATGCCAGTTGCCCAGTCTTGACTGTTTCACTGCCTGATCGCGGAACGGCCGAGAGTTATGCCCCCCGGTTGTGCAGCGCCGGAGAAATTCGATTATAACAATTAGAACTCAAGGAGGGCAGGTTATCTTAACAATTACCCTCCTTGAGGAATTTTGCCGGTGTAAATACAGGATCAAAGACGGCAAGAAAGTAAGTGGGAAGAAAATATGGGCTGTTGTGAATTGGAATTGCTGGAATTGAGTCAGTATAAGGTTGTATCTAAAGTTAAAAATCAGCATAGAACGAAAAACTTTCGCGATAAAATACGTTGCTGTCAGTGCAATGAAATAATCGAACATGAATTTATGAAAAAGAATCTTCTCGGATTTGTCGTGCGCATCAACTGCCCCGGTTGCGGCTGGAAATTTGAAGGATAATAAATATATTGTATGTCTGGCGTGAATATCCGTTTAATAGGAATTTAATAGGGGCAGCTTTGGCTGTTCCTATTGTCTTTCAAGTGCCAGGCGGGTTTTATCGTGGGTAGAAAAATTCACATATTATTTGGGAAATATTGGCAACATGAAGTTGTTTTTGCACCTCAGGCGCCCGAACCTTTACGTCTCTATTAAATTAACGGCGGTTCAAAATATTTTGAGTCAATATTTCCAGCCCGATCGTTCTTTATTGCCTGCGGCAGAAATTCCATAATATCCTTCGCCGTGATACCATCAGTGCCTTTTTTTGCCACGGCGAGATCTCCGGCATAGCCGTGCATAAATACTCCCTTGCGTGTTGCCGCATCAGGTCTTAATCCCATACCATACATCGCCGCAATGCAACCGGTTAGAACATCACCGGAACCGGCTGTCGCCATCCCGGCATTGCCGGTCAAATTGATATAAACTTCTCCGCTGCGCGTGCCAATCATGGAATGCGCGCCCTTCAAAACAATCGTGGCTTTAAGCTTTTCTGCCGTTTCCCGCAAAACCTTAATTTTATGGCTGCTGATTTGCACCGCGGATTTTCCGGTAAGCCGCGCCATTTCACCCAGGTGCGGTGTCAGGATTGTCGGGGCTTTCCGGCTGCGTAATATTTCAGTATTATCGGCTATTGCTGTGAGACCATCGCCGTCAATGAGGAGTGGAACATTGATGGCAGCAGTCAGCTCTTTGATTAACCGCACCGTTTCTTCCTGCAAGGAAAGGCCGGGGCCGATGACCACCATATCCACTTTTGCTGCTGCTTCCAGTAATTTTCTTTTGCTCGTGAGGGCGATGCTTCCCTCTGCCGTTTCTTCCTGCGGCAGATAGACAATTTCACTTCCCCGTTTCGCGATAACCGGTACAACAGAACGCGGCGCGGCCATCCTTGCGTAACCGCCACCCGATTTTAAAAATGACATGGCAGCAAAATACGGAGCGCCATAGTAATTAGCCGCTCCCGCAATAAAAAGGACATCACCCGTTGAACCCTTGTAGGCTTCGGCAGGCCTTTTGGGCAGCAGGACATGATCATTTGTCTGCACCTGAAGACTATCTTGTTCATATAGAGAAGGTGGAAAGGAAATGTGGTTGACAAATAATTCCCCGCAAAGCTCATATCCCGGATAAAGCAGATTGCCGATTTTGGGCAAACCGAAAGTAACCGTATAATCGGCTCTTATGGCTGTTCCCATCACTGCGCCTGTATTGCCGTTAACGCCGGAAGGAATGTCCAGAGATATAACTTTCTTTTTGCTTATATTGATTAGCTCAATTACATCTGATGCTAATCCGGCGACAGGGCGATCAAGGCCGGTGCCGAAAATAGCATCAATAATCATATCGCAATGGGCCACATTCTTTTTTGCCGCCGCCGCTTTTTCCAGTTTCAAGATTTCAATGGGCAGCTTATCAATGATGCCCATATTGGTTTTTGCAGTCCCGCGAAATTTATTTTTATCGCCTATTAAGAATACCATAGTCTTGCCGCCCAGAGAATGAATAAGCCGCGTGACTACCAGGCCATCACCACCATTATTGCCTGTGCCGCAGAAAATGACAAACTTCCTGCCTTTAATGCCGATTTTGTTTTGCAGCACATTTATTGCCGCAAGTCCTGCATTTTCCATCAGTATTTTTTCGGTAATTCCTAATTTTTCGATGGCATGGCGATCCATATCGCGCATTTCTTCTACACTGGCTATCTTCATAAACATCTCCCTTAAAGATTTGACGATATTTACAATTACTTTCTTTGATGCATTATGATATTACTCTGACATAATTATTTTGCCAACAACAATTTTGAAGGAGATTTTGTAATGATCGTAACTGAAATAATCAAAAAACGCTTTTCTTGTAGAACATATTCAGAGAAATCTATCGAAGATAAAGTGCTGCAGGAATTTGTGACTATCCTCAATAGTGTTCACAAAGGGCCATTCGGCAATCAACCAAAATTCAGATTAATTCACATAACTTCCTTTACTCCGCAGGAAGGTGAAAAGCTGGGTACATACGGTGTAATTAAAAATGCCCGTTTATTCCTTGTGGGAATAATTAAAGATGGTCCTCTGGCAATGGAAGACTACGGCTACTGTAAAGAGGAAATAATTCTGAAAGCAACAGCGCTGGGATTGGGGACATGCTGGCTGGGTGGAACTTTTCAGTCCGGCAGCTTTGCCCGTGCAGTTGATTTACAAAAAGATGAATTACTGCCTACAATCACGCCAATTGGTTATCCGGCACAAAGAAAATCTTTGACCGAGAAAATGATGCGCGGTTTTGCCGGTTCCGATAAGCGAAAAAAGTGGGCTGAAATTTTCTTTGCTGATGATTTTGCCACACCTTTGACACAAACGCATGCGGGAATTTACGAGGAGGCGCTGGAAAATATCCGTCTGGCACCTTCAGCTTCTAATAAACAACCCTGGCGCATTTTATATGACGCTAAGCACAATATCTTTCATTTCTTCATTATGCGATCTTTTAGTTACAAATTAATGGGGATAGTTTCTTTGCAGGATGTTGATCTGGGTATCGTGATGAGCCATTTTTCCCTGACATTACAGGAGCAGGGCATCAAAGGGAAATGGTTGGTTGATCCCAACGCCCCAAAAGAAAAAACTCTGGATTATATTGCCAGCTGGCAAGCAGAGAAATAATACCAAGTTGCTTGCAAAAGATAAAATATAAATTTTGAAAACTTACTTGGTATTATCCCGACATCAACGCACGAAGCATTGGGTAATCTACCTGCCAAATTGCCGGTATTGTATAAACTTTTTAGATTGGTGCCTCATTCTTGAGAGCCGCAGGGAACTCAAGAGGTACATCAACCAGCTGAATATATTTCTTCAAGACGTCCTGAGTGGAATTAACTTTCAGTTTTTCAAATAAAAAGGAAAACTGTTTTTCCAGCTCAGCGCAGACTTTATTGCGAATATCGGCCGGTAAATGCCATAATTCCAGCTTAAACGGACCAAATCCTTTTTTACGTGTCTTGTAAATAAACTGCTCTTCTGTATCCTTTTCCTTCCACTCGTCTTTCATTTTTGCTTTCAGGTGATCGTAAATTTTTACTTTCAGATCGGGAGGGAAACTGGCGCTATCATAAATAATGTTTTGAAAACCGGTTGCCAGATGAACCTCTGCTGTAGTAGTTTCCGGAAACTTATCAAAGGCTTCATCGGGTAGAGTGGATGCCCCGTGCTGAACTGCACCGGCAAGGCCGTATTGAGAACGTGCCAACTGCGATAAAGCCTCTAAAACATCAAAATCAATTTTAACTTTGGCTACTGTTCCATCTGCCAGAGGCACTCCGCCATGCGTTGTACCTGTTTGAATGCTGATCTTGCTTATACCCTTTAGCGATTCGCCGTTTTTTTGAAGTACTTCATTGTAGCCTTCCATGAAGGCATTTAATTCTTCGATTGTACTGTTTTTCCCGCCGACCTCACCAATTTCACCGCCGACAGAAACGTTAATCCCCTCCGGTTCTAAATCACGAATCATTGTTGTGAGTTCTGCGGCAAGTGTGTAATTTACTTTTTGCTGTTCTTTTACTGTTGCTTTGGTCAAATCAACCAGCGTGGAGGTGTCGATATCAATATTGTAAAATCCCGCTTCAATTGCTTCCCAAATCAAGTTTTTAACTGTTTGAGTTTCTTTGGCGGCATCTGCGGCAAACTTTTTGGCGTTCAATTGAAAATGATCTCCCTGCAGGAAAATAGGCCCCTTATACCCGGTTTTAATTGCGGCAGCCGTAACGGCGCAGGTAAATTCTGCAGGTCGTTGAGATGTGTAATCGATTTCCGAACGGGCAATTTCAAAAATAACCGGCCCGACTTTTCCTTTAATTGCCGCGCGAAAAACAGCTTGAGCTACATCGTAAGTTATCCCCCGGATATTAATGGCGGGAACAGTAAATCCCTTCACAGCCTCTTTGCCCATAGCTTCATAGAGTGGTTGAATAGAAGCGGAAAAAATACCTAGGTTGGAAGCAGCACGACGAATCAGCCAACCGACAGCTGTCTGTATTGCCGGATCAGGGCCGAATACTGCCGTATAAATCAAATCATCAATTAATTTATCTTTTAACTTTTTCTCATCCAATATGCGGATATCACTACCATCGACTTCCAGTATCCGCGCGCATCCTTCTTGTAATTGGGTTTTATTTTCGTAAATCATTTTCACTCCTTATTAAATATAAATTATTAGTGAGACTCAAATCAATGAAACTCAGATATTAAAAACGCAGTTCAGTAATATCTGTTAGTTGTAATGAGACTCAAATTTCAGAAGATCAATGTGCTGAAATTTGTAAGTCGAATTATCCCGTAGCCAAAGGCTATCGGGATGCAGAAACAATCCCGCTGACAGCGGAAGGTATAATACCTCATTTATGGGGTTTATACCTGTGGTTGAGATAAGAATTGTCCGGCCATTTGCACTTCTTTTGTGCTTCCGATATAAATCGGCGAGCATTGATTGACATTTTCTACCTTCAAGGCGAGAATATCTTGCCTGCCATCAGTAGCTTTTCCTCCGGCTTGCTCCATAATAAAAGCCATCGGCTGCAATTCAAACAGCAAGCGCAGCTTTCCCTGAGGCGCTTTTTGCAAAGCGGGATAAGTAAACAAGCCGCCACCTTTGATCAACACCTGATTGATATCAGGAACAAAACCGCCGCTGTAACGCAGCTTATAGCCATCTTTTTCCAGTTGTTCGACAAACTTAAGGTGTGCCGGTGTCCAATCGCGACGAAGGCCTCCCGGTGAAAATATGGAACCCTTCTCTTTCAACTTGATCTTTTCCTGTGAAAGGAGGTACTCGCCTTCTCGGTTGAGCACAAACTCATGCGCACCATTTCCTGCCGAGTAAACCATCGTTATCAGTGGGCCATAAGTAATATATAGGGCCGCCACCATTGTATTTCTGCCCGTATCCAGAACAGATTCTTTGTGAATGCCGATAATCGTGCCGATAGCCAAATTGGTATCCACAAGCGACGAACCATCAAGCGGATCCGCTGTAACAATATATTTTTCTTTGCCGGAGCCGATCTTAACAATATTTTCCAGCTCTTCGGAGGCATATTCCCGGACAAATCCTGAAAACTGCAACTGATTTAATAGTATATCATCGGAAATCCGGTCCAAAGCAAGCTGCTCGTCGCCATAAACATTTTGGAATCCGGCCAGTTTGCGATTGGATTCTTGAATTTTTGCGGAGATATACTTGCCGACTGTGGCGATTTGCCAAATAAGACGGCGTAATTCTACTTCCACCCCATCCATCCACATGTGTCTTCTTAAGTCTACCATGTTCTTTGTGTAATCACTGCCGCCTTCGCCCATAATTACCTCCCGCAGTATTTTTTACCACCATAATGGTTTATTTGACAAGTTCATTGTTCAGGTTAAAAGACTAATAAATATGTTGATATTTCTTAGCTAATATTTGCGCTCATTACAAGCAAATATTTGCACATGCTATCCCGCTCAGCTGGGTTTTTGAAAGCAACTTGGTCTAATATTATATTTTGACTTTGGGAAGGGGGATGGTTTATAAAGCAACAAACTATGACTATAATCGATGATATTTTCAGTTTGAAATAAAGAAAATGGGGACACAAAATGAACGACGAGAAAAAACAAAATATTCAATTGGAATACCCCTGCCCATGGGTCTATAAAATCATTGGGCCCGATAAAGACGAGATGCAAAGTGCCGTTGCAGAAATTATCAAGGACTGTAAGTACAAGATATCCCCATCCCACAGCAGTAAAAGTGCTAAATACTGCTGCCTTAATGTTGATCTTGATGTAGAGAGCGATTCTCAGCGAATTGCTCTTTATGAAGCACTAAAGGCTCACCGGGCGGTAAAGATGGTTTTATAAGGACAGGGAATATTAGCAAAGATTTAGGTTTTTTTACATCCGTCCTATCCTATGGCAGTAACCAAATCAAATTAGAGGTATTAACGCACCATATTTCAGATCAAGTTCTTTATTAAAACGAATATTAAAGCCATTACCGGGAGTAAAGGTAAGTTCACCGAAAATTATTTTATCATCAATACAATAAAAATCTACTCTTACAAAAGCAAATATGGCAGATAATTTTTCAGCCAATTCTATCAGTTCAGGTAATTTTTTCGGCCGGAGAGGAATTTGTTCCCATTTAGCAATCTCAGGGTAGCATATAGGCAACAAGTTCCAATCAGCATCAAGCAACATAGCCTTTGCCTTAATGTGTCTGTCACCATGAATTCCAATAAATTGAAATTTACCATTAAAGCACCATAGCTTGTAATCTAACAAATTACCGGATGGTTCATTTATGTATTCTTCAATAATTATTCTTGGTTTAATGTTCTTGTAATTTATTTCACCGGTTTTCTTGTAATAACTAGTTTTGAGCCATTTGTTTATTTTTTTACAACAATCCCTCCAATTAGCTTTGTTCTTATCCTTTATAATAATATTCCAATCGGAACCATGTGTGGCTTTGATTACAAAACTTACCGGCAGTTTATTAAATGGGATTTCTTTAACCGTATCATAAACGCCTACAATCGGAACCAGGTATTTATTTCCAATAACATGTTCTATGTATTTTCTTGCTTCGTACTTATCGATATATTTCGAATATTCCTCGATTTTACCATAATATTTTTGCCACTGTAGTTTCTCCAAAAAAGTTCTGGGATTTTTCAAGTTTAATTTATATCCATGATAATAATAAAAACGTAATTCATCCCACAATTTCCAGCCAAACAATGATACTAAAACACTTCTTGATACAAATGCTACAGAATGCCTCAACTTTAACCAATTGCCTATTCCCAATAGTTTAACTGTAATCTTTTTCATATGCGTGCGGACAAGTGGATTTATGGTTTTATTAAACTTAAACATTACAGAACTGCAAATTTGCCATGATTTCTTTGCATAACCTTATCTGCAATCCAGATAAAGATTGATGTCAATTCTTATGTTTCATAGCTATGTGCTCCGAGAAATACCAACTTCCAGTAATTCTTCGTGCCGATCGTATTTCGAAGTATCTTTTTACTAACAGCTACAGAAAATGTTTGATCATTCTTATATGATTATCTATTTTCTTCGGAATAATATTTTGATTTTCCTGTGTAATCGTCTGCGAATCATTGAGAAAAAATCAAAGACGTGATGCTTATGGAGCGTTTTCAGCAATGTGGGCTGATCATTTCCATCATTCAATTGAATGATGGCCGTTCCACCACCAATCCATGGGAAATCAATAACTCGATGACCACTATCGCGAATGTCACTAAGAGCGGGTCTGGAAAAACAAGACAGGTGCATAAGTGAAGAAATTGCTCTATAATGAATTCTAGGAGGATCAAAATATGAGCAAAAGACCAAGGCGTAATCACGCCCCGGCATTCAAGGCAAAAGTAGCATTGGATGCACT
>JANXZU010000096.1 GCA_025355345.1 Syntrophaceae bacterium
GTTAAGGTTGATGCGGCAGTCGATGCAGCTTCTATCAAGAGTAAGTGCTGGAAGTTCAGAAAGATACCAGCGGCAAGGTGGACTTGACTGAGGCCAATTGTATTGTTTCCGGTCTGCCCAACCTGATCTTTTTGCAGCTTCCAACCGGCGTCAACTGCAGCGCGCGATGCACCGACAGTGCCTTTTAGTACATCTGCCAGTTCTTCCAGAATTGCGAAGCCTTCGGGACCCTTCATTCCTCGGCCGCCGGAAACAATACAATTGGCCTCAGTCAAGTCCACCTTGCCGCTGGTATCTTTCTGAACTTCCAGCACTTTACTCTTGATAGAAGCTGCATCGACTGCCGCATCAACCTTAACAACCGTTCCGGCTTTCGCGTTTTCTACCGCGGGAAAAACATTGGGACGCAGAGAAGCCATCGACGGATTACTGCTTGTTACTACTTCACCGAAACATTTACCGGCATACATGGGTCTTACTGCCAAAAGCTTACCATCGGCAATTTTAACATCCGTACAATCTGTGGCCAGGCCTGTAGCTAATTTCGCGGCAACGCGGGAAGAAAGATCTTTTCCCTGAACCGAAGCGCCCATTAGCAGAATCGCCGGATCATTATCTTTAACAATTTTAGCCACAACTGCGGCGTGTGCCTCTGTTATATATGGTTCCATCGCAGGGCTGTCACCAACGAAAACCTTATCTACACCGTATTTGCCTAACTGTGCAGCCAAGCCTTCTATACCTGAACCAAGCAGAATTGCGCTTACCTCATCACCCGACTGGTCTGCAAGCTTGCGAGCTGTTGCTGCCAGTTCCAGGCTGATTTTTCGCAGTGCGCCGTCCCGCTGTTCTGCAACTATCATTACACCTTTTGCCATTTTCAAATCCTCCGCTTATTAATTAGACCAAGTTGCTTTCAAGCATTTAGTTATGAATCATCGAAAGCTTACTTGGTATTATACCAAGGCAATCAATTTATTAATGTTTGATTGCGTATTGATATTAAATAGCTTTTGCTTCTTCCCTGAGTAACCGGGCCACTTCCGCTGCTTTCAGCGCCGGATCATCTCCGCAGATAATTTTTCCGGGAGGTCGAGCCGGTGGCGGAATGGTTTTGGCTACTTTGGCTTTTGCTTCTGTGGCAATTCCCAGGGCCGACGCATTTTTCACATCAACCGGTTTTTTCTTCGCCTTCATAATACCGGGAAGCGACGCGTATCGCGGTTCATTAAGCCCTTTTTGAGCCGTCACCACACAGGGCAAACTTGTTTCAATCAGAAGCTGGGCGCCTTCAATCGGCCTAATAACTTTGACGGAAGTTCCCGCAAAGTCCACCTTGGTGACCAAAGTCAGCTGAGGCAAATTCAGTGCTTCAGCAATCATTGATCCAACCTGGCCGGCATCATCATCAATGGCTCGTTGACCACAGAAGATAATATCGTGCGGCAGGGTCTTGATTGCCGCAGCCAGTGCATTACCTACAACAAAAGCATCGGCATTATCAAAAGCGGGATCGCAGATATGGATACCCTTATCCGCGCCCATGGCCAGAGCGGTTCGAATAGTTTCCATTGCCCGTGCAGGACCCAGGCAAACTACCGTTACGTCGCCGCCATTCTTTTCTTTGAGCTTCAGCGCTTCTTCCACGCCAAACTCATCATAAGGATTCATAACCCATTTGATCTGGCCGTCTTCGATGCCCGAACCATCGGCCTTTACCTTGATCTGTGCTTCTGTATCCGGGACTTGTTTCACACATGCAATAATATTCACTGTCTAAAACCTCCTTCTCCTGCACGTTTTTTCAGTTTGGGTAAAACGTGCATTCGTATTTTTAATGTTTTAAAAACCCCGATTCTCCTTTTTGTTTTGGGAGAATCGGGGTTCAATAATTATAGTCTGTTTTTGACGATGTCATCAACAACCGAAGGATCTGCCAGCGTGCTGGTATCGCCCAGTTCATTAAGCAGATTAGCGGCGACCTTTTTCAGAATTCTCCGCATGATCTTGCCGCTGCGTGTTTTGGGAAGACCATCCGCCCACTGGATCTTATCGGGGGTAGCAATCGGCCCGATGACTGTGCGAACATGAGCAATCAATTCTTTCTTCAGTTCATCCGATTTGGCAACGCCGGTCTTCAGGGTGACAAAAGCATAAATGCCCTGGCCTTTAATGTCATGCGGCATACCGACAACTGCTGCTTCAGCAACTGAATTGTGAGCAACCAGTGCGCTTTCTACTTCGGCTGTTCCCATGCGGTGACCGGAAACATTGATAACGTCATCAATACGGCCGGTAATCTGATAGTAACCGTCTTTGTCACGGCGGCAGCCGTCACCGGTTACATAATAGCCGGGAAACTGTTCAAAATATGTTTCCTGGAATCTCTTGGGATCGCCGTAAACGCCTCTCATGATGCCGGGCCAAGGTACTTTAATGCAAAGTGCGCCGCTGGCCACTGTATCTTTGAATTCTTTTCCTTCATCATCCACCAGCACCGGCTGTACGCCGAAGAAAGGCATAGTGGCCATACCCGGTTTGATATCAATAGCGCCGGGAAGCGGAGTAATCAGAATTCCGCCTGTTTCGGTCTGCCACCAGGTATCCACGATGGGGCATTGGCCTTTACCGATCATATTGTAATACCAATTCCATGCTTCGGGGTTGATCGGCTCGCCGACTGTTCCCAGAATACGCAGTGAAGAGATATCTGCTTTTTTCACGAAATCATCGCCTTCTTTAGCGATAGCGCGGATAGCGGTAGGAGCTGTGTAGAAGATGTTGACTTTGTATTTTTCCACAACCTGCCAGAAACGGCTGTAGGTCGGGTAATTGGGAACGCCTTCAAACATTACCGATGTTGCGCCGTTGCAAAGCGGTCCGTAAACAATGTAGCTGTGGCCGGTGACCCAGCCCAAATCAGCTGTGCACCAGTAAATGTCATTCTCATGATAATCGAAAACGATTTTGTGGGTATAGGAAGCGTAAACCAAATAACCGCCGGTGGTATGCATAACACCTTTGGGCTGTCCGGTGGAACCTGAGGTATAAAGGATGAAAAGAGGATCTTCGGCATCCATCCATTCCGGTTCGCACTTGGCATCCACTTTAGCCATTTCTTCATGGTACCATTTATCGCGGCCGGCAGTCATCTCACACTTAATCTTGTCGCCGACTCTCTTAACCACGATAACGCTCTTTACAGAAGGACACTGTGTTAAAGCTTCATCAGCTATTGTTTTCGCGGGAACTGCCTTAGCGCCACGGAATGTTCCGTCGCAGACAACCAAGACCTTCGCTTCACCGTTGACAATTCTGTCACGCAGAGCGTCGGCGCTGAATCCGCCGAATACGATACAATGAACTGCGCCGATACGGGCGCAGGCCAGAGCGGCAATTGCCAGTTCGGGAACCATCGGCATATAAAGGCAAACGCGGTCGCCCTTCTTCACGCCCTGGGCCTTCAAAACATTGGAGAACTTGCAAACTTCTTCGTGCAGCATCTTATACGTAAATGCTTTTTCTTCGCCGGGCTCGTTGCCTTCCCACTGAATGGCAACCTTGTCGCCGCGTGTTTTCAGGTGCTTGTCCAGGCAGTTGTAAGAAACATTTAGTTTGCCGCCTTCAAAGAACTTGACATAGATGGGACCTTTTTTAATGTCAAAATTGTAGTCCATGACTTTGTCCCATTTTTTGAACCACTCAACCTGTTGTTCCGCAATTTCCGCCCAGAACACATCAGGCTTTTCAACTGATTTTTTCCACAATGCGTCATAGGCAGCTCTTCCGCTGACCCAGGCATTCTTCTTCATTTTCTCTGTAACGGGATATACTTCTTTTAATTGAACCTTTGCATCCGCCATGTATCTCTTCCTCCTTAATTAAGTTTTAGAATTTGAAGCGTTCCAGTAACGCTTTTATTAACTGATTTTAAACACTTACAACCTATGCAAGTTTTCTAAACAGCGGTCACAATTTGACCGAAAGTCAGAAGATGCTTGCGTTTTGACCTACCTTAATACAACCTTGATGTCAAGAAATATTTAAAATTCCTTGAGGCAAATATTATCTTTTATAATCAACGACTTTGTCCCTATCCTACCCTGACGAGGGACATTTCATGAAGCTAAATTATCCTGAAAGCTGAAGCGAAGCCCGGAGCATGCCGGGGATGAAGCCAACGTGTATATGTAGAGATTTCCCTGCCACAGTGTGTTAATATTGATACTATACATCCATCCAACACACGATACATGGTAAAATATTCACATTTATATGTCATTTATTTATCGAGAGCATGTTAGGCAATCTAATAACCGCAATACAAAATTATCACGGCTATGCATAAGTAACTGTATTGCAATTATCATTTGTCATTGCGAGTTCACGACAGTGAACGTGACAATCCGAATACATACTTATACTTACAAGATTGCTTCGGTCGCTACACTCCCTCGCAATGAGATTGCAACACGGCCATATTCTTAACCTTAATACCCTGAAGAGCACTATATGGTTACCGTGGGGTCATCTGCGACCGTGCTTCTCTTCAGTATTGCTTTTGGCATAATCATTGCTCATGTTTTCAGGCAAACGACCGGCGGCAATGGCTGAATTTAATAAATAAAAGCATTAAATAAATCTTGACAATATTTTTAGCCAATGCTAGTTTTCACAACATTATATCTTGGGTAGGGATAGTTTTAATAATATTAACTGCTCAAGGTGGAAGTGTAGGGGTTGCTTTTAAAAAATGCCCGTTTTTTAAAAGCGGAAGATTTAAACTCTTAAATTAATTCCTAAGGAGGAAAAAATGAAGAGATTTTGGTTAGTAATGCTGTCGCTGGGCATGGTCCTGGCATTCAGCGCATCGGCAATGGCTGTCGATGTAAAGTTTAGCGGCGACTTCACGATTGGTGGTATGTATATAGACAAAACCACCGTAAAGAAAGACACATCATCCGATGGTCCCAGCACAGCTTTCTATTATCAGAGACTGCGCGTCAAAACAGACTTTGTTGTTGCACCGGGCCTTAGCTTTGTAACCCGTGCAGACGTCATGTCCAGAGTATGGGGTGGTGCCAGATCATCAAACACCACAAATGAACCGCTTGTAGGATCAAGTGTTATTACCCGTCCGGGCTCCGCATACGAGTCTGAAAACATTGTTTTCGATTGGGCGTACATTAATTATGTTTCTCCTATCGGTTTGTTCATGGTTGGTTACCAGAATGACAACGCATGGGGAACTACATTTGGTGACAGCGCAACACCGGCGCCTGGCATTCAGTACATTCTTCCTGTTGGACAGTTTACCTTGATTGCAAAGATTACCAAGGGTAATGACTGGAGCAAAACCAGCACAAGTCCTGCTGGTACTGGTACCAATGCTGATTTGGACGAGGATGTATATACTCTGGCGGGAATTTACAATTTCAAAGATGGTTCAGCTGGATTGCTGGGCAGGTACTATCGCCTGGCTGATTATCCTGTAGGAACTGGAACAACCGGAAGAAACTTTAACTCGCTGACGACTGTCTATCTTCTTGCGCCTTACGCTAAAGCCAAAATAGGCCCGGTTGCCATTCAGGCTGAATTCAATTATCTTTTTGGCAGAATCACAAAAGAAGGTCCCGGAATGAATTGGTTTGGAGAAGGTGCTTTAAACGATATCCAACTTTCTTCCATGAGTTTATACATTGACGCGGTAGCAGATTTTAACAAGTTTTATGCCGGCGGTTCGTTAGCATATATTTCCGGTGATGACCCCGGAACGGCTGATAAAATGGAAGGTGTCTTCTTAAACGGCGGTAACGATTGGAGCCCCTGCTTGTTCATGTTCAACAATGATCGCGCTTACTGGGCTGGTACCGTTAACGGTTACGGCGCCAACGGAGCAAACGGACCCATGGGTGGTAACGGAACTGCAGCTGGCATATCACAACAAGCCGGCGCATGGTTTGCTCAGGGCAGAGTTGGTGTACGCCCTGTTGCCGCGTTGGATATCATGGCTTCACTTTCCTTCGCCACAGCAGACAAGAAACCAACAGCAGCCTGGGTTGGCAATGCTTATGGTTATGAACTTGATGTTACCGGCACTTACAAAATCACCAATAACCTCTCCTACATGCTGGGCGTAGGTTATCTGTTCACCGGTGAGTTTTACAAAGGCACAAACTCTGCTGCATCACTCAGAGACGACTACATGCTGATCAACAAGCTGACCTTGACCTTCTAGGATCAGATTGTTTGCTTAGTTAGTTGTAAATGTTATTTCAAACCCCGGGAGAATGGGCAACTTCCGGGGTTTTTTAGTGAGACTTAATTTTTGCAAGCTTCAAGCGAAGCAAAAATATTAGTCTCACTTATCCCGCGTAAGCGGTGATCGTGAGAATCCAATTCCGAAAGCGCATAACATAAAGATCAGCTGCGACGCAGCGGGATTAATGCTCAATACCCTCTTGCTCTCTTATCGCTAATCATTAAACCTTATTCACATTGACACGCAGAAAACTTTAGTATAATTAAAGCTCTCAAGGGAGAATAAATCAGATGGTACTAATTGCGCCTTCAATACTTTCTGCCGATGGCAGCAGGCTTCACGAAGAAATTAATGACGTGGAAAAAGCGGGAGCCGACTGGATTCATATTGATGTCATGGATGGCCACTTTGTGCCTAATATTTCAATTGGCCCCGCAATAATATCGGCCTTGAGAAAAACAACCAAACTGCCCTTTGATGTCCATTTAATGATAGAAAACCCCGAAAACTATATTGAATCTTTTGCGGCAGCCGGCGCTGATATTATTACTGTACATGTGGAAGCAGCCAATCATCTGCACCGGATAATTGATCTGATTAAAAACACCGGCAAAAAAGCCGGTGTTTCTTTAAATCCGGCAACACCCTTATCGCAAATTGAAGAGATTCTGCCGGATCTGGATTTACTGCTCATTATGAGTGTCAATCCCGGATTTGGCGGCCAGCAGTTTATTCAATCAACTTTACCCAAAATCAGCAAAGCCAGAAAAATGTTAAGCGTTTTGCCCAATAAACCGCTGCTTGAAGTTGATGGCGGCGTTAATTTGCAGAATATTACAGAGATCACCCGGGCGGGCGCTGATGTGCTTGTTGCCGGAGCTTCTGTCTTTGGCAAGAACAATTATCGACAGACGGTTGCCGCGCTGAGGAACGCTGCTAATAGCAATTAGCGATTAATCTTCTGCTTTTCAAACTACCATAACTCTAACCCCGTTTGCCGATGACCTGCGCGGGGATGCCGGAGACAATCGTATTAGCTTCTACGTCTTTTGTAACAACCGCACCCGCGGCAATGATTGCTCCACTGTTTATGGTAATCCCGCCAGGAATACAGACATGCGCGCCGATCCACACATTATCTTTTATAATTACGGGAGTCATAATATGATCAAGGCCGGTCATTGGTTTATCCAGTTGAGAGAAATTGTGTCCGGAAGAATATATCGCCGTATGCGGTCCGATCATCACATCATCACCGATAACTATCCCGCCCCGGCCGTCAATTATCGTCCCGGAATTTACGGAAAAACGATGCCCGATTTCAATTCCGTAGGTATGGGTTAAGTAAACACCGGAATAAATACGGGCAAAAGATTTAATTTTTTTGCAAAGAAGCTTATGTAATCCATGACGGATTACCATCCCCTCAATGGAAGGAAGATTGCGCGTAACCCAGCCTACGTATTCCTCCAACCAAATGTGAAAGAGATGGCCGGTGTAACGTTTCCTGAATCTTGCAAAAACACCAATATGATTTTCCATGTTTAGAAGTTACCTTTATATACTTTTCTATTCATTGCTTTACCAATAATATTTTTGAAAACATGGCGCACTTACGCATCCATGGTGAAAGCAATCTTTCCATCAAGCGCCAAAACCCGTAAGTCCAGACCGGTTGCAAACTGATCAGTGATACACCACCGGATAGCAGATACAATAAAGGCATAATCGGTTCTATACTGACAATTTGAAATTGAGGGAATTCGCTTTCAAATTGTTTTCTGTCGCGCTGAAAGACAATCCAAGGCAGTGCTCCATTGGCGCCGGAAAGCGGGCCTGCACTTTTAAACTCCCACTTCAGCGCATTCGGTTCAAATGGTTCATGATGAAATTTGGAATATACAAATCCCGACCATGTTGTCTTCCAGGGTTCCACCATTGCCACAACACCTCCGGGGCAAAGACAGCGCTCAGCTTCGCCCAGAAACAGCCGGGGTTCTGGCAAATGATGAAACACATCGGTCATTACGATTGCCTTGAGTGATTCGTCAGCAAAAGGTAGATGCCCTGCATCAACTACAAGGTCAATATTTTTAAGATAGAAGCATTCTGATGTAACAACATCCGGATAGAATTTTTTGAAAAAACCCGCTCCCGAACCAATCTCTAGGACGATGCCTTTCCCCCCTGGTATGGCATTGACCAAATACTGATACCATTCTTCATAGACGCAGTGAAGGAATTTTTTTTCTTGAATGATTTGCCGCCTGATATGCGTTGTTTCCGGTGCGTCGAGATCAATACCCCGCGTCAAAGAATGTGAAAAAATTGATTTTAAAATAGCGCCCCCGCTCACACAAATTTAATTTTTCCTGCGGCAAAGATAACCATGCGCAAAAGAAGCCAGCCATGCTTCCAACGGCTGATGTTTGTTGTTCCGTAGGTGAGCTCCCGGTACCGGATGGGGATTTCAACAATTTTCAAATTCAATTTGGCAGGTACATAAGGGGTAACCAGGCATTCACAGTAATCAACAATCAAAGAACATCAAGGAAGCCAGCCAAGTCAATCCCTGCTTGTTTAAGAATACCTTTCAGAGTTCCCTGTTGTATTTCAGGATGCATGGGCACAACACGGCCTCTTTGTGTCATCTTGCGTTTCCCGCCGCAATATAGCATGGCTGCCTTTCTGCCTGATAAATTCAAACCCCAAAAGCTGCAAAGCTCTGACGACTTCTTTTCCGGAAACCAGAGGAATTTTAGGCATGGGCAGGCACTTCAAAGGTAGTTAATATCGATGGCTCCGGTTCAGAAATAGGAAATTCTTCCAGATAAAGCTCAGTGGCTTCGCGCAGATTGCCCAGGGCTTCATCAAAAGACTTGCCTTGCGTTGTTGTTCCCGTTTCCGGATTGGTGGCTATAAACCATTCATTTTCTTTCTGAATAATAGCTGACAATCTCATATTATACCTCGTAATTTGTAATTAGCATTACACATACTCACCATCAGAGTCAATTTAAATTGTTGCCTCGAATTGCCTCATACAAACTTGATTTTCCCTGCGGCAAAGATAACCATGCGCAAAAGAAGCCAGCCATGCTTCCAACGGCTGATGTTTGTTGTTCCGTAGGTGCGCTCCCGGTACCGGATGGGGATTTCCATGATTTTTAAATTAAGTTTTGCCGCCCCGAACAAAAGATCAAAATCACCGAAAGGATCAAAATCACCGAAGTATGACCGGTTTGCAGCAATTCTTTCATAATCTGCCTTCCAGAGCACCTTTGTCCCGCATAAAGTATCCTTGATCGGCTGCCCCAATAGCCAGGAAAAAGCCAGGCTGAAAAATTTATTGCCCAAAACATTAAAAAAGCGCATTGCTTCTTTTTCCATCGGATAAACCAGACGAACACCGTTTACAAATTCGGCTTTGCCGCTTGCCAGCACATCATAAAACCTGGGCAGATCTTCCGGCGGCACTGTTAGATCTGCATCAAGAATCATTAGGATATCGCCTGTCGCATGTTTAAAACCTAACCTTACGGCATCACCCTTGCCTTTGCCTTCCTGACGCAACAATTTTGCCCTCCGGTGAGGATTGGCATTGATAGCCTTTTCTATTGCCTGGTATGTGTTATCTGTCGAATGGCCTTCCACAAATATTAATTCTGTGCCTCCTCCCATTTCGGGCACGGTAGCGAATATTCGATCAATATTCCCGGCTTCGTTTCGCGCTGGAACAATAACCGAAACTTTAGGCGCAGCAGGCAATGTTGATTGATTGGCGCGTGGTTTGGCTATAATAACGTGGGTCAGGGCAAATATTTTAAAAGGCCAGATTTTTGCTAAATACCTGTTAAACAAAGTATCAATTAAAGGAGTCCGCAGCGGCCAGATCATTTCATCCCACTGCCTGACAACCTCAAAACCGGCAAGTGAAAGCATACCATCTATATCTTCAACGGTAAGCCAGTTTTGAAACAAGGCCGGTTTTGCCAGCCTCAGTTTCCTGAAAACCAGAAACGGCAGTTCCCACAGCCTGCTATAAGATGTAATGATTATCCTTGATTTTGGTGTGGTAAAAGACTTGATATTCTGCAATACAGATTGCACATCCCACAAATCGTTAACCAGATCAGAAAGGATGACAAAATCGAATTTTGCGTTTACATCCAGCTCATGAGCGTCTGTCTGAATTAATTCTAAACCGGGATTACATTTTTTAGCGATTTCAATCGTTTCTGGTGAAAAATCCACGCCAACACCATAGGACGGTTTCAAAGATGCAAGCAAATCACCCTGACCACAACCTATCTCCATTATGCGTTGACCGGGTGGAACGACAAACTGCAATATGTCCTGCAACCGCTTGTGGTAATAGCCACCGCAGCCTGTCCAGCGATCACTTTTTTGGGCAATATGATCCCAATGAGTAATTCTTGTTTTTTGATAGTTTTTGTAACCGATATCAATTTTATTAAAATTTGTTTTGATCAAGCAGTTCAACCTCTTTGTTATCGCTATGTTAGCCGCAAATTATTATGAAATTATTACAAAAGTAAAATCCATGGTCAACGATTAATCAACGTTTTTGCTTTCGCGCCAAATCCAGCACAAGCCTAAGGCCTCTATGGGCATCTTCATAATAAGGCTTAAGATAAATCGCCTGACGGAAATATTCTTCTGCTTCCTTTAAATTGCCTTTTTTAATCAGCACTCTGCCCATATTGAAATATATGCCCGGTTCGTTTGGCTCTGTGCTCAATGCCTGCCGGTAATGATAAAGCGCATCATCATATTTTAATTGTTCTTCTAGTAGATCACCGAGATTGATGTGTGCGCTGGAATATTCCGGCTTGATGCGCACAGCCTCGCGGTAACTTTTAATGGCTTCGTCAACTTTACCCCGCTGCTGAAGGGCAATGGCCAAATTGTAATGGGCTTTAGCAAAATCGGGATTCATTTTAATTGCAGTTAGGTAACGCTCAATTGCTTCCTCATTTCTGCCTATGGCAGCCAAAGAAATCCCGAGATTATAATAACTATCATAATAGGGACTAATCTTAATTGCAGCAAGGTACTGGTCGATTGCTTCCCCATGCTTATTTTCGGCGGCAAAAGCACATCCAAGACTATAGTGCGCCAGATAATTGTCTTTGGTCGCTTGCAGGGCATGGTTAAAAAGATAAATGCTGTTTTTCCAATAGCCGCATTGCTGCCAGGTTAAAAATGTTAATGCGGCAAGAATTATCGCCCCGGGTATTATAATTATTTTTTGCAGTTTATCTTTAGGCAATAAGTAAACGACACCCCAAACCAGCATAATGGCTATACCAATGGAAGGGAAGTATGTATAGCGATCAGCTATGCTTTGATCGCCTGCCTGCATAAAACCAATTACAGGAAACAAGACACCCAAATACCAGAGCCAGCCAACTGCGAGGAATGGCGCTTTCTTGGCTAAATAAATGACAGCCACACTAATCCCTGTTAAAAATAAAGAAGCGCCCAAGACTTGCCATATTGGAAGAGAATTTGCATAAGGGTAAAATACAGCCAGGTCAACAGGCCAAAATGTCTTCCCCAGATAAGAAACGTAAGATACAAGCGCGTTCATGATACGGTCAGGAAACGAAATTTGTTTTAGGGAGACCATCATACGATTATTTTGCAGCTGACCAAGAAGCATAATACTCAGAGACAGAGATAATAAAAAGAACGGTATTTTTTCCCACAGCAGATTCCCTGCCAATTGCCGCCTGCCTTTGACAGGTTTGGTTATCTTTTTATCCACGATAGGGTTAGCTTTAAGTTGTTTGCCTTTCTTCTTTACCGATGATGCATTATTGCTAACCAGTATTTTAATGGGGTTTAAGGCTTTTTGCCAGCGTCCCAGTGGCCAGTAATCAAGTAACAACATAACACAAGGAAGCGTAACTAGAGTCGGTTTAGACAGGAGGCTCAAAACAAACAATATTAAGCAAATAATATATTTTGATACTTGTGGCTTTTCCACATAATAAGTGTAGGCATAGAGAGTTGCCATGCCAAAAAATACGCTTAAAACATCTTTGCGCTCTGCCGCCCAGGCGACTGATTCCACCCGCAACGGGTGCAGGGCAAACAGTGCCGCAACAAAGGCACTTGGCCAAAGTGAGCCTGTGGTTTTGCTTAATAAAAGAAAGAGAAGAATGGCGCTGCCAATATGCCATAATAAACTAACGAGATGATAACCGGATGCGTTTGCGCCAAATAAAGACCATTCCAGCATATATGAAAGCCAGGTAAGTGGATGCCAAAAGTCAGGAGATGTAGCTGTAAATGCCCATTTAATGCTTTCTGCGTTAAAACCGGACTTGATATGAATATTCTCAGTTATAAACTGATAATCATCGAAATTCACTAAATCATTACCAACCGTCCGGCCGAAAGCAATAAATGATGCTACTATTAAAAACACGATGATCAGGTATTTGTATTTATTTTTCATCTTTTTTGCACCTCCAACTCAATTGCTAATTTTAGCGCCTGGCGGGCTTGTTGATAATCAGGCTTTAATAAAAGTGCCTGCCGGAAATTAGTTATAGCTTCCTGTAATTCGCCTTTATTACCCAAGGCAACCCCCAAATTAAAATAGATACCGGGATTATTAGGCTCTATCTGAATTGCCCTGCGATAAAAGACTATGGCTTCTTCGTGTCTTTGTTGCCTTCCGAGATTTACACCCAGGTTATTAAGAGCAGCAAATGATGTCGGTTTAATCCTCACTGCCTCACGAAAATGAATGATGGCTTCTTCTGTTTTACCCTGCCTTGCCAATATGTCAGCTAGATTAAAATGGGCATCATCGTGATCAGGATTGATACTGATCGTTTTGCGGTAATTGTTAACCGCCTCTTCCATTTTCCCCTGCTTGATATACGTATTGGCCAGATTATAATAGGCATTATCATAGCCCTGATTAATCCTTATTGCCTCTTGATACTGTTTAATGGCTTCCTCTGATCTTCCTGTTGCGGCTAAGGCAATACCCAAATTTGAATGTGCTTCTGCCTGGCGGGGGTTAATCTTGATAGCTGCCATATATTGGACAATGGCTTCTTCCATTTTGCCATAAGAAGCCAGAGCGGCGCCAAGATTGGATTGAGCGCTATCGTGATATGGATTTATTCTGATAGCCTCTCGATAATGGTTAATGGCTGCTTCAACCTTACCTTCAGCTGCCAATGCAACACCCAGACTATTATGAGCCAGATAATTATCTTTAGTTACGTTCAGCGTATGGGTAAATAACGTGATACTGTTCTTCCAGTAACCGCATTGCTGCCAGGTTAAAAATGTTAAGGCGGCAAGAATTACCGCCCCGGGTATTATAATTATTTTTTGCAGTTTATCTTTAGGCAATAAGTAAACGACACCCCAAACCAGCATAATGGCAATACCAATGGAAGGGAAGTATGTATAACGATCAGCCATGGCCTGAGCGCCGACTTGCACAAGGCCTATTACCGGCACAAGTGTCCCCAGATACCAAAACCAGCAGGCAAAGAGAAAAGGCGCTTCCTTGATGAAGTAAATAACGGCGGCGCTTATAATTAGTAAAATTGAGGCGGCAAAGAACACCTGCCATAACGGCAATGAAGGTTCATAAGGATAAAACACTGCCAGATTAGCAGGCCAGAATATTTTTATTAGATACGCAACATAAGACACAATGGCGTTTTGAATCCGTTCTGTAAATTGCAGCTTTTCCAGTGAAGCAATAGCTCCACCCGTGTTTTGCGCCCAGATAGTCATAATACAAGAGGCTAGCGACAGAAAAATAAAAGGCGCTTTTTCTAATAAAAGAGAGCTAATTGTTTCTGCGCGATCCGTTGCCGGCTTGGATAACTTTTTCTGTGTTATGGAGCCCGTTTTACGTTTCTCACCCTTCTTCTTTTCAGCGCTTGCTTCATTGCGGGCGGGCGACAACTGATGGTTCAAAGCTTTTTGCCATCTTGCAAGAGGCCAGTAGTCAAGAAGCATCAGCACAAAAGGCAGAGTTACCAGCATGGGCTTGGAAAGCAGACTCAAGGCAAACAATAGCAGACATAGGCAATATTTATAAAGTTTATGTTTTTCAACATACAGGGCATATGTATAGATCACTGCCATACCAAAAAACATGCTTAGCACATCTTTACGTTCAGCCGCCCAGGCCACAGATTCAACTCTTAATGGATGCAAGGCAAATAGCGCAGCAACAAAAGCACTGGGCCAAAGCGCGCCTGTAGTTTTACTTAAAAAAAGGAAGAGAAGAATAGCACTCCCTATATGGAACATCAAACTTACAAGATGATGACCGGAGGCATTTGCTCCGAATGATTGCCAATCAAGTATATGCGAAATCCAGGTTAACGGATGCCAGTTGCTAGCGATAGAGCTGGTAAACGCCCATTTGATGCTTTCCGCATTAAAACCTGATTTGATATGATTGCTTTCAGCAATATATATGTTATCATCAAAGTTGATGAAATCGTTAGCCGCTATACGGCCAAAGGCAACAATAGATGCTACGATCAAAATAACTATGATCAGGTATTTGTATTTTTTATTCATGAGCAGGGAACATCCGCCTGGATATTAAATTCATTTTGGACAGTCGATAAACCCAGGCCGTTTTTAAGCACCCGAAACCATATTGAATACTACGGGTTAAATTGATGGATGATGCTTCAGCAAAATAACTTGTCGGACAGCTTATTTCCGCAACTGTATATCCAAACCAAATTATCTGGGTTAGCATTTGATTATCAAACACAAAATCATTTGAGTTATTTTCCAGAGGCAAACCAAGTAAAAGCTTTCGAGAGAAAGCACGGTATCCCGTGTGGTATTCGGAAAGTTTTGCGCCTATTAATATATTCTCAGTCAAAGTTAAAAAACGATTGGCAATGTATTTCCAGGCAGGCATACCGCCTTTCAAGGCGTATCCGCCAAGAATGCGGGAGCCCAGGACACAATGATAAAGCCCCCCGCTGATCATTGCCGCCATCGCCGGAATCAGTTTGGGCGTGTATTGGTAATCCGGATGAACCATGATTACAATATCGGCACCAGCATCCAGTGCCAATCGATAACATGTTTTCTGGTTGCCGCCATAGCCGAGATTTTTTTCGTGTATATAAAGCTTTGTATGTGGCAGATTTGATGCGATTTGCGCCGTATTATCGGAACTGGCATCATCAACCAGAATAACTAAATCCACAATGCCCTGAGCCATGACCTCTTCATAAGTCTTAAGAAGAGTTTTTGCGGCATTATAGGCCGGCATGACTACAACTATTTTTTTATTTTGAAACATAATATAATCAGAACCTCTTTTATTTTCAGCTGGAAATTAACAGACTGACAGCCTTCAAGTCAAGGGAAATACTGAACCCTTTTTTTGTTGAATATATGGCTTCATTGTGCAAGAATTTAATATGCATATTTTAATTGATGGATATAATCTGATCCGCCAATCAGTCAGCCTGAAGCGTTTTGAGCGGCAAAGCTTGGAGGCGGGACGCAAAGCCTTAATCACGTGGCTGGCGGATTACCGCAAAATTAAAGGTCACCTAATAACTGTGGTCTTTGACGGATGGGAAAATGGCTCAGCGCAAGAAGAACGGGACTTCCAGTCCGGAATCAATATTATTTACTCGAGTCGCGGCATAAAAGCCGATGACGTTGTGAAAAGAATTGTGGCTTCGACCGATGAAGAGATCCTTGTGGTTTCTTCTGATCGCGAGATAGCTTCTTACGCCTCAAGAAAGGGCAAAGCGACACTATCGTCTTCTGATTTTGAGGAGATTGTCAACAAGCAAACTTTGCCGTCTGCAGACAACAATGTTGTTGCCGAAAAAGATGATGACGATGAAGAAAACATCCGTCCTATCAGCAGAAAAGGACAAGCACATAAACTTTCTCGCGCGCAAAGGAAGTCTCAGACTAAAATCAGGAAGCTTTAGCACAAGCTTTAATTAAAAAATTTTCCAGAAGCAATTGTGGTGCGGTGGCGGATGATTTCATTGACCGGTCGATATTTAAAAGGTCATCGAGATACCCTGTGAGCAGCGAATAAGAAAACCTGCCGCAATTCCTAATTGCATTGAAAACAACAAAAGGATGCTTGTTAATCAAAAAATCTTTAGGCAATGTCATCGTATCTGCAAGTCCGGTCAATCTCGGATGGATATTCTTCTGGAACAAACCATAATCGATATTGTTATTGAACTTGGGCAGCTTACCTGAATCAACTAATATTCTTGCCTGTAACAACAGTCGAATTTCTCTGACTATCATGGTTAAGATCATCAGATGATGAAGGCCTTGATCGAGCAATGCCTTCAAAGCGGCAAGGGCTGCCAGCTGATTTTTTTCACTTAGGGCTGTCGTTAAATCGAATATAGAGTCTTCTCTGGTTTTACCGACAACTTCTTCGACATCCTTTTCTTCTACGCTACTCCGTTCACCTACAAAGAAAATGAGTTTTTCCAATTCAGTAATTGATCGGCGCAATTCAAATCCTGTTTTTTTACCCAAAGTAATCCAGGCTGCCGGAGTCAACTTTTTACCATAACTTTCCAACATTTTTTGTGCCTGCTGTTTGAGTAATTCCTTCTGAGCCGCCTCGCCCTTGGTTTGCCCAAAGTAGAGGACAACCCCTGTATCAGAAAATATTTTAAATATTTTTTTCCTTTTATCAACTGCGTCCGAAGTCATGATTATACAATTCCCCGCAGGAAGGCCATTGGAAAACAGATTCGCCAGCTTATCGGCCTTATCGGCACCGGATCCGGCAACATGACCCAGAGAAACGCAAATATCAATAATCCGGGGCAGCCATTTTTCCCTGTCTTCCCCTGAATCACCTTCAACAACTTTACGCCATTTTTCGTCTGTAATCTTTTTCCAACCTACACCCTGTAAATCTTCCATTGCAAACCCGGCAATTCTTAAAAAAGCAAGAAAATATTTTACCGCCTTAGCCGGTTGTTCATCTATGCTTGCTCTAATCTTTGAAATCAGATCGGCTAAATTTTCGCGGGAATGAAAAATGGTAGTATTGCGCACTACTATTACTTTTCTTCCGCCTAATAAAGAAGGGGTTAATATAAGATCGCTTATGTTATCAATATCAGCATTTTCGCCGTCAAGAAAAAAAAGGCCAAAATCCCGATCTGCTTCAGGAATAATTAAATCAAGTATTTTCTGGAGAGCATCGTTAATTAGATATTCTTCTTCGCCATAGAGAAGATAGCAGGGCGACAAAACACCCTTATTAAGGTCGGCAAATATTTTTTCTAAGGTCATAAGACTCAACTACCGGACTAGACTATGACATATTTCTTAATATGTTTGACAACTTCTTCAGGATCATCAATGATTTGAATCAATTCCAGATCAGCGGGAAGGATTTTACCTTCCGCAAGCATTGTATTTTTCAACCAATCCAACAGTCCTTGCCAATAATCGCCACCCATTAAAATTAAGGGAAAGCTTTTTATTCGCCTGGTTTGAATTAAAGTCAGTGCTTCAAAAAGTTCATCCATCGTACCGAAGCCACCGGGCAAAATTACGTAAGCAACAGCATATTTAACGAACATTACTTTGCGGGTAAAGAAATATTTGAAATCAATACGGATATTGGCATAGGGATTTGGCTTTTGTTCAAAGGGCAGACGGATGTTCATGCCAATAGATTGCCCACCTGCTTCGCTGGCGCCTTTATTTGCCGCCTCCATGATGCCGGGCCCGCCTCCTGTAATTACACTGAATCCATTTTTTGCTAACAGCTTGGCCAGATGCTCAGCTTTTTCATAATAAATATCAGTGGGTGCCACACGAGCAGAACCAAATATCGACACTGCTTTATGAACATCGGAAAGGACTTCAATAGCATCGACAAATTCCGCCATAATGCGAAATACCCGCCATGATTCTTCAATAGACAATGAATCAACAACGTATTGTTTTTCATCCATGCTGCATTTTACTCCCGCAAATATTGATAGAGAAACAGCTACTTAATTGGGACGGCGCCTTTGAACCTTTGCCAACCTGCGGCGTGCTTCAATTGTTTTTCTCTTTTTTTTGACTGAAGGCTTTTCATAAGCACGGCGAACTTTTAATTCTTTAAATAAACCACTCTTAGAAAGTTTGTTTTTCAGAATTTTAAGAGCCTTCTCCACGTCATTGTCAATTACTTTTACTTCCAAATTCATTCCTCCATTTTTTCTTTATTAATATGTACGTTAATTATTCTACCCTGGCATTCAGGCGCAAAAAAAGGGCAGCACGGCAACACCAAGAATATCTTGTGCCGTCAACTACCCTGGAAATTTACAATCAGTTTAAATCACGCTCCCAACTCAGAAATTACGCTCTTTAATGCCTTGATAAAAGACGCGTTTTCTTCAAGATTTCCTACAGTCACCCGCATACAGTTTGCCATTCGAGGCGGTTTATTCAGGTTTTTCACAAAAATACCCTCTGCAGTGAGGTTTTGATATATTCGATCCGAATCAAAAAAGCAACTAAAATAAATAAAATTAGCCCTGGATGGATAGGGATTAATTCCGTTAATTTCCTTCAATGCCAAGTATAGTTCTTCGCGTCTTTTGACCACTTCATTAACTTGATTGGCAAATTCCGTCGAATAATCCAGAAAAAAATTGGCGGCTACTTGTGATAATGAATTGATGTTATAAGGTAGACGCACTTTATCCAGTTGAGTAATAATATCCTTATTGCCAATTAGAAAACCCAATCGCATTGAGGCCATGCCCAACTTGGACAGTGTTTTTAAAATAATTAAATTGTCGTATTTTTTTAGTAACGGGACCAAAGTGTCCCCCGAAAAGGCGGCATAAGCCTCGTCAACGACGACCACACCGGGAGTTTTTTTGATTATCGCTTCTATTTTTTCCCGACTAAACAAATTGCCGGTTGGACTGTTCGGATAACTCAAAAAAACTATTGCAGGGTAATTTATCCCAATTTTGCCAAGCATTGCGTCTGTATCAAGATCAAAATTATCGTCAAGAGGCACTTCCATAACTTTATTGCCTGTATTAACCGCAATAATTTTATACATGACAAAAGCCGGATCGGGCACTAATACGCCATTTATTTTACCTTTAAAAGCCAGACATAAGAGTTGAATCAGTTCATCTGATCCGTTACCCGGCATCACCATATCCCGATCTACGCCAAAATACCCGGCAAACCCTTCGCGCAATCCCGGTGATCCTGCTTCCGGATATCGATTGAAATTAACCTTACTAATCTGCTCTAACAGCTTTTTTTTCAAAGGTTCCTGAAGGCTGAAAGGGTTTTCATTGGCATCCAGCCTGACTCTGATATTCTTAGTATATACAGGAGCTGCGTAACTGTTTTGTTCGAGAATTTCTTTTGCTATGAGATCTTTAATGACCATTGCAATTATTATCCTGCATTAAAATATTTTTTTTGTTTTCCAGTTCAAATCTTTGTATTTTTTTATTAGCTCATTTTTTAGTGTGGTTTCCGGATACGTCATGGATTCTTCTGCTAGTTCTATCCCCAGCACTTCAGTAAATCCTTTTTTCAGCGCATTGCAAATTTCATTTGTCTCTACAGCTTTTAAAATTACTTCGTTTATTCCCGAAACTGAATTACTTAGTTTTGGCAAATACTCGGGCTTACTAAAAGGCAAAACCACTGATAGGGCTTTTACTGGATTAAATTTTAGAAGCAATGAACCATGTTGTAAAAAACCGCCCTTTGTCCTCATTTGAGCGCTGCCGCAGATCTTACGGCCAGAAACTAATAGCTCGTTTCTGGAAGGAACGGCAAAGCAGCAAGCCTCCAGCTCGTTATTTTTAGCGATGCGGCCGACTGGGGCGAGATTTGCCTCTATCCCCAAATAGGACAGCCCTTGAACAAGGCAATTACTTATTACTTCATACGTACCTGAAATGTCAGTAGAGAATGATTTCTCCTGAACGCCGGCTACAACGGAATATGTGATCTCATCTTCATGATAAACAGCCTTACCGCCAGTGAGTCTTCGGACAACATCAACCCCCATGTTGCTGCATTGCGCTAAATTTACCTCATTTTGCGGATCTTGAAAATAACCAATAGATACTGCCGCGGGATGCCATCCATAAAATCTAATTGTCGGTTTCTTTTTGCCGGTTATAGTTTCCCGAAATATGGCTTCATCAATGGCCATATTTTCAAATGCGTTATATTGATGATAATTTAAAAACCGCCACGTCATATATTGGTATCAGCCCGTTTCCTCCTCCGTAATGAAATCATGGTAGCCGCTGGCATCAAGAAGGTCGTCTAATTCCCCCATATCATCCATTTCAATAACAATAAGCCATCCCGTATCGTGCGGATCACTATTAATTATGCCAATATCATCGGGAATGTCTTCATTGATACTGACAACTGTACCGCTCAATGAAGATATTAAATCCACGACTGCTTTGGTTGATTCAATAGAACCAAAAGCTTCATCACGCTCTATATAGGTATCAATTTCAGGAAATTCTACCGACAATATCTCGCCTAGGCTTTCCTGAGCGTAATCGGTGATACCCATAGTTGCCATATCACCGTCCACCCGCACCCAGATATGCTCTCGACTATACAATAAATCTTCCGGAAATACCTTCATAACAGAATAACCTCTGCGTTCAATTAATTATGATGAGATCTTTATCCATTTTTGTAAAAATTTCGCAACTATTTTCTTTTACTAATATCGTGTCTTCAATTCTGACGCCCCACAACCCCGGGATGTAAATACCAGGTTCGACTGTAACTACCATCTTTTCCTCTAAAACATCCTTGGAATCTGGCGCAAGGCGCGGTGCTTCATGAACTTCCAGACCTACACCATGACCCGTTCCATGTGTAAAATAATGACCATATTTTTCGCCAAAAACACTGCGGGCACAATTGTCAATGTCGCTGGCAGCAATATCTGCTCTAATCGCTGCTATTGCATCATCAT
The DNA here is from genome assembly GCA_025355345.1 of Syntrophaceae bacterium. Taxonomy (GTDB): domain Bacteria; phylum Desulfobacterota; class Syntrophia; order Syntrophales; family Smithellaceae; genus FEN-1160. Next base: position 21,294 of record JANXZU010000096.1, read on the forward strand.
GCGCCTGCTTGACTGTTTGATAAGCATTCTTTTGCTGATCTGTCAATTCCCCAAAAGCAAAAGTGCATGTTTCATCAGAACAATATCCTTTATACTTCACACCGAAATCAATAACTATAAAATCGCCCTTTTTTATTTTTCTATCTGTTGGTTTTGCATGAGGAAGCGCTGAATTTTCACCTGCCGCAACTATTGCCTCAAAAGCGAGCTGATCTGCACCACCTCGTCGCGCATAAATTTCAAGCTGCAGTGCCAATTCTCTTTCTGTACAGCCTGTTTTTATATCACTGATGAGGGCTGATATAGCTGCCGACGATATAATAGCAGCTTTCTTCATTAGTGCGATTTCTGTTTGATTTTTAAAAGCCCTCAAATACCTCAAATCTTCACTAACATTTATAAAAACCTCATCATCAAGAAGCTTGATTAATTGATTATACATATCTACGCTCATACATGCTGCCTCAAACCCGATATGCTTTAAACCAAGGTCTTTGATCGCCTGACCTATTCCTTCAATTTTATTTTTATATTCTATTGCCGGTATATTTGGAACTTCAAGAGCGGCTTGAGTTGTATATCTGCCGTCAACCAGCAGGCATAATCTGTCCGGACAAATAATAAGCGCACCGTCGCTTCCTGTAAATCCAGATAAATATTTTATATTGATAATGTTTAGTAAAACAAGTCCATTGATTTTAAAATCGGAAAGCTTCCGTTGAATATCGGAGATTCTTTGTTGATAAAGGTTATTTTCGGCCTGCATGCGCATTTAACCTATCAATATTTGCAAGCCAGCCGGACAACGTCTTAACTAAATCATTGGAACCATCATCCTCATCGCTTACTGTTTTCAACTTCGACATTGACAATTTAACCGAAACGAGTTTGGCTGCGGCACTTATATTTTCTGGTTCCCTTTTTATTATTTCTTTCAATACTTCTTTAGCCATCTGCAGGTGGCCCTGATTAATGTAAAGTTCTGCAAGTGTTATTGTAAAAAAATCTGGTTTGGGAATATTCTCTATACCTGACTCATCAGTGTCTGACGCGGCAGATTCCTGCTTTTCGAGGAAGGATAAATTTTCCGCAATTGCGGCTGCTTGTTCAGAAATTGGATTCAAGTTTATAAACTTGCGATAGCAAAGAGCCGCTTCACTCTTCAAGCCTTTTTCGCGATAAATATCAGCCATTCGGGCGTAAACGAAAGATAATTCTGAGATTATTTGATCTACTTGCGTTAATATATCCCGCGCCTGGTCAAATTCCCCCATGCGAATATGAATCTTGCCCGCAAGAACATGTGCTTCAACATCCAAAGGATTATAGCGACGTTGTTCTTGGGCAAGAATTAGCGCTTCTGGAAAATGATTATTTTTTAGCAGATCTCCTGTTTGATCAAGATAATTCATGCACCATTCCCTGAAATTTACAAATGACCATATGGATACAACAATAAGGATTAACTGTCGTATAACTATAATAAAACTGATTTTGTATCACGATTGCAACTAAACAGTATCAGAATATAAGGTTTATTTTATGGATTGCAAATATTCTTTGGCTTTTTTCCCGAAAGTAGATTGAGGTGATAATTTGATAACTGCTTGAAATGCTTTTTTTGCATTTGCCTTATCCTTAGTTTTTAAATAACTCTCCCCCAGAAATAATTGGGCATCATAAAGATATGAATTCAACTCAACGGATTTCTTAAGGTGTTGGATGGCCTCAAAATATTTTGATTGGTCAAAATATATCAGACCGATGTTTTTTTCAATTTGAGGTTGCAGCGCTGTCATTGGCTGTCTATTTAGGGCTTCCCGATATTTAGCTAAAGCATTTTTATAATCTTTTTTTGAATAATAAGCCCATCCGGCATTATAAAGTGGTACCGATGGTGTATCATAGACTTCATTAGCAACCGCCTTATCAAATTCAGAAATTGCCTTATCCCAAAGCCCATCTTCTGAATAAAGCGTACCTAAGTAATTATGTGCCTCTGAATAGTCTTCTTGTAAAGAGATTGCCCTCTGAAATTCTGCCACAGCCTTTTCTTTTATCCCTTTTTGATGGTAAACCATTCCAAGATAGTAATGAATTTTAGGATCATCGGAATATTGCCTTTCCGCCTGCAGCAAATCCTTCAAAGCACTATTATATTGCTGCAATCCAATATACGATATTCCTTTATTTAAATATATTTCAGACTGCTCTTTCTGTAGAGCGGTGTTGGTGCATGAACTAATCACAAATAAAAAACATAAAACAGCAATAACTCTTATTTTATCTACATATAAGCTCATCAATACCACCTGCAATATTTTCTTATGAACTATTATTCCCCAGTTACCGGACAATTCTAGTCTATAAACAAAACCCTTATTC
>JANXZU010000063.1 GCA_025355345.1 Syntrophaceae bacterium
CTTTTTCCAGGTAGCCGCCAACGCGCCAGTTTTTCGGAAGGTTGCCGACTGTTGGCGCTTCCACTAAAGCTTTCATTCCCTGCTCTGTTGTAGGATAATTGCCGTTATCGAGTTTGTAAAGTTTTAACGCTGATTCCAGACTTTCCATCTGAATTTTGGCTTTCGCCTGACGTGCTTCGTCTGGTCGCCCCATGACGCGTGGAATAATAAGGCCGGCAAGTATTCCTAAAATGACAATAACCACCATCAATTCGATTAAGGTGAAACCTGCCTGCGTGGTGTGAGGCCAAAATTTAAAAAACGAAGGGCATTGAAATTTGTAAGTCGAACAATCCCGCACAGCGGAGGGTATAATACCCCGCAGCTTGCTTTGGATTTCATACCCGCGATTTTTCTTTTCTTTATTTATTTTCATAATCAACTCCCGAGTTTGTTATTAAAAGTTGAGCACGTGCAAAAGTGCATATGCGCAGCCCGGCGAATAACCTTAAGGTCACGCGTGCCGGCGCTTTTTTACGTAGCCGTCACCTTACAAGCTGGTTCATCTCAAAGATCGGCAACAAAATGGAAACAACAATAAAGCCTACCAAAAGCCCCATGACCAGTATCATTAAAGGCTCCAGAAGGGAAGTCATCACCATAACGTCGGATTGAGCCTCCGTTTCATAAGCCGTAGCGACACGGTTGAGCATTTTTTCCAGCGTGCCGGTTTGCTCTCCCACAGCAACCATTTCCGTAACCAACGGAGGGAAGAGGCCACTTTGTGTCAATGGACCGGAAAGACCCTTGCCTTCCTCCACATCTTTGCTGGCTTTGTCGATTGCCTCGCCGATGAGGATATTGTTGACGACATTACGGACGATTTCCATTGACGATAAAAGCGGCACTCCGCTTTGTAACAGCGTGGCAAGTGTCCGGCAAAACCTGGCAATAGCAATTTTGAGGTTTACCTGTCCCCATACCGGAATTTTCAGTTTGACACTATCCCACGTGCGCTTGCCAGCTTCTGTTGCGGTTGTTGAATATTTAAAAGCAGCTATTGCAGCCGCCAGAAGAATTAGAATAAGCCACCAGAAAGATTTTAAAAAATTACTCACGACAATTAAAATAATTGTAATCAGAGGTAACGTCTGGTGCATATCAGTGAAGATACCGGTAATTTTTGGAACAACAAAAGTCATTAAAAGAAAAATTACGCCGCTGCCGACAAAGAGCATAATAATCGGGTAGGCCAGTGCTGCCCTAATTTTGCTCATCATAGCCTGCTGATTTTCACTAAAATCCGCAAGCCTCTCCAGCACCAGATTAATTGTGCCTGAAGATTCTCCCGCACGAACCATATTCACGAAAAAAGGCGGGAAGATTCGGGGAAAATGCAACAAGCTTTCAGTCAGGCTTTTACCTTCATTAACCTGCTCACGAATTTGTGCCAGTGTTTGTTTCAAAAGCGGATTTTTTGTTTGCGCGATTAAAACCGATAGCGAAGGCACAAGCGGGATACCCGCGCCTAAAAGGGTCGAAAGCTGACGGGTGAATATAGAGACATCTTTAGTGGAGACACGCTGCCAGATATTCATACTCAAAATACCGGATAAGGCATTATCCTTCTTATCTGTCGCCTGATTAATATCAGTGGGGTAAACTCCCTCTTCGCGCAATTTCTGCCTCGCCGCGGCAATACTTCCGGCATCAACAAAGCCTTTGCGTTCCCGCCCTTTTTCATCCAAAGCTGTATATTCGAAAACACTCATTTGCTGTTACTCCACGTTCCATTTCTGGGGATCATCTACCACGATTACATATTTGATTCAATGAGGCAATTCTCTTTTTGACCTTATACATCTTTGGTATAAATAGGCGGGTAATTGGCATTAGAAAAATCCCCCTTAATCCCTGATAACCTGAAGGTCACGCTAGGGCACAAATAAAAGGGAAAAGCTATTTCCTTTTCCTTCAGCCTTACTGCATTTGACGAATACGCACTTCAATTCCGGGCGTATCCTGGAGCAGCTTCGAAAGCTTTGCCGTGTCGGTCTTTCCGTAATGATAAGGGTAGAGTATTTTTGGACGGAAGGCTTTTGCGGCGTCGGCAACCATTTCCGGAGTCATCGTATAGGGAAGATTCATCGGCAAAAAAGCAATGTCGATAGCGTTCAGGTTTTTCATTTCCGGGGTGTTTTCCGTATCACCGGCGATATAGATACGCTTGTTGCCAAACGTGATTATATAGCCATTGCCGGTTCCAAGCGGATGGAAAGGATTGCCGGGAGATCTCATATGTATAATATTATACGCGGGCACCGCTTCAATTTGTAGACCTTCAATAGTCCGCATATCGCCATTTTTCATAATGACTGCTTCAGGTATTTGCCTGGCAACCGCTTCCGTGGCGACTATTTTTGTTTGAGTAGTTTTTATCAGGTTGATTGCATCCGGATCAAAATGATCAGGATGCTCATGAGTTATGAGAATCAAATCGGCCTTCGGCATTTTTGTATAGTCAGCCATCTGCATTACCGGGTCCACATGGATAATATTCCCGCCAAAGGACATCATGATTGTTCCATGGCCCACAAAAGTAATGATAAGATCGCCCGCCGATGTTTCAATTTTGTCTTCCTCGAACTTTTGCTGCGCAGCAACAGCCATTGTAGCGCAGCAGAACAGGCTCAGCATAGTGAAAGTTATTTTACTCATAATAATTCTCCACATGTTTTAAAAATGGTCAGCGGTTAACTCTGGGGAATGTGCGGGTCGTCACTTTTTATCGATGCGTAATATAACGCTCATGTATTTGTTGCTGAGCTCCTCAACCGGTTCCAGGCAAAGGCACTTCACGTAGGCCTTGATAAATCCTTTGAGAAAAACAGGCGCCGGCAACCTGCTTATATTATCTTCTTCTATGCATTTTAAGTAATAGAGGCTGACCTTTGTTTCCCCGGCGATACGCCCAATGGGCACATCTAATTTATTTCTTATTTCTTTAAGATCGACGCCGCTGATTTCTGTCTGGCTAATAATTTCTGCAATGCGTTTATTCTGAGCGATTTTTTCTCTTAATTCATCATTGCTCTTTGGCGCACTTTTTATGCTAGGATTGCGGTTAATGTCAAAGATGCAGATCGGTTTTTTAGGTGACACTTTCCATTTTGTTGCCTTGAGAACGCCAAGCCGAATAAGTTCGTTGTCGTAGATTTGCCTTTCTTTCTCACTTATAAGCGTAAGGTAAGCTTTTTCCACAAAGGAAAGTATCTGCTTCCGTTCTTCCTGAGAAAAAAAAGAGTGACTAATCATTGAATCCGCCTGGTAAATTTGCATGGCCGAATTATAGGCATGACGGATTTCGAAAAAAGCAGCATCCGGTTTTACATTGAGCATCTCATAGTAATTCATTTCAGCGAAACTTTTTTCCATATAAAAACTCCATAAGTTATTTTTGAAGCCTTTTTATTAGTGAAACTCCAATTCCGAAAGCGCAGTAACCTGAATAACCTGAAGGTCACCATGGGGTCATCTGCGACGCAATGGAATTGGTAAGTTGAACAATCCCGCGAAGCGAAGGGAATACTATCCCGCAGCTTGCTTTGAGTTTATTCCCGCGATATTATCGCATATTTCAAGAGTACCGCATCAGCAATTGCGAACCAACGGAATTAACCATTTGTTTGCTCAGCTCGCGCAGATCTGTTGCGGCTCGTGTATGAGGATATCTTTCTAAAAATGATACACGCTGACAAATGGCATCATGAATATGGTCATCATAAGAGACGTTACCGGCAAACTCAATATGAAGGCCAAGATGCTTTTCGATGATTTGGCATATTTGTGATCCAATTGCGACATTATCCTGTTTGCGCAGCTGATTGAGAATAAGTCTGAACTTGAAAGAGTTGACAGTATTATCCAGTTGAACGTATATCTCCGGGTGCAGCCGCTGCACAACCTGCATCATGCAATGCGGTTTATTTATCGCGTCATCACCAAACTGACGTACAACTTCCTTTTCCAGTTCTTTAAAATAAAACGCGTCAAAGCAATGGCGAATGTGGCGAAAGTAAATAGCGCGCACCAGCCGGTAAGCGTTTTCAATGGAAGTTGGTTCCGGCGTGGTTATAAATATACCGTTTTGAGAAATAAGAAAAAAATCAAGCGTGTTAAAAGAAGTACCAGCACCCAAATCCAGCAATATCCAATCATATTCAAGTTTGGATATTGCTTTAACAATTTTTATTTTTTGTTCATAGGGAAGATTAGCAATATCCATACTGTCGTGAGCGCCGCTGATGAGGAAGAGGTTAGGAGTGGGGGTTTGCAAAACGGTGTCTTGAAGGAATGGAGTTTTTCTTCGAATGAAATCGGAAAGTGATTTTGTAGGATAGGGCACATCTACCAGGGTATGCAGGTTTGCTGCACCCAGATCTAAATCGACAAGAAGAGTTCGCTTGCCTGATTCCGCCAACAGCCGTGCGAGAGCGCTGGTCAAGAAAGTCTTGCCCGACCCGCCTTTGCCTCCCCCAATTGGCCAGATATGCACCATAAGCCATCCGCCGTTACATTTTTCTTTCATTTCATACATGATAAAGTATTAATATTCAAGTATTAAATTGATGATTGATACCTTTTACCAAGTAGATATCAAATATTAGCCCTATTTAGCTTCGCACGTAGGATAATTCCCAATAGCCTGTGGCTATTGGATAGTTCGTCTCGCAAATTTCAGTGCGCTACGCTTCTGAAACTTGGGACTCACTACGACTAGCGCTTTAATGAGCCTTGATTTTCCGAAACGCGGTGCCCGGAAAATCTTAGTGAGAATTATCCCGCCACCTTCAGGTGGCAGAGACGAATTTCGCTTTGCTTGTTCTTAGCTAGTCTCATTAAAGGTTGTTTTCCCGGCATAATACCAAGTAAGCTTTCAAAAATTAATATTTAATTTTGAAAGCAACTTGGTATTACTTGACTTATTTGTTCATTGACCATAAAAATAGATCAAGTTGAGTGGAGCCACCTTCGCCAGGAGCCGGAGGCTCCCTAAAATAAAGCGACCTCACGCGGATTAAGGCGCTTTCCTCGATTGGCCGTAACTAGGGAATTACAAGTCACGGGATTGAAAGAGAGAATATGCTCAGTTACGAACCTGCAATTAAAGTTGCCCTGCTGCAGAATTATCAAGATGCCCGCTTGAACTTAAAGGGCAGCTTTATTCTTGATGATCAGCGGTCAATATCCGGTCATGTAATAGTCAAGGGGATTAATGGCGAAGTGACGCTTGTCGATCCTTCCGGAAGAATAATAGCAAGCTGTAAGACAATAACGCTATCGGCTGATAATAAGGCTGTCTTTACCTTGTCCGATGTCAGGATCGGAATTGATTTTCACTGGCAAAGAAGTCAGGAACAATCGTTTTGTGGCAATATTGTTTTGTCTGCCATGTCTGATTCATCCTTTAATCTCATCAATGAAATTGCGCTGGAAGATTACCTGAAAAGTGTTATTTCCTCGGAAATGTCTGCTGAGGCTCCATTGGAATTTTTAAAGGCGCAAGCTGTTACTGCTCGCAGTTGGCTTGTGGCCATGCTCGCGAAAAAGAAAATTGTACGATCTGATACGTCGTCAAAAACTGAAAATGAAATCGTCGTTTGGCAGGACGTCAACGATCACCAGGGGTTTGATGTTTGTGCGGACGATCACTGCCAGCGTTATCAGGGGATAACAAGAATCATCTCCGATAACGTTAGGATGGCAATTGATGCCACGCGGGGGTTATTTCTGGTAAGCGGGCAGGAAATCTGCGATGCACGCTACTTCAAATGCTGCGGAGGACAGACGGAGATATTTTCAACGGCATGGGAGGATAAAGCTCCTGATTATATGCAAAGTATCACCGATGGTGCTTCACAGCATCGGCGTATTCAATCGGAGGCGGAAGCCAGGGAATGGCTAACCGGCAGACCGCAGGCTTTTTGTAACACAACTGACAAAGAGTTGCTGGGCAGGATTCTTCCTGTGTTTGATCAGGAAACGCAGGATTTTTACCGCTGGCAGGTCATATACGAGAGGCAGGAGTTGGAAGAAATAATCCGTAAAAAATCGGATATTGATTTTGGCACATTGCAAAATATAACTCCCCTGGGGCGTGGCCCTTCCGGAAGAATTTATCAATTGAAGATTGAAGGCTCTAAACAAACGGTGATTGTCGGTAAAGAATTGGAAATACGCCGATGGCTATCGGATAGCCATCTTTTGAGCAGCGCTTTTTCAGTTTCAAAAACCAGCGCGGCCGATGGTTTAGTGAAGAGCTTTACACTTACCGGTGGCGGTTGGGGGCACGGCGTGGGTCTTTGTCAGATAGGCGCCGCCGTTATGGCTGCCAAAGGATTTAAGGCGGAAGAAATACTGGCGCACTACTTCACCGGCGCCAAATTGAAAAAGCTCTACTAACATGGCTGATCAACGCAAAATAGAAAAGAGGAATAATCTTAGAACATGACCGGCCCCAAAAAAGAAATAAAGTATGTGGAGCGTAATCCCTGGCTCTGGGTTCCTTCCATCTATCTGGCGGAAGGCGTTCCTTATGCCATGGCCATGACCGTCAGTGTCATTCTTTACAAAAATATGGGGCTTACAAACACGCAAATCGGCCTTTATACGAGCTGGCTTTCCCTGCCCTGGGTAATCAAACCGTTCTGGAGCCCCTTTGTAGATTTGTTCCGCACTAAGCGCTTCTGGATAATTGCAATGCAGCTGGCAATTGGTGGGTCGCTGGCCTGTGTTGCTCTGACACTACCCGCGACGGACTTTGTACGCTACAGCCTGGCGATGTTCTGGATTATGGCATTTAGCTCCGCCACTCACGATATTGCCGCTGATGGCTATTATATGCTAGGGCTTGACACGCCGCAGCAGGCGGCTTTTGTCGGCGTGCGTGTTACTTTTTATCGAGTTGCTACCATTGCCGCCAAGGGCGGACTGGTGATCATGGCCGGTGTTTTGGAAAATTACGGCTATCCTGTGGCGCGTGCCTGGTCGCTGGCTTTTATCGGCGTGGCGGCCGTGTTTTTGGCTTTGTGTATTTATCATTTCTTTGTCCTGCCCAGGCCTGCTGCGGACATTAGTGCGCCGTGGGATAAATCAAAAAACTTTCTTGCGGAATACTTTCGCATTATGACCATATTTTTCCGGCGCAAAGATATTCTTATTGTCATTAGCTTCTTTTTGTTTTACCGATTTGCTGAGGCACAATTGGTCAAAATGGTCGCGCCGTTTTTGCTCGATTCCCGCGTCAAAGGCGGTTTAGGCTTAAATACTGCTGAGCTCGGCATTATCTACGGTACGGTTGGTGTGGTGGCGCTGATGCTGGGCGGTCTTTTGGGCGGTTACGTTGTTTATAAGAAGGGTTTGAAATTCTGGTTGTGGCCGATGGTGCTGATCATGCATGCACCGGATCTGATTTTTGTTTATCTGTCGCACGTGCTGCCGGAGAGTCGGGTGCTGATCGTTGCTGCCGTTGCCGTGGAGCAGTTTGGTTATGGGTTTGGTTTTACGGCTTACACCATGTATATGATCATGGTTTCGCAAGGCGAATACAAAACTGTCTTTTACGCGATAGGTACTGGCATTATGGCGTTGGGCCTGATGCTGCCCGGCATGGCCAGCGGCTGGATTCAGGAAATGCTTGGTTATAAAAATTTCTTTATCTGGATTACAATAACGACGATTCCCGGATTTATTGTGGCTTCAATGGTGAAGATTGATCCGGATTATGGCAAGAAACATGAAAAAGAAGCAAGGGGCTAGCGCAGGCTTATATCAGGTTGCAGAATATAGGCGTATAAATATATGACAAGCAAGCACATTAACACAGCTTTTATTCTGGGCGCAGGGTTGGGGACGAGGCTTCGGCCGCTGACCGAAAATACGGCCCGTTCAGTCGAGGCTTTTTCGGTCTAACTGAGGCATGCCTGTGTCTGTGCATATCACGAAGACAGGCCAAAAATCCATCACGCCATTACATTATTTGACCAAGCAGTTTCTGATTCTCTCGGTCATGCTCAACATCCGCAAGCCAGCGCCTACACCAATCAACAATGCACATGGGATGAATATATCCCGTCGTGAAATCCTGACGAACATAAAACAGGTCGTGAAGAATAGGCTTGTCTGAATTCCTGGGAAAACATCATATTAATGTGGTTATGTTGCCGATAAAGCGAAAAAGATACGCACCCGTGACCATCCCGAAATCGATATCAAATTACACTTTTTGCATCTTATGCCTTTCCTAAATCCTTCTTGACGCTCAAGAGAAAGCTGTATATAATTTACCCCACAAAAAAAGGTCAACTTGGCTTAATTCTAATAAAGCAGGAGGCTTTTTATGCAGAAATATTCATGGCGCTGTTGTTTGATGATTATCGGCATGATTCTCTTTGTTGATGCAAAAATTGCTTCAGCTGTATGCTATTATCAGTCTTCAGGTGAATTGGACAGGGCAACAATACAGACAAACTGCACTGAGCTGAAAGCTGTAAAAATTCCTGATTTCATGACTCTTACCAGGGAAGATGCCAATACTTACATTCTGCAGGCGAATAAACTGGTGTTTAATTTCTGGGTATCTCTTGATTGTGACGGTCAAAAAATACGATACCGGTACACGACTGTCTATGGTGGCAACAATGTTTCATCCTTCAATCTTCGCAGTGGCACCGGAAATGTATGGGCAATGCCGGATAATTTTGAATCCTCCGGGCTGATGATTCAGGAAGAATCGCTCCTGATGGGCAAAAATGGACTGAATCGGTTTGACCTGCGTGACGGGAAAATGTCGGTATTTTCTAAGGAAACAGCGGTGATAAATAGTTTTCTTCTGACACACCCTTTACCATAGAAATAAAACTGTAATTCAGAATTGTGGACTTAAGATAACAACCATGCGCATCTATTAAAAAAAGCGGCCAAGAAAGATGAAACAAAAAAGAAATAATCGGCATTAAGACAATTCTAGCTATTGGAAGAGCGTATCCCAAAGAAAATTTTTGGGATACGCTCTTTATGGGATTTCTATTATTTCATGGCGTAGGGAACGGTCATTCCCAGTGCTTCCATAGCTTTCACAATTTTGTCTTTTGCTGCAGTTCCCAAAGCAACGTCATCATTAACTTTCCCTGCTTTAAAGCTTTCCTGCGCTTTCCATACTAATCATCAGCCTTATCGAAGACCAGTTGCTTATCCGGTAAATTCTTACACATTTGAGATTCTGGCTTGTCCGATAACAACCAAACCCCTCTGTTCCTGACTGTTCTGACGGCTGGCTTTCCTATCTGCGCAATTTTTACAACACGAACCGTTACTCAATTCCGTGGTCCAATCCGGGAGCGGCATACACCATGGGCGAAGGCCTTGTCACGCCTTACACCTGGACATTTTCAACGACAGCACACCCTCAGGAAGGCGTCGACAGTTGCTTTATCGCGACGGCAGTCTTTGGCTCACCGCTGGATAAGCACGTCGTTATCCTGCGGAAGTTTCGTGACACCTATTTCATTAAAAGTGCTTCCGGCAGAATGCTGGTGAATCTCTATTACCGTTATTCGCCGCCGGTTGCCCACGTTATCCGCAACAACGAACAGCTCAAATTGATCGTCCGGACCGGACTACTCCCCGTCATTGCCTTCAGTTATGCCGCTCTGCATTACGGGGGACATCCTAATCAAGTACTGGCAATGGATACAATCTCATTTCATTATCAAGAGAATGACGGGCGGGATTGTTCTTATGAATATTGTAAGTTTATCGCTGTGTAGAAATAGCATAGACAAAAGGTAGGCATTGTGCTAGTATTCAATCATGAAGTTTGACTGGAACCCGGAAAAGAATAAATGGTTGAAAGAAAATCGCGACATTTCTTTTGATGAAATAACTTGCCTGATTGATGAAGGGTATCTTGTCAGCATATTGAAACATCCACGCAGGGAAAAACAAAAAGTATTTATTGTTGAGCGAGATGGTTATGCTTATAATATCCCATTTGTTGAAGAAGAAGACGGGACATGTTTTTTAAAAACAATATACCCAAGCCGGGCAACAACTAAAAAGTATCTTAAGAGGTAGTTATGAAAAAAATAATGTTGAATAAAGAAGAACGTCAACTGGAAAAAGAAATCGAAAGAGGGGAATGGAAAGCTGTTCCAAATCTGGCAGAAGAAATAAAAAAATATCAAAAATACGCCAGCAATACATTAAACAAAAATAAAAAAATTAACATCAGACTAACTGATTGGGATTATGAAAAAATTAAAATAAAAGCGGTAAGTGAAGGACTTCCTTATCAAACACTTATTTCCAGCATAATCCATAAATATGTGACCGGTCAGTTAAAAGCTTAGTATTAAAAACAGGGAGGCCAATTCGGGGGCATAAGAATTAATAATCGACCCAGAAAGTGCCTCAACTACCAGGCTCCCGAAGAGGTCTTTTCTTTAGCTAAATGTGGTGTATTTTGAACTGGAATTTACCGAATATTTAAATGGCTGATATGCTTTTGAAGAATATTAACACTGCTTTCATTCTTGGCGCTGGTTTGGGCACTAGGCTCCGGCCGCTGACCGAAAATACGCCCAAGCCGCTTTTGCCTATCGGCGGTAGGCCGATTATTACTTACGCGATGGAGCATCTGCGTTCGATTGGTGTGCAGCGCTTTATTGTCAATACGCATCACTGCGCGAAAAAATATAAAGAGGCGTTCCCGGATGGCAATTGGCAAGGCATTCCGATTATTTTTCGGCATGAGACGATACTTCTGGATACAGCAGGCGGCATCAAAAATATCGAAGACCTGATTACCGAAGATGAACGCATCATCGTTTACAACGGAGACATCATCACCAGTCTGCCGCTTGAACCGCTAATCAAAAAACATTTTGAGTGCAAAACTGAAGTAACGCTCGCGCTGCGTTCAACCGGCCCGCTGCTCAATGTCAATATTGATCAAAACGGCTTTATTTGCGATATGCGTCATACTTTAAAAAATCTGGGAATTAAGACTTGTCTTTTTGCGGGTATTTATATTATCGAAACAAAGTTTTTACAGCGGCTGGAAACTGGTAAGATAGAATCTATTGTCCCGCCGATTATCGAAATGATTAAAGAGAATCACCGTTCGGTCGGAGGCATTGTCATTGACGATGGGTATTGGCATGACCTGGGGACGATTGAAGAATACGAGAAATTAAGAAGAGACGGTATTTGTTAAGTATCATCATGTTTATGTCATTACCCGGCTTGACCGGGTAATCCAGTATTATTAAGTTCTGAATTCCCACCTGCGTGGGAATGACAACATTGAGTGGAACCTATGCATAAGGAAATACAAATATTTTTAAATAATCATCTGGGTACAACAGATACCGAACTGATACCAATCAAAAAGGGCGGTTCTGACCGCAGCTTTTTTCGGGTCTGCCTGCCGGATAAAACCAGTTTCATTTTTATGCACTATGGCACGGAAGTCGAAGAGAATGCACACTGGGCCGAGATCAACAAGTTTCTGACTGGTCTAGATATTTGCGTGCCACAAATTGTTGCGCATGATACGCAACAACATTTTCTTCTTCTCGAAGATTTAGGTGATATTGATTTGTGGTCTAAGAAGATTCTGCCCTGGGATAAAAGGCGTGATTACTATTTTCAGGTACTCACGCAAATACGGCGAATGCATGCTTATCCTCTTGTCCAACTACCTGATGATCTAAAATTGTCCGAAAGTTATGGTCCCAGGCTCTATAAATGGGAGCATAACTATTTTCTGGAAAATCTTGTGAGTGAAGCCTGCCAAATAAATATTGCGGCCTCGCCACTCAAAGATTTGGAGAAAGAATTAAACGAGCTCTCTGCACGTCTGCAAAAAACAGAGACTTGTTTGATTCATCGTGATTTTCAATCACAAAATATAATGATTAAAAACGACAAGCCGGTGTTGATTGATTTTCAGGGGATGCGCCATGGTTGCCTTTTTTACGATCTGGGTTCGCTGATTTGCGATCCCTATGTTACCTTTACCGCCGAAGAAAGAGGTGAGTTGATTAGCTTTTATTACAAGCTCATGAAGCCAGTTTATAGCCTGGATAAATTTATTAATAGTTTTTGGGAGGCCGCAGCCCAGAGGCTGATGCAGGCACTGGGTGCTTACGGCTTTCTAGGTTTGAAAAAGAACAAACCGGTTTTTCTTGATCACATAGATAACGGCCTTAATAATTTATTAATAGCCACTACTTCCGCTGAAACCTTGCCGGCGCTACATGATTTGGCAGGAAAATGCATCCAAAAGTTGGCTAAAGATATTAAAGGCATTGAAAGCACGCCTTTGATATGCTAGACAAACCACACAATATTTCAGCCTGGAGAAAGTATAGATCATGAAGTACGAACCAATAGCAATTGAAGAAAAATGGCAAAAAAAGTGGGAGGATGAAAAATCCTTCAAGGTTACCGAAAACCCGCAAAAGAAAAAATATTACCTGCTGGAAATGTTTCCCTATCCTTCCGGTAAGATCCATATCGGCCATGTCCGTAATTATACTATCGGTGATGTCGTCGCACGCTATAAGCGTATGAAAGGTTTTAACGTTCTGCATCCGATGGGGTGGGATGCCTTCGGACTGCCTGCGGAAAACGCGGCCATCGAACATAAAATTCATCCCGCCCAGTGGACCAACGATAATATTCTGCACATGAAAAAGCAGCTCAAACGCATGGGCTTTAGCTATGACTGGGATCGGGAAATAGCCACCTGCGATCCGAAATATTACCGCTGGGAACAGCTCTTTTTTATCTGGATGTATGAAAAGGGGCTGGCATACAAAAAGCGCTCAACTGTTAATTTTTGCAGCAAGTGCGATACGGTTCTGGCTAACGAACAGGTGGAGGGCGGACTTTGCTGGCGCTGCAGTACTGAAGTTCAGGAGAAAGTGCTCGATCAATGGTTTTTCAAAATAACCGCTTATATAGAGGAATTGCTGGACTACTGCGATAAACTGCCCGGATGGCCCGAACGCGTCATGGCCATGCAGAAAAACTGGATTGGGAAGAGCTACGGCTGCGAAGTAAATTTCCCTCTAGTTGGTTCTGACAAACCTATCAAAGTTTTCACCACACGTCAGGACACACTTTTTGGCGCAACCTTTATGCTGGTTGCCGCCGAGCATCCTCTGGTTATGGAATTATCCAAAGGCAAAGCCATCGAAAAAGATGTTTTGCGGTTTGTAGAAAAAGTTAAAAAGCAAGACAAGCTGATGCGTACTTCTGAGTCTAATGAAAAGGAAGGATTTTTCCTGGAAGCCTACTGCGAAAATCCCCTGACCGGCAAGCAGATGCCCATTTACGCCGCCAATTTTGTTCTGGCCGATTACGGCACCGGGTGTGTAATGGCCGTGCCCACGCACGATCAGCGAGACTTTGAGTTTGCCAAAAAGTTCAATCTGCCCATGATTGTTGTTATCCAGCCCAAGGGCAAAGAGCTTGATGCGGAAAAAATGACGGAAGCGTATGTGGAAGAGGGTATTCTGGTGAATTCCGGCCAGTTCAACGGTATGGAAAATACCAAAGTTCTGGAGGCCATTGCCGATTATCTTACCTCACAAGGGAAAGGTAAACGCACAATTCAGTACCGTCTTCGCGACTGGGGTATTTCCAGGCAGCGCTATTGGGGTGCGCCTATTCCCATGATTAACTGCAATAAATGTGGCATCGTTCCGGCCAAAGAATCAGACCTGCCAATTGTTTTGCCGACAAATATCATTTTTGGTTCTGAAGGCGGCTCGCCGCTTTCTGCCCTGAAAGAATTTGTCGATACGATCTGCCCAAAATGCGGCGGCAAAGCGACGCGAGAAACAGATACTATGGATACGTTTGTAGAGTCGTCCTGGTATTTCAACAGGTATTGCAGCCCGGATTGCGATACCAAGCCGGGTTTGGATCGTAAGAAACTTGATTACTGGATGCCCGTTGATCAATACATCGGCGGCATTGAACACGCCATTCTGCATCTACTCTACGCGCGCTTTTACACCAAGATGCTGCGCGACTTCGGTGTGCTTGGTGTGGATGAGCCATTCACCAATTTGCTGACGCAGGGCATGGTTTGTAAGGAAACAATGAAATGCAATGAGCACGGGTTTCTTTTTCCGGAGCAGGCAGCCGATGGCAAATGCTATATTTGTGGTCAGGAAGTCATTATCGGCAAGACTGAGAAAATGTCGAAATCGCTGAAGAACGTTATCGATCCTGACTATCTGGTGAAAAAATATGGTGCGGATACAGCGCGGATATTCTGCCTGTTTACCGCGCCGCCGGAGAAAGATCTGGAATGGAGCGATCAAGGCGTGGAAGGATCGTTTCGCTTTTTGGGGCGGTTGTGGCGCATTGTGGACGAATATCTTGACGATATCAAGGAAATTAAGCCACTGTCCTCGGACGTAAGTCTGGAAGGCGAGCTCAAAGCCCTGCGCCGCAAGACTCATCAGACTATCCGCAAGGTAACAATAGATATCGAAGATCGTTTTCATTTTAATACGGCGATCAGCGCGGTCATGGAACTGGTCAACGCTGTCTATCAAATTCAACGTCCCGCAAGTGGCGATAAGGCTGCGCTCGCTGTAGTCCGCGAAGCTCTGGAGGCGGCAGTTGTATTAATGGTGCCGATTGTGCCTCATATAACCGAAGAGCTTTGGCATATGCTTGGTCATAAAACGCTTGCTGCCGATGTTACCTGGCCTGATTTTGATCTCGCGATTGCCAGTGAAGAAGAGATGACCATAGTTGTACAGATCAATGGCAAGCTGCGCAGCCGCATGACGGTTGCCGCAGGTGAAGACGCGGAAAAAATTAAACAGATCGCGCTAAGCGATGAAAAAATCATTGGCCTGATTTCAGGCGCGAAAATTTTGAAAGTTATTTATGTGCCCGGCAAACTGGTTAATATTGTTGTTGCCCAATCCTAACAAAAAGAGGTATCTTTTATGAGAAAACAAAACAGTAGATTGTTGTTTAAAACCGGAGGAATTTGCCTATTTTTAACGGTGATACTGAGCTGCGGCTATGGTTTCGCCCCCAAAGGTGATTACATCGACAAACGAATTCAAAATATTTACGTCGAGTCTTTCGATAATAAAACACCACAGGCCGGTATAGAAAATTACATCCGCACAGCTTTTATTAACCAGATTTTGCAGAACAGCCGTTTTAAAACCGTGTCCAGTGTGGAGGAGGCAGACGCCATAATTAAGGGCAGCGTTATTAATATCAACACATCGCCTCTTTCTTATAATGCCAATACTTTGGTGGCCGAAGAACGGGCAACGGTTATTGTAGCAATTAATTTTCGGGAAAAGGAAAGTGGCAAGACTATCTGGAGTTCGAAAAATGCAACAGGTTCAGTTGACTATAAAATGGTGAGTGATATAAATATGTTTCCCGCTGCCAGAAAACAGGCTCTGGTTAAACTGTCTAATGATTTGGCAGAAAAAACATTCAACATGATGATGGCCGGATTTTAACAAAGACTATGACGCCTTCAGCATTTAAATTTGGCCGGTTTTTGCTCGCCGCTATAAATGATGAAAAAGAGGCAATGAGTGTATGTACAGCGAATGATTTGAAGATCGAGAATATCAGCAATCTTTCGTCTTTCTTAAGAAAAATATCAGGGAAATATCTACTGGCAGTTACTTGCTCAAGTGCAGTTAAATGTGATGAACAATCGATGCGCCGATTGTTTATGCTTGCCGCAGGTACGCAAACCGGCATTATCTATTCAGATTATATTGAACAGAAAAAAAGCGATTTCATTCCCCATCCACTTCTTGATTATCAGCAAGGTTCTATTCGCGATGATTTCAATTTCGGTCATGTTTTGCTTTTTTCGATTGCGGCCATGAGAAACGCTTTGCAGAAATACGGACCGCTCCCCTTGGATGAAAATGCTGCCTTTTACGATTTACGCCTGAAGATATCTATTGATCATGCGATCCTGCACGTTCCTGAATTTCTCTACACAGTTTCACAAGGAAAGAAGGTTGCTGCAGCGAAAGGCGCCAGACAAGCAGAAGACCATTTTGCCTATGTGGCAGCAGAAAATTTTGCACGGCAAAAAAAGCTGGAAAAAGTTGCCACAAACTATTTGAAAATTACCGGTACATATTTAAGAGCACGAACACTCAAAACTCCACTCACGTCGCAGCGCTTTACGGTTGCAGCAAGTATTATAATTCCGGTGCTCAATCGTAAAAAGACAATCAGTGATGCCTTGAAAAGCGCGATGCAGCAGGAAACAAATTTTGATTTTAACATCATTGTTGTGGATAATCATTCCACGGACGGAACCACTTCGATTATTAAAAAGATGGCTTCGCAAAATCCCCGGATATTGCAGCTCATTCCAAAGCGTCGTGATTTGGGGATTGGCGGCTGCTGGAATGAAGCAATCAATTCGGAGCAATGCGGGCGTTATGCCGTCCAGCTTGATTCCGATGATCTTTACAGTTCTTCCGCCACTCTGCAAAAAATAGTTGATCTCTTGCGTAAGGGGAATTACGCGATGGTAGTCGGCGCTTATACAATAGTCAATGAGCGGCTGAAACGAATACCCAATGGTCTGATTGATCATCTTGAATGGACGCAGTTAAATGGCCATAATAATTTGTTGCGCGTAAACGGAATGGGCGCTCCCCGTGCTTTTGCGACAGAAGTCATCCGCAAAATCGGTTTTCCCAATGTCAGTTATGGTGAAGACTACTCGGTTGCCCTGCGTATTACCCGCGAATATAAAATAGGCCGCATATATGAAAGTTTATATCTTTGTCGCCGCTGGCAGGATAATACCGATGCCGGCCTTTCCGTGGAAAAACAAAACCGCAATGATTTTTACAAGGATGGGCTGCGGACGATGGAGATCAATGCGCGGCAAATGATGAACAAAGAAGTAAGATCGCTGGATAAACATATTTTTGCTGAATATCCCGGAAATCATAATTTGACGTTGCCCGCTCTCTGCGAAAAATTATTTAACGCGCAAAAGAAAAGTTGGCCTGCTCTTGCTGATGCATGCAGTGGTTTGTCCTCCGTGCGGACAAGAGAGATTGCCTGCGGCAGTTATAATGTTCATCTGCAATACAATCCGCAGCGCTCTGTCAGTAGCGGTGCTGCAGTTGATGCGGAATCAATTAAAAAACGTCCGTGTTTTTTATGCCTGGGTAATCTTCCCGGCGGACAGCAGGGCATTTTATACCGCAAGGATTATCTGATCCTTTGTAATCCGGCGCCGATTTTTCAGCAGCATTTTACTGTTGTAACGCTTAAGCATCAACCGCAGGAAATAGGCGCGTCAGTTAACTCGCTTTTACAAATGGCGGCCGATCTATCCCCTGCATATAAAGTATTTTATAATGGACCAGCCTGCGGCGCTTCCGCTCCCGATCATCTGCACTTTCAGATGATCCCGGCAGATGCACTTGCTCCTCTCAAGGCATTTAAAAATTTGTCTTTGGTAAAAGAGATTTCGTCTGTCCGGTTTTATAAAGCAGATAATCTTGACCGCGCGGTTGTCATCATGGAATCGAGAAACAAGGAAGCCTTGCGGGAGCAATTTGAATATTTTACTAAAGTTACGCGGAAAATAATCAAGACAAATAGCGAACCGATGATGAATGTTTTTTGCGCATGCGAAAATGACACCTGGCGTCTGATAATATTTTTGAGGCAGAAACACAGGCCGGATGCCTATTTTGCTGAAGGTGAAAAAAAGATTTTTGTATCGCCCGGCGCTGT
The DNA here is from genome assembly GCA_025355345.1 of Syntrophaceae bacterium. Classification (GTDB taxonomy): domain Bacteria; phylum Desulfobacterota; class Syntrophia; order Syntrophales; family Smithellaceae; genus FEN-1160. The sequence goes on from JANXZU010000063.1 coordinate 17,824, forward strand.
GGATATGTCCGGAGTGATCATCACACCGGCGCTTCTTGATTTTAATCGAATGGATTGTAAAACTATTCGTGGCATCTATCGGGAAGTTTCGCTGCCAGAAGAGACTGCGAATATAATAATGAATAAACTATAACGGAGATTAGTTAATGACTGATAACGAAGAAATAATTGTCGACAGTGCGAAGAGTTTTTCTGAAGCTATTGAAGGAACAAATGCACCATTAGAAATAGTGGACGCTCTTTCGCTTATCGATGTGCTTTACTATTCTTTTGATGGTCTGAAGCATCAGGGGCAGCTTATTGTGAACAGCTCTCTGGAAGATGATGTTTATGAAATTTTTACCTTGATTGAAAAAATCAAATTTCCTGTTGGTAGTGTTATTCCGATAGTTGCCTACCTTTGGGATGATCACAGCTCGATGGCTCACAACAATTCTTCCAGCTTTAACTTTCGCGTAATTGAAGGAACAACGAAATTATCGTTGCATTCTTTCGGACGCGCTGTGGATATAAATCCCGTGCAAAATCCTGTTATTTATCCCAATGGCTTTATTGCGCCGGAAGGTGCAAAATATTCCCCTTCAAAAGCTGGAGCATTCAGTGCTAATAATCCTGTTGTTCAGGAATTTATTAAACGCGGTTGGCACTGGGGTGGTAATTTTGAGCAGCCCAAAGATTATCATCACTTCGAAAAGCCTTGATAACGTGCAACAATAATGCCGGTGAGATTTTTGTTTGATTTCAGATAAGCCACAAGTGTTTTTGCCGAGATGACTACACCGCCTTCTTTGTTGGAGGCGTGCAGCAGATGTAAGCTCTTCCCCTGCCAGCAGGCAAAGCCGATATGTGTTATATCCAATCCCTCTTGATCTGTTGCAAAGGCGATAATATCACCATTTTGAATCTTGGCTTTTTGAGGGTTCACTTTATCCTTCCCGATAATATAAAAAACTTTGCGGGAAATATTCTTCTCCACCACCAGCATATTCTGAAATTCATGTTCATTTTTCAATGCAGCATAAGACTTGCGATGGGTAGTCATATAATTGATTGTTTTGCGCTTTGCTTCGGCATCAAATTGACGTGAGACATCTTGAATGTTTTTCTTCATTTCGTTATCGCGCAGCCAGTCTGTAAAGTAATGCAGGCGGGAGGAATAACCAATGATATTTCCCTGACGGTAACGGATTAGTTTTAATGCTTTGCGGAATTCAGTCGGTGTAATCTTCCCTTTAATTGCGCATCTGGTCAGCACCAGCACTGTTTCCACAAAGGTGGTGCAATCAAACCCCGCTAAGTTGACAATCAGTTTTTCTTTGCCCGGCGCTTCCAGCGTGGCTGTTTGGTATGGCGCATCAAGAAAAAAACGGCCAATCTCAACAATTAAATTACCTGGAAGCAAGTCTTGTTTCATTATTCTTTACCGAAGTCCAGCCAATTAGGAATAATAATTTTGAGTAGTTGTAAATGCTTTTCAGAATTATCCGGAAATAAAAATAATGCGGCCAGTCTTTAAACTGGCCGCATTATATATCTTTGTTATTTCCCCCGTTTTGCGGGATAATTCCGCTTGCGCTTCCTATAGTCAGCGAGTGTCAAATCCCCATACGCTTCGGGGATAATTCGACCAGCAATCTTCAGTGCACTTTGTAACCTAAAGGTCATCTTCGATTTCTGAAGCTTGGGTCTCATTAAAGGGCGTTGACTTTTTTGGTCAGGCGGGAAATTTTGCGGGAAGCATTCTTCTTGTGAATTACGCCTTTGACGCCTGCTTTGGCAATCGCTGGAATAGCTGCTTTCAGAGCGTTTTCAGAATTTTCTTTGCTTTTGCCTTCTACTGCGGCAAGTACCGATTTAACCTTTGTCTTTATCGCGGACTTAGCACCGACATTACGCTCGCGGCGATTAATGCTTTGACGATCGCGTTTTTCTGCTGATTTGTGTGTTGCCAAAAGAATCCTCCTAAAACTTCATTTTGATAATTAATTGGTGTTTAGCTCAATTATTTCAGGCTGTCAAGTGCAATTTGGGTAATTAATGCCAGTATTCCACCTATGGCCAATTGCAGCCAATATTATTCATTTATACTCAGAAGGCTTAGTGCTTTCAGTATCGTCGCCCGGTTTCTTGGTCGGCGCACATCTTTTTTTCAGTTGATTCCAATTATTGCCGGCGGTTAGTTTTGTGTAAGTATGCCCGCTGGTTTTTGCCTTACCGATAATTGTTTTTAGCTGAGAAATACGTTCATCATTATTCGGATGAGTTGAAAGATATTGTGGTATTTTAAATTTCTCATTATTTTCTTTCATGATTTCAAAAAAGTTAATCATTGCCTGGGGATCAAGATTTGCCGCAAGCAACATTTTCATTCCACCTGCGTCTGCCGCTTCTTCGTCCTGTCGGCTGTAACTGAGCATGGCAAGATTGTGGGCAATCTTTACCCCATAAAGCATAGAACCGGTTACATCTCCGGATACCGCGGAAATTATTAAACCGGTGGAAGAATCTTCAATAATCCTTTTGGTCACATGCCGCTGTTTGATGTGCTGCATTTCGTGCGCAAGAACGGCAGCCAGTGCCTCCGGCGACTGAGTTTTTTCTAAAAGTCCACCAAATACAATGATATTACCGCCCGGCAGAGCCACAGCGTTAAAGATAGGAGATTTTACTAAATATACCTTGAAGGAATAGGGGCCGGGATCTGCAGCACTAAGCCGAGTAACCATATCATCTGCCGCTTGCTGCAATTCACCATCATTACAGCGAATTTCTTCAGGTGCCAACATGCTGAGAGCCGACTCGCCCATGCCTTTCTCCCATTCCAGCGGAATATGCGGTGTAATGGCTTTTGCCAGCATAGGGATTCCCCAGATATAGAAAAAAACTCCAGCAGCAATTATTCCGGCTGACGCATATAAAGTAAGGCGCAATCTTAAGCCGCGCTGCGCCGGATTGTGGAATCGCTTTGCCGCTTTGGGTGTGAAGTGATGCAGGCTTGTCAGGAATTCATGTTCTTGAATCAGGAGGATTTCCGGAATTTTGCCGCCACGTTCAAGTTGTACCGGTTCATTGTGGTAGAACCCCTGTGTCTGTCTTATCTCTGAATAAGGCCATAAAAAGACAGCTCCGGCTTTAATAGTGATTTTTAAGCCTTCATGGAGCAGTTGAATCTCTACGGCCCGCTTGTCCGCCGTCTTACCATCCAGATAATATCCCTGCCAGGTTATTTGAATCAAAAGCGTTACTCCTCTAATTATTATCCCAGGTCAAAATCCATAGCCATGAAATCTCCAACCTCTTCGCCAAATGCAGATGCTTCCTGGGCTTCCTGGACAATGGCACTTAAATCCAATTGCCCTTGCAGGGTAAGATGATCCAGATAGTAACTCATTGTGCGAACTTTAGCCCAGGGCGCGCCAAATCCGAGTGTGAAAATCAATATCAGGCCGTTGACAAGATACAATCCGATAAGGCCGCCGAAAGTAATAGTTGATTGAAAACGAGCCGCACCGAATGAAGTGTGATTCCATGTATATTTTGTTTTTTTGTAGCTGTACCAGAATAAAGAAATAAAAAGAGTCGGCATTACCAGAAACACAGATAAAACGAAGCTACCAATAAGATCATCTCCTTTACCGTCAAAACCGAATTTTTCGTTACCGTAGTAACCATTTTCGATAAGGAAGGTTTGGCGGCGCATATCAAAATAAGGCATATAAAAACCAAACGTAATAATCATCCAGGGCATGCAGGCAAAGAAGATTTTGATAAATTCACGCCATTTACCGCGAAACGAAAAACGAATGCCGCGCAGAGACGTTCGGCCCAATCGATAGCGACGGGAACCGACTGTGGCAACGGGAATAAAAATGGCGATCAATAAAAACGAAAGAAGAGAGCCTGCTACTATTATTGGTACCGGAGCGCCGATAAAAATAGGAATATTTTGAAATGCGTAAAAGGGGATACCGAAAACCACAAAAGCTTTCAGCCATCCTAATAAAATTTCTTTTCCCGTGCCATGATAAGCAAATCTATCTCCATCAAAATCTGACTGACTCCATGTGTAGCTGCGCACCCTTGTTTTTGCCCAGAAATAATAAATACCCAAAGTAATAATGATGAGCAGGAGATTAACAATCTGAATGCCAAAGAGCGTTCCTCCGTTACCTTGAAATGAAAACGGATATATTTTGCTTTCATGGACGCTTGTGTTAGATCCGTCTGGAGTAGAAATATCCATATTTGTTATTTTCCTTTCATTATTTTAGTCAGGTATTAGTAGTGGAAACACAAAAAAGTCAAACAAAATATGGTGGTAATAGTGGATGTTATACTGAATGCTTTGAAACACGATTTGTGATTTCTATTTTCCCGGTAATTATGATATGGATTTTGATACTATGCACTAGAAATTATTTCCAGAAGAAAGGAGACAGATTTTGAAAGCAGAAGATATTAAACGCATCTTGATTATAGGTGGCGGAACCATGGGCCGGCAGATAGCCCTCCATTTCGCCATGCAAGGATGCAACGTTGTCATCTACGATATTAAGGAAGAACTCCTGTCCAAAGCTTTGGCGGGAATTCAAAAAATAGCAGCAAGCTATGTTCGCCTGAAACGCATAACCCAGGAAGAAGCGCAAGCAGCTAGCGCCCGTATTAAGACCACGACGATTGCCGAAGAGGCGGCGAAAGACATCGATCTTGTTAGTGAATCAGTCCCCGAAGACCCCGTCCTGAAAGGAAAGGTTTTCTCTCTCTTTCACAGTCTCTGTCCACCGCGCACCATCTTCACCACCAATACCTCCACACTACTGCCCTCGATGTTTGCCGAATTCACCGGGAGGCCGGAAAAATTTCTCGCCCTCCACTTTCACGATCTTCGCACAAACACCGTTGTGGATATAATGCCTCACCCTGGAACAAATGAAGAGACGATTAATGTAGTTAAGAGTTTTGCCAAACTAATGGGATTGATCGACATTATACTGAAAAAAGAGAACAGCGGCTATGTTTTCAATGCCATGTTCGCGGCTTTTCTCGGATCAGCGCAAACCCTGGCGGCAAACGATGTAGCATCCATTGAAGACATAGACAGGTCATGGATGGGTGTAATGAATATGCCGATCGGACCATTCGGAATAATGGATAGCGTCGGCATCTCTACCGCTTGGATGGTCACGGCTTACTGGGCACAACAGACAGGTGACGCACAATCGCAGAAAAATGCCGATTTTCTGAAACAGTATGTCGATCGTGGTGAACTCGGCCAGAAAACAGGCAAAGGATTCTATAGCTACCCCGGCCCGTCATTCAGACAACCGGGATTCATCGCCGGTCACAACACTTGACGGGGCAACTAAGAGCATATCCTGAATACCCTGAAGGGTACTATAGTGGCACTATATCGTCATTATTGGTCATCTGCGACTGAAGCTTGTAGTTTGCATTAATGAAACTTAGATATGACAAACGTAGTGCCGTCATATCTACTGGTTAAATTATCCCCGGCCTAAGGAGTTGGTATATCGCGCGTGCGAAGCCAAGCAATGTAACGTTAATATTAAATTGACATACAAGACCGATCTTACAATAGTTCAAGTATGAATAAACAATGTCTTATCGACTTGGCTACAACGACTGGAGGGAATTATGCGTTATCATGGGAAAATATTTGTTGCTCTGGTTCTGACTGGTCTGCTGTTTCCGCAAGGTGTGCAGGCATTGACTATGGAGCCCCCAATGCCTCGTAGTTGCAACGAGGCAAAAATAGCGTTGGATCCGCAGGCCAAGGTAATCTTGTATACGCGATGTCTGGATGGGGACGATCAGTTTGGCATTCGGCTTGAAAAATATCAGCGCGACGAAATGCATTTTTATCGTGCCAATGCGTTGTTCGAACTGCGCCGCTACGCGGAAGCGCTTGCCGATTATGACCTGTTTATTGCCAATCAGCAAGGTGGCCATGTTTCGGCGCTGCATCAGCGTGGCTTGACACATCAGGCGATGGGGCAGCGCCAGCTTGCTGCTGCCGACTTTAATAAGGCATTGGAGTTAAATGCAGATGCACTCAGTGTACGCTTTGATCGCAGCCAACTTTTTGCAGAGATGGGTATGTACCAGGCAGCTCTTGAAGACTTGAACAGGGTAACAACATCTTCTCCAGAAAATGCAGAGTACGCAAACGCCTTGGCCTGGTTACTGGCGACTTGTTCCGATGTAAAAATCCATAACGGCAAGGAGGCGGTAAGCTTTGCACTTAAGGCGGTAAGTATCGACAGAAATGCCCAATATCTTGACACGCTGGCGGCCGCGCAGTCGAGAAAAGGCGATTTCAGGCAGGCGGTTGAAACCCAGCAGGCGGCGCTGGATTTACTTCAAAAAGACAAGGCATTGCATAAGGAAACCATAAAGGAGCTTACCACCCGTCTTAGTCTGTACAAAGCAGGTAAGCCTTACACGCAGCATCGATCGGAATAACCGTTGAATTCGAAGCCCTGTTTTTTACAGAGCGTGGAGAATTCGAGGGACACAACACTTAATTGATCGAAACAGTTTTTTGAAGCATTAGGGACTTTCTATATAATTGTCATTATTAGCTATGCCTTGTCATTACTAAGATTCCGACTGTACAGCAAATTCTTTTTTACTTTTATCTTCCTTGTTTAATGTTGCTGACCTGTTTAAAATCTATGACGAAATTCGACTCTCGGTGTATCAAAACCAAGCAATTCGATGCTTTCAAGGCAACCGAATATTTTAGCGCGGTCAGATCTATTAAGGTTTTGATGACTTCCAAAGCAGGACTCTTTCCGTTGGCAGTTGCGTAGAATATTAGCTTCATAAATAATTCCTGTCAAAATCATATATCCATACGGATATAATGCCAAGAAAATGATTTGGACCGAGCAATCAATTCTTTGCACAACTCATTAGAAACTCAGACACTAAAGTACAAGTTAATCCTTACTCAAATTACAAACTCAAATATGTGTAGTTATTGATGGATAGTCTGTTTCAGCCTGTTTTTCGATATTGAAAAAACAATTTTTGCTTTTTTGCATAGAGCATTCTGAAAAAAATATTTCTGAAGTTTATCGATAGGCTCAACATTTCTTCTGGAAATTAACAGTTTTATTTAGTAAAATACTGCATAATTTATAGTCTCGCATAGGCATCTCTTTTTTGTGCATATGCTTTTGCTGTTTAATGCTATTTAAGAAACGATTATGAAAACGGTGAGCACAATGAAAATAGTTAGTATTGTTGTTGCGGCATTATTTATTGTTACATGCCCTTTCAATAGCTTTGCTTTCGAGGAGAGTGATTTTTTTTGGAATAAGGATATTACCAGCATAGAGATCAAAGAAGATAAAACTGAAAAAATGGTTGGGGAAAAAAAGGAGAGTAGCGAGGGAAAAAGAAAGCAGTTGATAGCGGATAGTATTGAAAAAAGAAAAGCCTCTCTGCAGGCATTTTTCCGGAGATCTGGAATTAGCCAGGATGATATTAATGAAATTTTTTCCGACGAACGGATAGAGGTATACTACAATATTTATCCGCCACCGGAACCCAAAGAGGGCGAGAAGAAAAAGAAGAAACTGAGTTACTTCGATGAGGAGTTTGGCTTGCATAAACCTGAATCCATTGAATCCGGGAAAAAAATAATAGAGGATAACAAAGAACTCTTTGAGAAGATTCAAAGTCGCTACGGTGTTCCTGCTAATTATATTGTGTCAATCATCAGGATAGAAACGGCTTTCAAAGAGAATCTAGGGAAATATGGCATTTTCAATGCCCTGTATACGATGTCCCTGCTTAGTAAAAGAGCAAAACGTGTTCAAATGGCCAATAGAGAACTTGTCGTCTGGGTAAGGCTTTGTAAGCGATTGGGCATGGATCCGCATACCATGAAAGGTTCCTGGGCAGGTGCATTTGGCATTCCCCAGTTCATGCCATCATCATATGTTATCTTTGGTGTGGATAATAATGGTGACGGGAAAATTGACCTGTATGACTATCCTGATGCCTTTGCCAGCATCGCAAATTATCTTCATCGTGTGGGCTGGAAAACAGGCAATGAGAAGAAAATGCGCCGAGCTGTGTATAAATACAACCATGAAAAAGCTTATGTTAATGCCGTCTTTTCTTATGCAGAAAAAATATGATAATCGCTGTGCACCGTACGTAGAAAATATTATATTTGATATTGTTTGTTAAGCAACCGGCAAAAGAGGGGACTTAAGAAAATTTAGTATAATCTGGTTTGCGTTTTTCGAAGAACGCGTTGAAGGCTTCTTTGGCTTCCGGTGCCAGCAGCATTGATTAACGTCAATTACTTTTCCCTATCAGCGACAATTATTTTTCCCGTTTAATAATATTTGTTTCAGTACCAGCCATATTAGTTTTTCTTGACTGCTCCAATCTATAGCTCAATAAATTCAATTCCAGTATAATACT
>JANXZU010000049.1 GCA_025355345.1 Syntrophaceae bacterium
TGAAACCGCCGCCGGTTTTGGTTCCAACCTGGGTATGTGGCAGCCCGAATTTATCATGGAAGCCAACTGGCATTGCGATAATTACGGGATTGATACAATCACCACAGCCGTAATCAATATCATAAATAGCAATCAGGGAACTAATCTTTCCGGACAGCTGTAAATATATCCGCCGTTTTCGCGGACATAGCCAAGCAGCGTCACGTTATGCTGCGAGGCAAGCTTTACCGCAGCCGTGGTTGGCGTTGATTTGGAAACCAGAACCCCAACTCCCATCCGGATAATTTTTGTCATGATTTCCGAAGATATTCTTCCGGATACAAAAACAACCGCCTGACTGAATAAGTCCAGCTTGTTTTCCTTCAGCATCAGTCCGGTGATCTTATCAAAGCAGTTATGACGACCGATGTCTTCGATCAGTATTTCATAATCGGTGGTATGAAGCAGCACACTATGCACACCGCCGACATCGATATATATTTCCGATCTGGTGACAAAATTATTCATCAAATTCAGGATAGAATTTATCGAATATGTCGCATCGCTTTGGACTTCTTTGTATTGGCTCTTCTTAAGAGGATTGATGTAGGTATAACATTTGCCGCAACCGGACGTTAGGCTTCTTAAGCTTTCCTGTCTGTCAATGATGACACCTTCTTTCAGGTTGATAATCACCGCCAGCATCTTGTCATTAAAATAAACATTTTCAACATCCGCATAGGAATTAATAACCCCTTCGTTATAAAGAAAACCCAGCGCCAGTTCTTCCTGATATTGATTCAGGCAAAGCACGGAGACAAGTTCCGTCCCGTTGACGATCACTTTCAGCGATATTTCAGCAATGACTTTTTTACTAATGTCTTGAATATGGCAACCATTTTTGTCTCTGCTGATTTCACCGACATTCATCTCTTCATAAATTGTATCTTCCATAGCAAAAGCCCTTTCCAAAAACAACCTTACCTTTTTTTTCAATCCAGATTGTATATTTAATTCTTAACAGATTCTCGGTACCAATTCACCTGTCGGCAAATCCACAATTCGTTCGCCGCCAATGGATGTTTTGAGCACAACACGTCCTTTACCGATATCCCCCCCACTGCCAATAATTGCTGCGTTCTTGCCATATTTGTGATTCTTCATGGCCACCAAAACTTTTAGAGCGTCAACTGTCGCACAGAATAAAACCATTTTTCCTTCATTAGCGAGAAACAGCGGATCAAGCCCCAGTATTTCGCAAACTCCTCGGACATTTTCCTGCACGGGGATACTGCTCTCGTTGATATCAATACGCTTTTGAATAACCGCCGCGGTGCATTCCCAGTAGCAGTATTTCTAAAGAATTCTTTTACACTGACTGTCCCCAGATAAATCAGAATAATGCTGACTGCGATACCTAGAAAGATTTTCATGAAGGTGATATTCAAAAAAGATGTCAGGCCGAAAAAGATCAGAGTGAGATAAGTTTCATCGGCACACATCGCGCCTGCGCCGGTCAGAAAAGCCTGCCGGAAGCCTTCTTTGAGACCGCGTTTGATTATTTCCAGGTTGACCGGCCCGATTGGCGCCGCAAGTGTCAGTCCTAAAAGCATATTTTGCAGTAACGAATATTCCATTTAGCCTCAAAATAGCATAAAGGAAGTGTCATTACCAGCTTTGTACGATTTAATTATTGATTTTTAGGCACTATTGCTTTAATCTGCCTAAATTATTTTTTAAAGGGATGGAAAATGAAATATACCAAAAAACCGCTTAACCATGGATATGCTAATCAAATATTATCAATAGATGCAGGCACAGGCAAAATTAATGTAATTCCACTTGATCCGCAAGCCAGAGATTTTTTTATCGGCGGCAGGGGTCTGGGTCTCTATCTGCTGCATAAAAAAATAACAGCCAAGACAACCGCTCATGATCAGGAAAATCCGTTGATCTTTTCGCCGGGGCCTTTGGGCGGTATTCCACAGTTTCCGGGTACAAGCAAGTGCATGGCTATTTCTTTATCACCGCTGACGCATATTCCGGGTGTCTCTAATTTTGGCGGCCATTTCGGCGCTTATTTAAAATATGCCGGTTTTGACGCGTTGGAGATAACCGGTATTGCCAAAGAAAGCACGATGATTATTATTGATAGCTTTAAAGGCGAAATATCAATTACCAAAGCGCCTGCTCACGATCAGGTCTTCGATCAGGAAAGAGCCATTGTCGATAAGTTTTTGCAGGAAGGAAGGGAAAAGAAAGATATAGTTTTTCTGACTACGGGAATCGGCGCGGCGAATACAACTTTCGGCTGCATCAACAGCCATTATTATGATGCTGCCAAACCTGTTGATGGCGCAAAAGGGCTTTTCCGGACAAAGCAGGCAGGGCGCACCGGTCTGGGCACTGTCATGATGCACAAGAATATTCGGGCAGTCGTTGTACTTTCAGGTTTTCCTCATGGTGAAAATCCTTATGGCGCGGCGGATTGGGATAAAGTGAAGCAATCAGGAACAAAGCTCCACAAGGTTGTGAAGGAAGTAGATCCGCAATCTCTTGATATGGCCCACAAAGGTTCTGCCGGATTGATTACTTTCATGAATAAGGATGAATACCAATCACTGCCTGTAAAAAATTATCAATTAGGTTCCGATCCTCACGCGCCGGAAATCTGCGGCAAAGTTTACGCTAAAAGTCTTTTTGATCATCGGGGTATGGATGGGTGTTTTCCCGGTTGCAATCTCAGGTGCACCAAGGGCGGCTGGGTGATGTTGACTTCCGATGAACATCATGGCCGTAAGGTTTGGGTGGATGGCCCCGAGTATGAAACCGCCGCCGGTTTTGGTTCCAACCTGGGTATGTGGCAGCCCGAATTTATCATGGAAGCCAACTGGCATTGCGATAATTACGGGATTGATACAATCACCACAGCCGTAATCATGGCTTTTATCATGGAGTGCTACCAACGCGGTTATCTGACCAAAGAAGATACGCATGGCTTTGAGCTTACATGGGGCGATGAACAGAAAGCGCTGGAATTTATCCATGACCTCGCAATCAGGAAGACGGAGCTGACCAGTATCGCAGGCCTTGGCATGATAGAACTAATCATATGGGTTGCCGAAAAATACGCGGCTAGAACCGGCAAACCCAGCCCCCAAAAAGAACTGGAACGTTTTGCAATGCACACCAAGGGGCTGCCGTTTTCTCTTTACCGCACACACCGGTCTTTATCCATGCAGTCATCCTACGCGGCTGCAAGCGATATCGGGGCGCACCACGCCGCAGCCTGGCTGGTCAAGCTTGATTTGCTGGGCGCGTTTCCCACATTTGAAGCAAGGGCAAAGGCTTTAATCACCTATCCGCGCGTTCGTCTGGGCAATGACAATCTGGGTCTGTGCAAGCTGCCCTGGGTGGATGTTTTCAATCCTGATTCAGGGAAGCGCAAGGATACCGATATTTATATCAACCCGGCATCGCAGGAAATCTATGCCGATTTTTATAACGGCATGCTCGGTACGAATATGACGTGGGAGAAGATTTTCGAGCAGACGGATCGGGATATCAATCTGCAGCGGGTGATGAATGTCATGACCTACGGCAGGACAACGGGCGAGCATGATTGGATTCCTGACAGAGCCATCGGGCCTACAGATGATAACCTCTATGATGCGGAAAAAGATTATAACGATCAGCAAATAGTAGCTATTCTGAATAAGCCGCTTACGGAGATTGCAAAAATGAAAACCGACGAAAAGCGTGAAACACTGATGAAATATAGAAAAGACCAATTGAGTAAATTGATAAAAGTGTACTATCAACAACGTGGCTGGACCGATCAGGGCATTCCGAAAGTTGATACTCTGAAACAAATCGGCCTGTGGAATTTCTTAAGCGATGAAGCCAGAACAAAAGTAACCGCAATGAACGGGGCATAATATACAGGTTTCTTTATTGCAAATATACATATATCTCTTTGCGCAGAGAATCTCACACCCTGTGTGCCCTCTGCCTATGGAGGTGTAATTCCCGCGGCACTGCAATTCCAAAAGTTATAGCCAAATGTCAGCTCACAGTAATTTCTTTGTTTTTCCTGCATATATTTTCACTTGACAAACTATCGCTTTAAGTTTAATTTTCTCAATCTGGTAATACCACCAGCCAGTTGAATAGGAAATGGGAAAATGCTTTCGCAACTACTTGAACCAATAAAAACAGACAGTCTCAAAGATGTGTTTGTTGTCCGTTTTGAAGAACTTATTCTTTCCGGGAAAGTCAAGATCGGCCAGAAGCTCCCTTCGGAAAGAGAACTTGCCCTTCAGCTTGGTGTCAGCCGCCCTGTGGTGCACGAAGGCCTGGTTGAACTCGCGTCACGCGGGCTGGTCTCATTAAAACCGCGCTCCGGGGCTGTTGTCAATGATTACCGGAAAGAAGGATCAATAACCATGCTTTCCTCGTTGATACAGTATCAAAAAGGGAAGCTGGAGCCGGAGCTACTCGATAGCCTGCTGCAAATGAGAATGCTGATGGAGCCGGAATTTGCGCGCTTTGCGGCCATAAACCGGACAGAAGATCAGGTCAGAGAATTTAATGAAATAGTCAAAAATGAAGAATCAGCCGATTATAAGAATATTCAAAATATAACTGATTTGGATTTTGAATTTCATCTTCTTATCGCTGTGGCTTCGGGGAATGCCGTTTTTCCGCTTCTTCTGAATTCATTTCGTCAGGTCTATACAAATATTTCCGGCCAGTTTTTTAAAGATTCTCAGGTCATCAGTACCGTGCATAAGCACCACAGAGATATGGTGAGGGCATTAGAAGCTCAAGACGCAAAAAAGGCTGTATCGATAATGAAAACATTACTTAATCATGGAGAAAAGTATCTCCGTAAAATGATCCCAGGCGACTAACGCCGCGGGATAGTCAATGATAGCCATTTTAAGCATCATCTCTAAAAGGGGGGTTGTTATGAGTACAGTTTCAGCATCAGAACATGCAATCAAAGAGCCCAGGGGATTATCTGCCCGGATTTCGTGGTTGCGCGATTACTATTTTCAGGGAACGAAACGCGCCTGGAACAATGAGTACACCTCATGGACTACGGGTACTCCCTGGGATATCATCTACAATGAACTTACCTTTTATATTGTGCCGGAGACATATACTCTTCTTAACACACTGGGTGCTTCCTATTTGCAGGCGGCAAGGCCTGTTGTGCTGCATCCGTATTTCTGGCAGTGGCCGCAGGTTGAGAGGCGTGCCTGGTTTGTGAAAGAAGTTATTGTCAATCATGTGCCGCAGGAAATGCTGCCGGGCGATCTGCTGGCGGGTGCCAGATTTAATATTCAGACGTCCATGTGCTTTACGAAGGAGGAAAGTCAGGAGTGGATAAGGCAGGTAAAAGGCAAAAACGGCGCCAGGGCTAAGATGAAATGGTTTCATGATCATGGCTACGGAAATGCCGGCGCCACAAGCGGTCATCTTGTTCCCGGGTACGAACGATTGCTGAAAATCGGTTGGAAGGGTGTGTATGCCGAACTTCTTTCTCTTTTCAACGCGCTGGATAGTAAAGATAGATTGGGCGCGAAAGGCGCGCAGCTTAAGGCCATGATTACAGCCTCCACTATGGCGCGGGATCTGGCTTTAAAATATAAAGAACTTTGTATTGATCTTTCCGCAAGAGAGAAAGACAATCTTCGAAAAGACGAATTATCAAGGATGGCTCAAAACTTAAGCAAAGTGCCTTGGGAGCCGGCGACAACATTTTGGGAAGCCGTGCAGGCTCTGTGGATTAATCACATGCTCGTGCTAACCGATGAAAATTATCCCGGTGCCGGAGTTTCCTTTGGCAGATTTGATCAGTATCTCTGGCCGTATTATCAGCGCTCAATCAATGATGGTATGGACAGAGAGTTTGCCAAAGAAATCCTGAAATGCTTCTGGGTTCACTCAAATACCGCCTATGATGCCATGATCCGTAACGGCAATCAGGGGATTACTGCCGGATTTGGCCAGCTTATCACCCTCTCGGGACTTGGCGCGGATGGCAAGGATATGACCAATGATCTTACCTATGTTATTTTAGAAGTAATCGATGAAATGTCGCCTATTCTGGAGCCCAAGCCCAATGTGCGGTTGCATCGCAACAGCCCTGAAGAACTGTATGATAAGGTTGTGGAGATGATCGAATCCAGTCAGGGAGCTCCTTTCCTGCTTAACTTTGATGAGCGCTCCATGGCCGGAATGATGTTGGAGGCAAAAAAAGCAGACCTTACGCACCTTATTAACAAAGACAATGTTCATGAATACGCGCCTGTCGGCTGCCTGGAAAACACTATGGTGGGCAATGATAGGTCCGGCACAGTCGATAACAATCTCAATTTGCTCAAAGCTGTGGAACTGGCGCTGACCGGCGGGAAAGATTTGCTGCCCTTCACCGATCCCATGACAGGCAAGACCCAAAGCCCGAAGCAGGATGGCCCGCCCACCGGAGATGCCGCGACTTTTAAAACATGGGAAGAATTCTGGGAAGCCTATGTTCGGCAGACGCAATATATAATTCAAAAGTGCGTGAATTTATACGAGGCCTCGGAATCGATCCGCGCCCGTTTCTTTCCCACGCCTTATCTTTCCTGCATGGTCAGGGGCTGCGCTCAAAAAGGTCAGGATGTAACGCAGGGCGGGGCGGAAATAAGCTTCACCACGCTGGAGGCGGTAACCTATGCCACAACTGTTGATTCGCTTCTGGCAATAAAATATCTGATCTTCGACAAAAATGCCTGTACAATAGAAGAATTGGTTGCCGCACTGAAGGCCAACTGGCAGGGATACGAAGTACTTCAGGCAACTGCAAAAAACCGTGCTCCTAAATACGGCCGCGACGATGATGATGCGGATGCCCTGGCCCGTCAGGTAATGAATCTGTGGTGCGAGGAGACCTGGCGGCACAGCACAAAATCAACCGGGCGTAGATACCGTCCGGGAATGCTCAGTTGGAATTACTGGGCGGGCGACGGATTCATCATGGCGGCAAGCGCGGATGGCAGGGCAAAAGGGCAGTTTCTTTCCAATGCGATCTGTCCGTCCAACGGAGCTGATATTAAGGGGCCGACGGCAAACGCCAATTCTGTCGGTAAAGTTCTCGGGGGTAAAGCTAAAGACGCGCAGGGTGATTGGGAAGATTATTTAAATGAACTGCCCAACGGCGCCAGCCACACTATAACTTTTAATCCTTCAATTCTAAGAGATCCGGTGCACAAGGATAAATTCAAGGCATTTCTCAGGGGCTATACCATAAACGGCGGCACTGCTCTGCAAATCAATATGCTTGATCCCGGTATGCTCAAAGACGCGCAGGATCATCCGGAGAACTATCGTCATCTCCTGGTGCGCATTACCGGTTATAATGCCTACTTTACCACAGTGGGCAGAGAGCTTCAGAATGAAGTAATTGAACGTATCAGTCACAATAAATTTTAAGGATGTTCCCCGATGACGGAGCGCGGTACAAATAAAGATATACAGGGCACTATCCTGGAGATAATCCGCATGTCTACCGAGGATGGCCCAGGGCTAAGGACAACTGTTTTTTTTAAGGGCTGTTCGCTTGGTTGTTCATGGTGCCACAATCCGGAGAGCATCAGTTTCAAGCCGCAGATTCAATGGATAGGGACAAGCTGTATTGGTTGCGGCATTTGCGTAAGTACGTGTCCTGAAAAGGCACTGGAGAAGTCCGAAAAAGGCATCATCATCAACAGATCTTTGTGCAATGGCTGTGGCTTATGTGCTGAGGAATGTCCCTCAACCGCTATGGAACTTTTGGGTAAAAAATGGGATGTTCATGATCTGGCCTGTGAACTGGTCAAAGACCGCGCGTATTTTGAACAATCCGGTGGCGGGGTAACTCTTTCCGGCGGAGAGGCCGCCCTGCAAAATAATTTCTGTATTACCCTTTTAAAAGAACTCAAAGACAGGGGGATTCAGACAGCACTGGATACATGCGGACAGGTTTCCCAAGAAGTTCTGGCAAGCCTTTTGCCTTACGTTGATATTCTGCTGTATGATCTCAAAGAGATTGAAACGGAGAAACACAAAAAATTTACAGGCGCGGGCAACGAAAAGATTCTGGCCAATGCCATTTTTGCGGCAAATTATAAAAAAACTCATCCTTCCCTCAAAGCACTCTGGATAAGAACTCCGGTGATTCCGGGTGCTACAGATACTGAAGAAAATATCCGGGGCATCGGCGATTTTATCAGTGCAAACCTGCAGGGGGCAGTAGAAAGATGGGAGTTGTGCGCTTTTAATAATCTGTGCCGCGATAAGTATAAGAGGTTGGGAATAGACTGGCAGTTTGCGGATACGGAACTGGTGGAAAAATCGGTGATGGAAGAGCTCAGCCTTGTCGCCAAAAGCACAGTAACACCGTCGATTGTCTGCTGGAGCGGATCAGCAAGGCTGGAGCAAAGGAAGAATGACAAATTGACAGGAAAGACTGAAAATAGTGGCAAATCAATTCCCTGATGCTGAAGATTAATGAAAGGAATAATGACATGACTATAAAAAATAATTTTACTGAAGCGGAGATGAAGGCTTTTGAGCCTGCTGAGAAACTTGGAATTATTGCGACTGTAACGCCGGAAGGTTTGCCCCACATGTCGCTTTTGACATCTGTTATGGCGGCAAAACCAAATCAGCTTACAGTTGGCGAATTCTGTCAGGGTAAAAGTAAAGAGTATATGCAGCGCACTGCAAAGATCGGCTTTGCCATTCTGACACTGGATAAAAAACTCTGGCGCGGCAAAGCCCGATGGACTCACTTGAAAAAAGAAGGCCCTGAATATGAGATATACAACAATCAGCCCATGTTCAGGTACAATACATATTTTGGCATTAACACGGTGCATTATCTTGATCTGAAAGAAACCACACTCGGTGGAACGCTTCCGCTTGTGTCTGTCGTCAAATCAGCGCTTCTGACAAAAATGGCCAAAGGCAGCGCGGCCAAAGGCAATCAGGAAAGAGTGCTTTCGTATTTTGGAGAAAATTTATTCAATGGGCTTGATGCCATAAAATTTTTATCCTTTATCGGCGATGATGGTTTTCCTGTAGTCATTCCTGTTATTCAATGCCAGGCTGTCGATAGTCGCCGACTGGCGTTTCATCCGGGCGCCTTTGGTGACGAGCTTGCCATGCTCAAACAGGGTATGAAGGTAGCCATATTTTGCCTGACCATGCAGATGGAGGATGTTCTGGTGAGGGGTATCTTTAACGGCTACTGCCGCTATCGGGGTGTTACGCTTGGCACTCTGGATATTGACTGGGTCTATAACTCCATGCCTCCCAATCACGGCCAAATTTATCCACCGGTGCCTTTGGAGCGTGTAGTCAACTTTAATGAGTCCCAAATTTCAGAAGCGTAGCGCATAACCTAAAGGTCATCTGCGACTGAACTTTGTTGGACGTAATGAGACTCTCTGAAAACGAGCGCAGCGAAGTATGAAGAGTAAGTCGAATTATCCAATAGCCAAAGCTATTGGAAATTATCCCCGAAGCGCAGCTCCGTGGGTTATGAAACGAAAGTTATTAATTCCTATACGTAAGCGCATCTAGGTTGACATCTTAAACATCCGCATATAAGATACTCAACATTCAATAAATATTTTAATATCTACCGGAAACAAGAAGTCTCATATTTCAAGATGTGATACGAATCGTTTTTAATTAATTTAAAGGAGAAAAATATGAAAAAAAATTGTACATTTGTCCTGACGAGAATTGCAGCGTTTGTATTGATAACTTTTGGTCTGGGCATATCAGCCAGTGCTGAAACCAGCCAGTACAACATTAATATACAGTATGGCGCGGAGAAGGCCCTTATTCCGGATTATTTAAAGGCCGATGAAATAACGCGTGACGCTATTATAAATGTTGCTGAATTTATTGACGCGCGCCAGGTGGATGATAAAAAAATAATCGGTCAAGTGAGAGAAAGAGACGATACAAAAATTCCTGTCTTCCCGAAAGATGTTATTGCTACCAAGGTTGTTGCGAGTGGCATTAAGGAATATTTGAAAAAAGCCGGTTATAAAGTTACCGATAAAATTGTGCAATGGGATTTGAAAGAAGAAACTATGCCAAAAGTAAAAGGCAAGATTATTATCGGTGGCAGCATCGAGGAACTGGAAGTGACCTGCTGGAGAGGAGTATTTAGTCATTCTTATAAAACCAATTTGAAGCTGATCATTGTTATTGCGGACTTAGCCAAAGGCAAAATATTATATAAAAGCAAAGTAGAGAGCTCATCTTCTCGTGATGATGTTTCCTTTTCCGAAGAGAAACTTGGAGGGCAGTTAAGTACAGCACTGGGTGATGCCATTAAAAAAGTATTTGAAGAAAAAGCTGTAGCGCAAAAAATAAAAGAAGCTATTATTCAATAAAATAATCTCTCTTAAAATGTTTCTGGTTTCTACAAGGTGAAACGTGGCTGAAAAGAATAAATCAAACGGAATCAAAAGCTGGCCGGAGGATGATCGGCCAAGGGAAAAGCTGCTAAAGCGTGGCGCGGGGGCACTCAGTAATTCAGAGCTTCTGGCAATACTCCTGCGCACAGGTGTGCAGGGCGTGAGCGCCATTGATCTGGCGCGTAAGCTTTTGGATAAGTTCGGCACCTTTCGCAACATGAGTCATACCGATATGCGTGAGTGGAAGGAATTCAAAGGCCTCGGCCCGGCCAAAATAGCGCAAATGCAAGCAGCACTGGAGATCGGGCGGCGCTTTCGTGAAGACGAAGTGCTCAGCGTCAAGCAAAAAATTGCCTCCGCCCAGGAGATTGTCAATATCGTCATGCCGCAAATGCGTGACCTCAAAACGGAAGTATTTAAAGTTGTCTATCTCAACAGCAACAATCGCATCATTGATATCAGCAATGCCGCAATAGGCACTGTCAATCAAGCCATGCCCATTGTGCGCGAAATTATTCATGCAGCTTTGCAGAAATTTGCGGCGGCGATCATTTGCGTGCACAACCACCCCAGCGCCAATATTGCACCCAGCCCGGAAGATAAAAAGTTCACACAGGAACTAAGTGCAGCAGGTAAGCTGATGGGTATCAAAGTGCTCGATCATATCATCATCGGCGATGGCAATTTCTTTAGTTTTGCTGATTCGTCCCGTTTAGAGATGGAGATTTAAATGCATTATGTGTATGTAATTAAGAGCATGAAAGACAAAAAAATATATACGGGTGCACCAAAGATTTACGGAAGCGTTTTAGTGAGCATAACAATGGTAATGTCCCGTCTACAAAAGGACGCGGACCTTTTGAGCTTATATATTATGAGGTATCTTTAAATATCGAAGATGCTTTTGCAAGAGAAAAATATTTGAAATCGGGAATGGGAAAGCGGTATTTAAAAAACAGGCTAAAACGCTTCCTGTCTCTAACGGGATGAAGGGGCAATGGGGTAGTTGAATTGATAAAAAGAATATAATTAATTTTTTCCATACGATTACATAGTATAGATCATTTGTTCTTTCATCGCAAATTCAAGAAAGTCATAAATCTCTTTCTGAGATTTTATTTTTTCGTTTTCGCAGATTTCTTTAAGTGAATCGATACCGGTAAATGAGAGCAGCAACCTGCTTAAAGTTTTATATATGATCAGTGTTTTAACGGCGCCGCCGCAATTATAAACAGCCAGGTATGAATTCTTTTTGGAATAGGAATTAAGGAATTCTTCAAATGTAAGTTCGCCTACTGTCATCAGTTCATTGAAATTATATTTTAATGTAAGAGAAATAGTTCCGGGTGATAAACAAAACACCGTTTCATCATTAAAGCCGTCGCTTACTGCCGTAACCAGCGGCCCTGCATAAAGCGAACGGTTCAGCGCGCCGTGAACTATTATGATATCCTCCATTACGGGGAAGAGATGTATTTTGTTATGTTTTACGAACTGCCTCTTGACAAAAGAGGATTGCAAAGCAGTAATTTCCTCTCTTGTGAGCTCAAAAGGATGTTCGCATGATGATAAATGTACGGCAAATTCTGAAAGAAAGTCAGAGGGGGTAATATCCAGAGTCTCCAGTGCCATGAACAGCCAGCCCGCGGCGCCTCCGCGGTTGTAAAAAATTTCACAGGCATTTTTCAGAGATTCGGCTCGCGCCATTGCCGCTTCTGAAAAACCCGGTGAGGAAATCATGGTGTAAGGAGCATCTTTCAGAGAGTTCAGGGAAAATGTTTTTGCATTATCATAAAGTGCAGTCCCCGGAATGACTGCCAGCGGGAAAATGTCGAGATGGTTCGGCTGCAGACATAGCGCATAATTCAGGCTCTCTTTAAATCCATCGATTGTATCGCCCGGAAGCCCGTAGATCAGGTCCAGCCCGAAAATTGCACCTGCCGAGTTCAGCAGCGCTATCTTTTTTGTGAATTTATCGGTGTCGATTGTTCTGTTGACATTGGCGAGGACTTCGCGATTAACACTCTGCAGACCCACCTGAAGGCTACAGTGAACTCCGGCAAAAAGCCCGGCGATTTCTCTGTCGATAAACTCCGCTCTTATTTCAAAAGTAAAATGAATCAGCGGAGCAGTTTTAAGAATCATGCGCAGAATTTTCTTTGCGCGCTTAATGTCGCTGTTAAAAGTCGGGTCAAGTACAAATACCTGTGTAACTTTCTTTTCTTCGAAGAGTTCAAGTTCTTTACGGATACGATCTGACGAGACCTGCCTGACGCCGGCTACCCCCCGTGATTCGAAACAGAAACCGCATTTAAAAGAACAGCCGCGGGAGAGTTCCCACAGCAGGCCACAATACCTGGCGGGATCAATTGTTCCCGTAAGGTACGGCGAGGGCAGGGAGTTAATGTCCATGACGGGCTGCTGGTCTTTATCCGGATTTGCCTTTGCACCTTTTAAAAAGACGCCGGGTATGTCTTCAAGAGTTTCAGAGTTCAGCAGCCTTTTCATTACTTCAGTCAGTACGATCTCCCCTTCACCTTTAATAATAAAGTCAAAAGGTGCGCAATTGAGCAGTACCAAAGGAAGTGCTGTTGCCTCCGGGCCACCGGCGAAGAGTAACACATCCGGGAATTTCGCTTTTATGATCCGGCAGATTGCAAGTACAATGTGCCTGTTCCACAGGTATGTAGAGAAACCGATCATATCCGGAATATTTCTGCAGATGTCCTGGGCTATAAAATCAGCAGAGTTATCGATATAGTAATCATGAAATGTTACATCAAGACTCCGGCTTATGGAGGGAACTGAATCGAGCTGGGCTTTAAGTGAAGCCGCAGCAAGAGGGACAGCCTGGGTAGAATCTTTAATATGTATTGATGCAAGTTTAAGTGTTTTTTTCAAAAAGCATTCCCCGTAATTGGTTAAAGTTTATTATTCAGGATATTTTAAAAATAGAAAAGAAGTATTTTTAGGGAATTATTGCCCTTGTGATTTTAATGTAAATTTGTCATTATATTAATTACTATGCCTATGAAAATACTTCTTCTAACACCACCCTTTACCCAGCTCAACACCCCGTATCCGGCAACGCTTTATTTAAAGGGGTTTTTGAAATCGCAAGGATATGAAGTGTTGCAGATTGACCTCGGTATTAAACTGATCAATAAAATATTTTCCCGGGAAGGTTTTGAAGAGCTCTTCGCCGCAATAAATTCCACCGGCAAGAAAATTTCCAAAAATTCCCGTCACATTCTCAATAATCATGCAAACTACGTGCAGACCATAGACCAGGTAATGAGTTTCTTGCAGTATCGTGATAATACGCAAGCTTCGCTTATCTGCAATGAAACTTTTTTGCCAAGAGCTTCTCGATTTGATTCCATGCCTGATCTGGAATGGGCATTTGGAAACATCGGAATGAATGATAAGGCCCGGTTTCTGGCAACTTTGTATATTGAGGATGTCGGCGATCTCATCAAAGATGCGGTAACGCCCTGGTTTGGTTTCAGTCGGTATGCAGAATCGCTGGGAATGTCGGCGCATTCTTTTGCGCCGCTTTCGCGTGCCTTAAAGCAACCGGAAAATATTATAGAGGTCTGGTTGTTGGAATTGCTTCAAAACCATATTGAACAGCATCGCCCCGCTGTTGTGGGGATAACCATACCCTTTCCCGGTAATCTTTATGCGGGATTAAAATGTTCTCAATTTATCAAAAAACATTTCCCCCGAACTAAAATCGTTGCCGGTGGCGGATTTGTTAATACGGAACTGCGCGATTTGTCAGACCCGGCGATCTTTGATTATGTGGACTTTATTACTCTGGACGATGGCGAACGTCCTTTTTTAAGCATCCTTCAGCATCTCCAGGGGAAAAAGAAAAAGGAAGAGCTTGCCAGAACATTTATCCGGATTGACGATGAAGTCCGGTATATTCATGATGATCAGGAACCGGATTTTTCTCATGCCGAAACCGGCACTCCGGATTATTCAGATCTCCGCCTCGATAAATACCTGTCGCTTATTGAAATAGCCAATCCCATGCACCGCTTGTGGAGCGATGGTTGCTGGAACAAGCTTACCCTTGCACATGGTTGTTATTGGCATAAATGCTCATTCTGCGATACATCGCTTTCTTATATCAAGCGTTTTGAGAGCGCTCCCGCATCCGTTCTGGTGGACCGCATCGAGCAGGTGATCGCTCAAACAGGACACCGTGGTTTTCATTTTGTGGACGAGGCTGCGCCGCCGGCGGTACTCAAAGCATTGGCCAAAGAATTGCTCAGAAGAAAAATCGGGATTTCCTGGTGGACAAATATCCGCTTTGAAAATGCTTTCAGTGAAGACCTCTGCAAGCTTTTGGCAGCCTCCGGGTGCATTGCCGCAACCGGCGGGCTGGAGACGGCATCGGACAGGCTTTTGCAGTTAATGAATAAAGGAGTGACCATTCGTCAGGCGGCTGGCGTGTGCGACAATTTCGGCAAGGCCGGCATCATGGTGCATGCGTATCTTATGTACGGCTTCCCGACGCAAACAAAGCAAGAGACTATCGATGCACTTGAGATCGTCCGTCAGTTCTTTTCCGAGGGGCTTATCCAATCCGCTTTTTGGCATAGGTTTACCGCTACGGTTCACAGCGATGTAGGAAAAAATCCCGGGAAATATTCCTGTACAATAGTGGAACCGCCAGTCGGCAGATTTGCCAGAAATGATCTTGCACACGTTGATCCCGTCGGCTGTGAGCATCATATTTTTGCGCAAGGCTTGAACAAAGCGGTTTACAACTTTATGCATGGCATCGGTACGGATATGCCGATTAAAGATTGGTTCGATTTCCCCGTGCCGGCAATTTCAGTAAAAAGAAATTATGTAAAGCAGGCGACCAATGGTTACCTATAGATAAGAACATTAATGCGGAAAATAATTATGCAATCAACAATATGCAGGGAATGAAAATGAAACTTGAAAAACATGTTACGATGCAAGACACAAAAGGGCAGGTGATTTTATACAAAAATAACCTGGAAGTCCGGTTAGAAAAGGATACTGTCTGGTTGACGCAGAAACAGATGTCAGAATTATTTCAGAAAGATATCCGTACGATTAACGAACATATTAAGAACATCTTTCTTGAAGGTGAACTTATATCAGAAGCAGTTATCCGGAAATTCCGGATAACTGCCTCTGATGGGAAAAACTACGATACAGCACATTATAATCTGGATGTAATAATTTCGGTTGGTTACAGAATCAAATCAATGCGGGGTACCCAATTCCGTATTTGGGCATCAAACATTTTGCGTCAGCATCTGGTTGCCGGATACACTATCAATGAAAAAAGACTTAAAGCACAGCAAAGCAAAATCAGGGAATTGCAGGAAACGGTTCGCCTGCTAGACAATTTGGTTCTTCTTGAGAGCGTGTCGGATGAGGCAAAGGGCATTGTTCAAATCATTGCTGAATACTCACGCGCGTTGAATATTCTTGACGATTTCGATCACCAGCGTCTTGCCACGCCAAAAGGCACAAAGCAGACAAAATACAAACTAACTTATGATGAAGCCAGAAATATAATCGATCAGATGAAATTCAAGTTTAAAGACTCTGCTCTTGTGGGACAGGAGAAAGATAAGAGCTTTGAAGGTTCTATCGGCGCAATTTACCAGACATTCGATGGTAAAGACGTTTACCCGACGATACAAGATAAATCGGCACACCTGCTGTATTTTGTCACAAAGAACCACAGTTTTGTTGATGGTAATAAGCGCATTGCCGCGGCACTGTTCGTCTGTTTCCTCCAAAAAAGTGGCATTTTGTTGTGCAAAGACGGAAGCAAACGCATTGATGATAACGCGCTGGTCGCTCTGACGCTGATGATAGCCGCGAGCAAACCTTCGGAAAAAGATATAATGATTAAAGTTATTTTGAACCTTCTGAATGAAAAGAAGAAGTGATGAAACATTATGCCTATAACCCCAAAAAATCTCTTTGCCGATATACCGGATGAGCTAAAGGACGAGCTTGTTGAAACCATTCTGCAGACCTCCAATCTTCGGATCGAAAGAATTGTTTCCCAAGGGCATTCTTCACCGGAAGGTTTTTGGTACGATCAAGCTGACAATGAACTGGTTGTGCTTTTGAAGGGAGAGGCTAATCTTCGTTTTGAAAATCAACCTCAACCCATCAATATGAAACCCGGTGATTACATTCATATTGAAAAACATGTCCGTCATCGGGTAGAGTGGACAGTCCAGGAGCAGGAGACCATCTGGCTTGCTGTTCACTGCGACTGAAGTTTGCTGGTTTTGTTATCGAAAGGAGGTCCGTGATGAAGATTAATAAATATATGAAGAACACGATAGCCGGGCTGGGCACGCTGGTATTAGTCAGCGGCTGCGCTTCTTATGGCAAGGTCATCAAAAGTGAGGAAATCAGCATAATACCGGACAAAAAGTATGAAAAAATTGTAGTTCTGAGATTACCATTAGGCGAACCAAATGATCCCAATGCCGGATTTGTCTATGTCTTGCCGGAAGGAAAAATCAGTACAGACTACCCCCGCGAAGAGTGCTTAAAAAACCTCGATAGTTTACTCAAACACGAGCAGTCAAGCAGGACTTACCACATGGGCAAATTCATTATCAGGGACAGCGAGGGCAAAGTGCACGGCTACTATGAAATGCTGCCCGATTACACAGCAGTCATTTGGGAACGGAAGGAAGATATCCTGTTGCAGGTTATAATTCCCTATAATCCAATGGACCACAATGGAATTGACCGCAGTGGGATGATGGACTGAAAGCATGGTGGTAAATGAACCTGCCTTTTCAATAAGAACAAGACCTAAATCTGCGCATGGTTAATGTTACTGCGAGGATTACCCTGTGCTTATTAACTCTTGTGCCTTGTCCCTGATGTATTTAATAGTTGCATTGTATTTTAGAAGTTGTAATATGCCAGGTAAGAAATTAGAATATTTAAATGTGTATTGGATGCAAGAAGGCTTATATTTCAAGGACTGACAAAGGACACATTTATTTTGTTTTCTTTAAAATTTATAAATTTAGTTACTTATACATGCTAAAGAATTGCACGATACAAACAAAAAGTGCAAATAGAAATTTTTAGCATCACTCTTTTTAAGAAAAGAAAATGTTAAATTATTACTATAGGGATTCCATAGAAGCATTTCTAAAAAAAAGTACCGAAGAAATTATCGGTAATATTACGCTTTCAAATCAATTCGACTCAAATACAAATACGATCAAGTCCTGGGAAAATCAAATTCCGATGCTGAAAAGTGCATTGGAAGATTTGAATGGTACTATTTTTTTTGAATTTTCCATCCCAAGAATGGGGAAAAGAGTGGATTGCTTGCTAATTATTGAAAATGTTGTATTTGTTATTGAGTTTAAGATTGGAGAAAAAGAATATTTAAAATCTAATATTGATCAGGTCTGGGACTATGCACTCGACTTAAAAAACTTTCACAAACCAAGTCATAATGCCCTTTTAGTGCCTATTTTGGTTGCATCAGATGCAAAAAAATCTTTTATCGAAATTTGCACAACATCTCACAACGACAACTTAGTTTTACCAATAAAATCAAACAAAAAAGATTTACGTGATGTAATTCACAAATCGCTAGCTTTCTTTTCTGATAAAAGTCTACTTAATGGTGATGAGTATGCGAAAGGGAGTTATGCACCAACACCAACAATTATTGAAGCCGCCATTTCGCTTTACAATAATCATTCTGTTAAAAACATTACGCGCAACGATGCAGATGCTGTAAATTTACGTCTTACAACAGAATCTATTTCGCAGATCATTAATTACGCAAAAACAAATAGTAAAAAAGTAATTTGTTTTGTTACCGGTGTGCCTGGCGCAGGGAAAACGCTTGTCGGATTAAATGTTGCCACTACGCATTTAGATAAAGAAAAAGGTGCTGCCAGCGTATTTTTATCGGGTAATGCTCCTTTGGTAGCGATACTTCAAGAAGCATTAACAAGGGATAAAGTCCAAAACGAAAAACAATTAGGAAATAAAATAACGAAAGGTGTCGCAAGAGAAGGCGTAAAGGCTTTCATCCAGATTATTCACCATTATCGAGATGCTTATTTAGTAGACCCTAAACCACCATATGACCACGTTGCGATATTTGACGAGGCGCAGAGAGCATGGAACAAAGAGCAAACCGTGAATTTTATGAAAAGAAAAAAGAATCAACCCAATTTTAAATACTCTGAGCCAGAGTTTCTAATTTCTTGCCTTGAAAGACATAAAGATTGGGCCGTTATTGTATGTTTAGTTGGCGGTGGGCAAGAAATTAATACAGGTGAAGCGGGTATTTCTGAATGGCTAAATGCAATTTATTTTTCTTTTCCTATGTGGGAAGTTTGTATTTCACCGCATTTAACAGATAGCGAATACTCTGCGGTGGAGACAATTAATATATTAAAAGAAAAATGTGTAACCAAATTTGATGAAAATTTACACTTATCAGTTTCAATGCGTTCTTTTAGAGCTGAAAATGTTTCATTATTTGTTAAACAAGTTTTAGATATTGATAGAAATAATTCACGAAAGGCATATTCTTTAATTTCTAATAAATATCCCATTGTATTAACAAGAGATTTAAACAAGGCGAAATCTTGGTTAAAGGAAAAAGCAAGAGGTTCAGAAAGATATGGAATTGTAGTTTCATCTCAAGCTCAAAGATTGAAACCACTTGCAATAGATGTAAAATCGCCGATGAATCCAGTAAACTGGTTCTTGGATGGAAAAGATGATGTTCGTTCTTCATATTATTTAGAAGATGTTGCAACCGAGTTCGATATACAGGGTTTAGAACTTGATTGGGTTTGTGTCACTTGGGATGGCGATTTAAGATATTCTAAAAGCGGATGGAAAACATTCTCCTTTGTAGGAAGTAAGTGGCAAAACATTCATAAGGAAGACAGGAAAAAGTATCTTATTAATGCGTATAGGGTTCTATTAACTAGAGCTCGTCAAGGCATGGTAATAGTAGTTCCTGAAGGGAATATTGAAGATTTAACTAGAAATCCAGAATATTATAACAGCACTTTTGAATATTTAAAAAGTATCGGGATTGATGAAATATAATATTGGGGTAAGCCATAAAATAAAGAACGGTGAATTCCAGTTCAAAGTGCACCACATTTAGCTAAAGAAAAGACCTCATGGGGAGTCTGGTAGTTGAGGCACTTTCGTGGTCGATTATTAAGTTTATTGACGACAAAAGCAACTTCTTTTTCAGAAATATTGTTTAGAT